>JBDSMR010000021.1:0-6673 GCA_039915735.1 Usitatibacter sp. | reverse complement strand
GTGTCCTCTGTGTTCAAAAAAACGGCCTTCCAACATCCTCGCTGCGGGAAACAAGGAAAAAATGGAACTGATCCTCTGGAGGCACGCGGATGCCGAAGACCCGGGCCCGCAGGGCGACTCGGCGCGCCGGCTCACGCCGAAAGGTGAAAAGCAGGCGGCCCGCATGGCGCGCTGGCTGCGCCCGCAACTGGAAGGCACCTGGCGAGTGGTCGTGAGCCCCGCGGTGCGCGCGCTTGAAACGGTCGCGCCTCTCGACATGTCCTATGAAGTGCGTGAATCCGTTTCCACGGCCGCAGGCCCGGACTCCATCCTCGCGGAGGCGGGCTGGCCGCACGCAGGCCAGGTGCTGGTGGTGGGACACCAGCCCACGCTCGGGCAGGTCGCGGCATTGCTCCTTGGAGGCGAGAGCGGCGAAGTGTCGGTACGCAAGGGTTCCATCCTCTGGTTCTCGACGCGGGAACGCAACGGCCGCAACGAGACGGTGCTGAGGGCGGTGCTCGATCCGGACACGCTCGAACGCCACGAAAAAAGTGCAGAATAATTGCCATGAAACTCACACCCGACCAGTTGACCGCCTTTGATCGCGACGGCTACCTGTTCTTCCCGAGCCTCTTCTCGGAGGCGGAGATCCAGGTGCTGCTCGACGAGGTCCCGAACCTCTACGCCCAGCGCCGGCCGGAGAACGTGCGGGAAAAGGGTAGTGAAGCGGTCCGCACCAATTTCGCCGCGCATATGTACAGCGAGCCCTTCGCCCGCCTTGCGCGCCATCCGCGCATGATCGACCCGGTGAAGCAGGTCTTCGGCGAAGAGCTGTACATGCACCAGTTCAAGATCAACGGGAAAATCGCCTTCGAGGGCGACGTCTGGCAGTGGCACCAGGATTACGGCACCTGGATGAACGATGACCTGATGCCTGAGGCGCGTGCGATGAATGTGGCGATCTTCCTCGACGAAGTGAACGAGTTCAATGGCCCGCTGATGTTCATCCCCGGCAGCCACAAGCAGGGCGCGTTGCCTGCGGGCCACGACACCAGCACCACGAGTTATCCGCTCTGGACCATCGACAAGGGAACAATCACGCAGTTGGTCGGGCAGGGCGGGATCGTGGCGCCCAAGGGCCCGCGCGGCTCGATGATCCTCTTCCACGGTTGCCTGGTGCACGCTTCCACGTCGAACCTCTCGCCGTGGAATCGCGTGAGCGTCTATCTCTCGCTCTGCGCGGTCTCCAACCACATCCGCCGCTTCAAGCGGCCGGAGTACATCGCGCATCGCGACTTCACGCCGATCGTGACGCTGCCAGACGATTGCCTGCTGAAGCCTTATCCGGTCCATCTGCCGTGGAAGGATGGCACGCCGGAGTCCGCATACAAGACGGAACTCGCGGCCTAGCGTTTGCGTTCATCGGCGTAACAGCCTGAACCGGCAGCAAGCAAAATTCAGGACGCGGTGACCTCGAGCCCGTAACCGACGGAGGCCCACTCCTCCTGCTCACGCTCAAGCGCCACGGTGACCAGCGAGTTCGCATCCAGCCAGGCCTGGGGGGCTTCGACTCGCCAGACCTTGCCCTTGCGCGAGACCTTGAGGCCGCGCGGCAATTCGATCGGGCGCCGGCTGCGATGCACGATCACTGCCATGCGCAGGCAGAAGGCGAGCGCCGCCAGCCGCGCGTCGTCCTCGAAGGCGGGTTTCATCTTGGCGAGCTTGCCGCGCTGCGCCAGCACCAGGTTCGAAAGCCATCCCTGTTCCTGGCGTGAGAAGCCTGGCATGTCCGCGTTGGCGAGCATGTAGGCCGAATGCTTGTGGTACGCCGCCTGCGCGATCGAGACGCCGATCTCGTGCAGGCGCGCGCCCCAGTCGAGGAATTCGTCCTGCGCTGCGAGGCTGTCGTCGTCGCGGGCGAGGTCCTTGCGGAATTGTTGCGCCAGCGCGGTCACGCGCGCGCCCTGCGCGATGTCGACGTGGTAGCGGCGCGCGAATTGCTCAACCGTGACCTCGCGGATGTCGCGGTGGTGCACGCGGCCCAGCAGGTCCCACAGGACGCCGTCGCGCAGCGCGCCTTCCGCCACCGTCATTTCCTTCAGGCCCAGATCGTCGAAGATCGCCGACATGATCGCGACCCCTCCCGCGAACACCGGGATCCGATCCTCGCGAAGGCCCTGCAGGTTGATCTTGCGGAAGTCGCCGGCGGACAGCAGCTGCTCGCGCAGCCACCCGAGGCCCGCGTTGTTTATGCCCTTGGCTGACTGGCCATTCTTCTGCAGCACCTCGGCGATCGAGCGCGCGGTGCCGGAGGAAGCCACCGCCTCATGCCAGCCCACGCTTTCATAACGCTCCGCGATCGCCTGCACCTGCTCGCGCCCGGCCAGCTCCGCCTGCTTCATCGATTTCTTGTCGATGCGCCCGTCGGGAAAGAAGCGTGAGGTGTAGCTCACGCAGCCCATGTAGAGGCTTTCCATGGCAAGTGGCTTCAGCTTGTTGCCGATGATGAATTCCGTGGAACCGCCGCCGATGTCGACCACCAGCCGGTTGTGGCTTGCGAGCGGCAGCGAATGCACGACGCCGAGGTAGATGAGGCGTGCTTCTTCGCGTCCGGGAATCACCTCGATCGGGAAACCGAGCGTGGCTTCCGCGCGCCTGAGGAATGGACCGGAATTTTTTGCCACCCGCAGCGCGTTGGTGCCCACGATCCGCACTGCTTCCTTCGGCATGCCCGCGAGGCGCTCGGCGAAGCGCTTGAGCGTGGCAATCGCACGTTCCTGGGCCGCTGCATCGAGCTGCCGGTCGGGCGTGATGCCGTTGGCGAGCCGCACCGTTTCCTTGAGGGAATCGAGCGGATAGATCTGGTCCTCCACCACGCGCCCGATGGCCAGGTGGAAGCTGTTGGAGCCGAGATCAACCGCACCGAGGGTGGTATATTCCATTAAGGGTTGAGTATGACATTCACCCTTGTCACGCAACGGTCACGAAGCACCGCTACCCTCATGGCAAAGAATCCCAAGGCCGGCAAGGCCCAGCCAAAGCGCGTGCAGCGCCACACCCCCGATCAGTTCCTGAACCGAGAGCTGCAGGCGCTCGAGTTCAATCGCCGCGTCCTCGCGCAGGCCGAGGACAGGACCGTTCCCGTACTCGAGCGGCTGAAGTTCCTCTGCATCGTCTCCTCCAACCTCGACGAGTTCTTCGAGATACGCGTCTCGTCGATCAAGGAGCAGATCAAGCTGGGTGCGGCCGCCGCGGGCGCCGATGGCCTCACGCCGCTTAACGTCTTCCGCCAGGTTGCCGCGCGCGCGCAGGGCATCGTCGAGCGCCAGTACCGATTGCTGAATGAGGAGATCCTCCCGGGTCTCGCGAAGGAAGGGATCCGCTTCCTGCGCCGCTCCGAGTGGACGCCCGGCCAACTGGCCTGGGTGCGCGACTATTTCTTCCGCGAAATGATGCCGATCCTCACGCCCATCGGGCTGGATCCCGCGCATCCGTTTCCGCGCGTGTTCAACAAGAGCCTCAACTTTGCGGTCGAGCTGGAAGGCCGCGACGCCTTCGGTCGCGATTCGCGCGCGGCCATCGTGCAGGCGCCACGCGTATTGCCGCGTGTGATCCGGCTGCCCAGGCAGGTGAGCCAGGGTCCCAACGATTTCATCTTCCTCACCTCCATCCTGCACGCGCACGTGGGTGAGTTGTTCTCGGGCATGAACGTGCTCGGCTGCTACCAGTTCCGCGCCACGCGCAACTCCGACCTGTTCGTGGAAGAAGAAGAGGTGAAGGACCTTCGCAAGGCCCTTCAGGGCGAATTGCCGCAGCGCCACTTCGGCGACGCGGTGCGCCTCGAGGTCGCCGACAACATGTCGGAGGCGATGAGGCGTTTCCTGCTGTCGCAGTTCAGCCTCGACGGCGACGACCTCTATTCGGTCGCGGGGCCGGTCAACCTCGTGCGCCTCATGAGCATCCCCGAGCAGGTCAATCGTCCGGACCTCGAGTACCCCGCGTTCCAGCAGGGATTGCCGAAGGCGGTGTCGAAGGGGCGCGACCTCTTTGCAACCATCCGCAAGGGTGACGTGCTGATGCACCGCCCGTTCCAGTCGTTCACGCCGGTGATCGAGTTCATCCGCGAGGCGGCGCGCGATCCGCTGGTGGTCGCCATCAAGCAGACGGTGTATCGCACCGGCACCGACTCGGTGATCATGCAGACGCTGATCGACGCGGCGCGCGCCGGCAAGGAAGTCACCGTTGTCGTGGAGCTGATGGCGCGCTTCGACGAGGAAGCCAACATCAACTGGTCCGCGCGCCTGGAGGAAGTCGGTGCCCACGTGGTCTACGGCGTGGTGGGTCACAAGACCCACGCCAAGATGTCGATGGTGGTGCGCCGCGAGGCTGGCAAGCTGGTGCGCTACGCCCACGTGGGCACCGGCAACTACCATCCGCGCACCGCGCGTTTCTATACCGACTTCGACCTGCTCACCTGTCGCGAGGCGATCTGCTCGGACGTGAACGAGGTGTTCCAGCAGCTCACGGGGCTCGGCAAGATGACCCAGCTCAAGCACCTGTGGCAGGCGCCTTTCACGCTGCACGCCAACACCATCGCCGCCATCGAAAACGAGACGCGCGTGGCGAAATCGGGCAAACCCGCGCGCATCATCGCCAAGATGAATGCGCTGCTGGAGCCGCAGGTGATCGACGCGCTCTACAAGGCGTCGCAGGCGGGCGTGAAGATCGACCTCATCGTGCGCGGCGTATGCGCGCTGCGCCCGGGTGTGAAGGGGCTCTCCGAGAACATCAAGGTGCGCAGCATCGTGGGGCGCTTCCTCGAGCACACACGCATCTTCCACTTCAAGAATGGCGGCGAGGCGGAAATCCTGCTTTCATCGGCCGACTGGATGGAGCGCAACTTCTTCCGACGCATCGAGTTGTGCGTGCCGGTGCTCGACGTGAAGGTGCGCCGTCGCGTCATGCGCGAGGGGCTCAAGGCCTACCTCGACGACAACACGCAGGCCTGGGAGATGGAGTCGAGCGGCAGCTACAAGCGCCGCAAGGCAGGGCGCGGCAAGGCCTTCTGCGCGCAGCAATACCTGTTGAAGACCCTCGCTAGCTGAGCTTGCTCCCGGTGGCGGGGATCAGGGAGTGCGAAGGCGGGGTTTTAAACACAGAGGACACGGAGGAAAAAGCGAGGACACAGGGTAAAGAAAAAACGATCTCGATTCGAGTTGTCGCCGGCAGCACCTCGAACAACAATCAGCTTTTGTTTTACCCTGTGTCCTCGCTTTTTCCTCCGTGTCCTCTGTGTTTAAAAAGCGGCGCACCCAACTACGCCGCCGCAGCTACTGTCCCATCACCACAACTTCCACCAGGCCTTGCCGCGGTTCTGGCCATCCGCCGACATGCGGTCGCCGGGGAAATTCTTCGCCAGCACCTTGCGCGTGTCGTCGCGCAGCTCCGGCAGGTTCATGCGGTCGTAGGCTTCGACCATGATCTCGAGCGCGTCCTTGTGCAGCGTGGAGTTGGGGAAGCGGACGATGGTGTCCTGCGCGCGGTTGGCCGCGGCCAGGTAGGCGCCGCGCGCGAGGTAGTACTTCGCGACGTGGATTTCGTGGCGGGAAAGTGCTTCCACCAGGTAGGCCATGCGCTGGCGAGCGTCCGGCGCATAGCGGCTGTCCGGGAAGCGGATCGCCAGGTCCTTGAAGCCTTCGAAGGATTCGCGCGCGAGCTTGGGGTCGCGGTCCGCGAGGTCCTGCGCCGCCCAGCGCGTGAAGGGACCCAGGTCTTCCTTGAAGTTGACCAGCGCCTTGAGGTACAGCGCGTAGTCGAGGTTCGGATGGTTCGGATGGAGCTTCACGAACTTCTCGAGCGCGGAGAGCGCCTGCGCGGCATCGCCCTGCTTGTAGTAGGCGTAGGCGACCTCGATCTGCGCCTGCTGCGCGAACTTGCCATAGGGGAATTTCGACTCCAGCGCCTCGTACATCTTGATGGCCGGTTCCCAGTTGCGGTTGTCGAACTCTTCCTTGGCGTGCTGGTAATACTCGGCCGCGGTCCAGTCCTTGGCCTTTTCCATCTTGTCGGTGAACAAGCCGCATCCCGACAGGGCGAGGGCGAGGGCGACCGCTGCGATTGCCGTTACACTTCGATTCATGACGAATTCCGTTTCCCGAAGGGGAAATTATACCGCGGCGACAGCCACTTGCACCCCCGCCGTCAAGCTCACCATCCCCCTGGAGATGGCGGGCCTCAGGCTGGACCAGGCGCTGGCTCGCCTGCTGCCGGCCGAATCGCGCAGCCGCCTGGCGCGGCTGATCGACGAGGGACACGTCCAGGTGCAGGGCCGCGAGGCCGGCACCAGCATCAAGATGAAGAGCGGCGAGGTGGTCGAGGTCGAGCTCGCCCCACGCGAGGTCGACAACGCCTACAAGCCCGAAGACATCGCGCTGCCGATCGTGCATGAGGATGCCGATCTCCTGGTGATCGACAAGCCCGCGGGCCTGGTGGTGCATCCGGGCAGCGGTAACTGGGACGGCACCATGCTGAACGCGCTGCTGCACCATGCCCCCGCCGTGGGCAACCTGCCGCGTGCCGGTATCGTGCACCGGCTCGACAAGGACACCAGCGGGCTGCTGGTGGTCGCGAAGACGGAGCCGGCGCAGGCCTCGCTGGTCCGCCAGCTTCAGGCACGGACGGTGAAGCGCACCTA
>JBDSMR010000129.1:0-7395 GCA_039915735.1 Usitatibacter sp. | reverse complement strand
CTGCTCTCGATCAAATCGCCGACATCGACGTTGCGGCGCGTGATGATGCCGGAGAACGGCGCCACGACGCGCTTGAATCCTTCCAGCTGGCGCAGTCGCTCGACGTTGGCATCGGCCGCGGCGAGGTTCGCCTGGGCCTGCGCGAAGCCGCTGCGTTTTTCATCCAGTTCCTGCTGCGACACAACATCCTTCTTGCGCAGCGCTTCCCAGCGCTCGGTGGTGCTCCTGGCGAGATTCAGGCTGGCCGCCATCTGCTCGCGCGCAGCCTGTGCCTGCGAGAGCTGCTGGTCGATCTCCGGGCTTTCGATCTCCGCCAGCACGTCACCCTTGTTCACCGCCGCGCCGATGTCCCTGGTCCAGCGCTTGAGGTAGCCATTGGAGCGCGACGAAATCGGCGCCTGAACCGCGCCTTGCAGCGTGCCGGGCAGCACCACGGTCTGGCCCGCGTCACCGACCTTCGCCACGAAGGTCTTCACGTAGAGCTTGGCGTTTTCTCCCGTGGACGCCTCGAGCGACCTGGCGTTGGAGATGCGCATGAAAACCGTGCGCCCGGCGCCGAGCGCCAGCAGCACCACGATGGCGATCGCCACCAGCTTGGCGCGGCGGACAACCTTGGTTGAATCTTCGGACATCAATCAGGACTCCTCTTGCAGGCCGGCGTCCGGAACATGGCTCCGTTCGCTGCGTGCGGCGCGGCGCTCCAACCACTCGTGGACCGCGGCGTAGATGACAGGTACGAACAAAAGGGTGGAAACTGTTGCAAAGGCGAGGCCGCCGATCACCGCGCGGCCCAGCGGCGCGTTCTGCTCGCCGCCTTCGCCAATGCCGATGGCCATGGGGATCATGCCGATGATCATGGCGAGTGCAGTCATCAGCACCGGGCGGATACGCGTGGCGCCGGCTTCCAGCGCCGCTTGCGCGCTGGCGACACCTTCCGCCTGGCGGTCACGCGCAAACGACACCAGCAGGATGCTGTTTGCCGTTGCCACACCCATGGTCATGATGGCGCCCGTCAGCGCCGGGACGCTCAGCGTGGTGCCGGTGATGAACAGCATCCAGGCGATTCCCGCGAGGGCCGCGGGCAATGCCGCGATGATGATGAGGGCGTCGGTCCACGACTGGAAGTTCACGACCACCAGCAGGTAGACCAGCACGATCGCCATCGCGAGACCCACGCCCAGGCCGATGAACGAGTCCTGCATCGTCTGCACCTGGCCGCGCATCGCGACCGAGCTGCCGCGCGGCAGTTCGCCCCGGATTTCGTCGACCACCTTCTTCACTTCCGTGGCAACGGAGGCGAGGTCCGTGCCCTGCACGCTCACGTAGACGTCGATCACCGGCGTGATGTTGTAGCGCGAGACCACCGCCGTCTCCTGCGCCGGGCGCGCCTGTACCAGGTTGCCGAGCAGCTGCGGCGGGCGCCCGGAGGCGTTGGCGCCGGGTTCCGGCACCGGGATGTTGAGCAGCGCGTCGAGCGAATCGATGCGGTAGTCGGGCGTCTGCACCGCGATGTTGTAGACCACGCCGTTTTGCGGGTTGAGCCAGAAAGCAGGCGCCGTCTGCGCACTACCCGCCAGCGCCACCAGCAGGTTCTGGCCCACGTTGAATGTGGACAGTCCCAACTGCTGCAGGCGAGTGCGGTCGACCTGCAGGTCGATCGAGGGATAGTCGAGCCGCTGGTGCACGTGCACATCGACGGCGCCGGGGATGCCGCGGACCTTCTTGGCGAGCCGCGCCGCCAGTTCCGCATTTCTGGCGACCTGGCTGCCGGAGAACTGCACGTCGATGGCTGCGGGCAGGCCGAAGTTGAGGATCTGCGTGGCGATGTCGGCGGGTTGGAAGAAGAACTCGACGCCAGGGAAACGCTTCGGCAACTCGCTGCGCAGCAGCGTCACGTATTTTTCCGTCGGCGCGTGCCCCTTGCGCAACGACATCAGGATCTCGCCATCGAGCGTGCCGATGACACCCGCATTGCTGTACGAGAGGTTGATGCCGCTGTTGGGCACGCCGATGTTGTCGAGGACTGTCTCCAGCTCCTCCTTCGGGATGAGCTCGCGGATGACGGCCGTCACTCGGTCCGCGACCGCCGCGGTCTCCTCGAGGCGCGTCCCGGTGGCGGTGCGCATGTGCAGGCGGATCTGGCCGGCGTCGACGCCGGGGAAGAAGTCGCGGCCGAGTACCGGATAGAGCAGGCATGAGGCAAGGCAGAACACCATGAACACGACGCCGAAGGCGAGGCGGCGCGCGAGGACCGCAGCGAGCACCGTCGTGTAGGCGGCGCGAGCGCGCTCGAAACCACGGTCGAAGGAAAGGTAGATGCGGCGGAAAAAGCCGTCATTGCCTCCCTCGCCGGAATGACCCTTCATCATCATCATCACCAGCGTCGGCACCAGCGTGCGCGAGAGGATGTACGACATGATCATCGCGAACACCACCGCCTCAGCCATCGGCACAAAGAGGTAACGCGCGACACCGCTCAGGAAAAACATCGGCACGAACACGATGCAGATGCAAAGTGTGGCGACGAAGGCCGGAACGCCGATTTCGCCCGCGCCCACGATGATGGCCTCGTGCAATTCCATGCCGTGGTGCAGATGCCTCTCGATGTTCTCGATGGTGACGATCGCCTGGTCCACCAGGATGCCGACGGAAAGCGCGAGGCCGCCGAGCGTCATCAGGTTCAGCGTTTCGCCCAGCACGTAGAGCACGAGGATCGACGTGAGGATCGACAGCGGGATGGTGAGCGCGATGATCACGGTGCTGCGCCAGTTGCCGAGGAAAAGCAGCACCATCAGCGCCGTGAGACCCGCTGCCAGCAGCGCTTCCATGACCACGGCCTCGACGGCGGCCTTCACGAACACCGACTGGTCGAAAAGCGCCTGGATCTTGACGTCGGCCGGCAGCAACGTGGCTGCCTTGGGCAGCAGCGCGCGCAGGTTGTCGACGATGTCCAGCGTGGAGGCGCCGCCGTTCTTGAGGATGGAGAGCAGCACGCCGCGCTCGCCGTTCTGGCGGACGATGTTGGTCTGCGGCTGGAAGCCGTCGCGCACCGTCGCCACGTCCTTGAGAAACGTGGTGGTGCCGTTGGAGGTGCGAACCGGAAGGTCGTTAAGGCCGGAGATCGCGTCGGGAGATGCATCGAGGCTTACGTTGTATTCAGTGGTGCCGAACTTCGCCGTGCCCGAGGGCAGGATCAGGTTCTGCGCGTTGAGCGCATTGACGACGTCCGCCGGCCCCAGGCCGCGGCCCTGCAGTGCCTGCAAGTCGAGGTCGACGGAGATCAGCCGCTGCTTGCCGCCATACGGAAACGGGATGGCGACACCCGGTATCGTCACCAGCTGCGGGCGCAATTGGTTGATGGCGGTGTCGAACAGTGTCTGCTCCGCCATGATCGGGCTGGAGAGCGCCAGTTGCATCACCGGGATGCTCGATGCCGAGTACTTGATGATCAGCGGCGGCGTGATGCCGGGTGGCAACTGGCGCACCTGCGACTGCGCGATGGCCACCACCTGCGCGATTGCCGTCTGGATGTTGGCGTTGGGCTGGAAGAAGACCTTGATGACCGTCACCCCCGCGAGCGACTGCGACTCGATATGTTCGATGTCGCTCACCGTGGTGGTGAGACTGCGTTCCGTCTGCCCCGCGATGCGCTGGCCCATCTCCTGCGCCGAGAGGCCGCGGTAGTTCCAGATCATGCTCACGACCGGGATGTCGATCTCCGGGAAGATGTCCGTGGGCATCTTGCGCAGCGCGAACGGCGTGGCCAGCAGGATCAGCATGGCCATCACGATGAACGTGAGCGGGCGGCGCAGGGCCAGTTCCACCACCGCAGGTGCCGGGCGTGCCTTCTCGATCTTTGCCGGATCCGAATTCATCGTGCGCTACGAGGTTACTGGACGGCCATTATCGCAGCGGAACTCCTCCCGGCGTGAGGGGATTCCCGCGCCGCGCGTTCGTCAGGCGCGATTAATTTGTTTCAAAATGCGTCCCGGCAGCCTGTACGTTGCCCCTGAACCTGTGATCAAGCCCTTGGGTCGCGAACTTCAAGCGCCGATTTTTCAACACAGAGGACACAGAGGAAAAGCGGAGGACACGGAGTACAGCAAAAGCTGAAAATGTCCTGTTGCCGGCTTGGGCACGAACATTCTGCCGCTGCTGTACTCCGTGTCCTCCGCTTTTCCTCTGTGTCCTCTGTGTTTGAAATCTGGCCCTTGCACTCCCTGCTGCCAGCCACTGCTCAATCAAACTGCAAATCCCGGTCGGTGAACGGCCGCGAAGGCGCAGCACCAAGAATCCGGTAGAGCACCGAATTCATCGTCTTCGTGTCGTTGTCGAAACCGCCATGACTGTTGCTGGTGGACTGGCTCGCAGAGCTCGCATCGCTGATGTCCTTGCCCGCGATCACCAGGCTCGGCAGCCCGCTCACCTTCTTCGAGAAGAACGCTTCCACGTCGCGGTCCACGAGTTCCTTGTTGGGATCCGAGCTGCCGCTGCTCACGAAACGTTCCATGCCGAGGATCGCCGTCTGCCGCCGTGCCTCGAAGGCGTTGCTCACGAGATACAGCAGCGACTTGCCGTAAGGTCCCACGTCGTCGTCGCGTTCGCCGACATCACTCATGATGTACATCGTGGGATGCGGGCAACGGCCGGAGGCCACCACCGGCATCACCGTGTTCTTGAAATCATCCACGCGGATGGCCGGCGCCATCAGCTGCACCGATCGCAGTGAAATGCCGCAGTTCACCAGCAAGTCGAGCGCATGCGAGGCAAAGATGCTGCCCGCGCTGTGGCCCACGACATGCAGCTCCCAGGCCTTGCGCCGCGCCGGCGGCAGTTGCGCAACGAAGGCCTTGACGATGCGGGCGAGCACCTGCATGCCGCCGCCTTTCGCCGAAGCCAGGCGCGCGTTCTCCGTCATCTCGCGCCACAACGCTCCGCCGGGTTTTGCCGCGGTGAGCTCGATGGTGCGGTCCTTGGCTTCCACCACGCCATCGCGCATCTCCTTCAGCCAGTTGGCGCCGGAGCGTTCGTCTTCGTTGGTGAAGAGGTCCAGCACGCTGCTCTTCAACGCCTCGAAGAAGCCGCTCTCCCACATCACGTGGACTGGATAGATCTCGTTGGCCAGGCACGTGTCCTTGAATGCGACCACGCGGCGCGCCACGGCACTTTCGTTGTTGAGGCCGCCATGCAGATAAAGCATGACGCGCGGCTTCTTCCATTTCACCGAGACCTCCGCGATCGAATCGAACATGCGCTCGATATCTTCTTCGGTGGTCCAGTACTCGCCTGAGTTGGAGAGCAACCCGTTGTTGCCGACGTCGATCACATAGGGACGAATCTCGGCGAGCGGAATCGCGCTGCCTGCGCGTTGGATGCCGGCCGTGGTTTCCGCGGCGCCGTCGGTCCACAGGTTCATCACCACCGGCACGCCCAGCTGCGCCACCCAGCAGTCAGTGGCGTGCAGCAGCCAATCTTCATAGGGCAGCAACGCAAAACCCTTGTGGCCCCACGAAGGACCCCACGAGTTCTGGATGATGAAACCCGCGTCGGTATAGCCCACGATCGCAACGGCATGTCCGCCATCGGCGCGGCCCTTGCGCTGGATGATCGGCAGCGTGAGCAGCGCGGAGTTGCCTTCGTGGGTGTAGGCGATGTCGACGCTGGCGCCTGCCGGAGCGTCCCAACCTTCATGAACCATCAACGTGGCGTAAAGCACACCGGTCTCCGCAATGGCGGCGTGCATGTCACGCACATTGCGATGGACCACGCGGTAATACGCGCCGCCGGGCGTGCGCAGCGCGTCCCTGGCCATCGTTTCGGTGAGGTTGCCGGAGCCCTTGAGTTTCGCCGGCCACAGTGACGATCGCGTGACGCCATGCGAAACCCAGCCCTTCATGGCGCCGCGTGCCGAAGAACCTTCGTAGGCTTCACCGGGCCACTCGTCATAGTGGCGCGCCATCTCGTAGATCATGCGCGGGCTCACCAATCGCGACGAGTCCTGCGCGGTGATGAGGCTGCGCCGCGCGAGCTGGAAGTTGATCACCGCCGCCAGCGCGAAGCCGGTGCAGGCACCTTCGTTGCCCTGGTCGAGGATCTGCGGGACGGCGGAGCAGTTGATGACCACATCGGGCAGCGGCTGCAGCGAGGGCTGGTAGATCCAGTCACGGATGTCGATGCGGTCGGGCGCGGCATCGAGCTTGCGGTTGATCTTCTGCGCCGTGGTGCGGGCGGGAGCGGCGTCCCTGCGATCGCCTGCGGCGGGGCGCGTGGTCTTGGGGCGGGAGGTCGCGGGGCGGGGCGCGGCGGCGGTTTTCCGGCGGGCAATCGTGGCAGCCATTTTGGGCTCCTCGTTTGATGACCTTCGGCGATAATGCGCCACACGCCTCCAGGAATAAAACGCGCGGGGAAGATGCCAGCAATCGCCGCCAATCGAATACCACCCCAGTGGCTCGACCCCTTGAGGTCCACGGGAGCCCCCAGAGACCCCGTTGTACCTCTCGCGCACTTCGTCCTCCTCTCGATGTTGCTGCATGCGCTGGCGATCGCGCTTTTCGGCGCGCCCGGCGGGGGCACGCGCGAGGGCCGCGCGATGTGGGGAACACTCAGCGTGATCCTCGCGCCGCTGCAGCGCGAGGCGCTGCCAGTGGAAGCACCCGCGCCGGCCCTTGTGCTGAAGGCGGCGAAGTCGCTGGCGCCGCGACCCGCCCGCCCGCTGCCGGCTCCACCGCGGCCAGCCCCACCTGCATTCATGACACCACAACCACCATCTCCGGTTGAAGCCCCGGCTCCGCCTCCCGCCCTGGCCATTCCGCCGCTGCTCGATCGCATCGTGTCGCCAGATGCCTCGCCGCGATTGGTTGTGCCGCTACCGATTGAAGCGCCGGTCGCGCCGCCCCCGCCCGTTCCGGCCGCGACGCTCGAACCGCCCGCACCGCCGCCGGAGATTCCCGCGCCGATCGAACGCATCGTGGCTCCGCAACGCTCGATGGAAATGGCGCCCGCGTTCGAGGCGCCTCCGATCGTGCCGCCCCCACCGATCGAAATTCCTTCGCTGCCCATTCCCTCGCTGCGAGCGCCCTCGCTGCGCGAGCTCGCCGAGCCGCCGAAGATCGTCGCGCCTGCGCTTCCCGCGCCGGTCTTGCCCGACCCGGCACCCGCGCCGCCGCCCGTGCCCGTTGCGGTCCCGATTCCGGCGCCGCCCATTTCGACGCCGCCAATCGCCCCCGCCGCGGTCGAGGTGCCGGCCATTCCGGTCCCTGCCGCGGAAGCCGTCACGCGGCGCACCGAATCTTCAAGCGCCCCCGTGGAGCAAGTGCCGCCGACGGTGCAGCCCGCACCTGCGCTGCCGTCCGCAAGCCAGCGCGTCGAGCCGCCCGCTTCAACGCGTGATGTCAC
>JBDSMR010000091.1:0-2711 GCA_039915735.1 Usitatibacter sp. | reverse complement strand
GCCGGGCTATTTCGAGCGGAAGTACACGGGCTTCCCCAACGGCCACGCCACTGTGGGCTCGATGCAGATCAAGTACGACAAGTACGAGGGCTCGAAGGAGCGCGCGGTCGGCTGGCCGGGCCTGGCGCCTGGCGGCTGGTTCATGGTCGACGTATTCCCCGGCATGACCTACAACCTGCGTACCTCGGTGCTGCGCATGGATACCGCGATCCCGCTTGGGCCCAACGAGGCGTTGATCGAGTTTCGCGGCCTGGGGCTCAAGCGCGACACGCCTGAGGAGCGCGCCGAGCGCATTTTCGACCACAACATGATCTGGGGCCCGTTCGGCCGCAACCTCCACGAGGACCTGCTGGCCGTCCACGGCCAGGGGCGCGGGCTGCGCACCGGCACTGACGCGCGCTGGATCCTCCAGGGACGCGAGGAGAACAGCACCATCCACGACGAGATCGGCATGCGCCACTACTACGCCGAGTGGGCGCGCCGCATGGGACGTGCGCCCTTCGACCCGTTCCGCGAGGGCAAGTCTGAGCCCGTCCGGGCAGTGGCCTAGGAGGCATCGCATGGCAAATCCCGAGCAGCGCCAGGCGATCGAGGAGCTTGTCTATCGCTCCTGCCTGGCGCTGGACGATCGCGACTTCAAGGGTTTTCTCGCGCTATGCGAGGAGGACTTCCACTATTCCATCACGACCTACAGCCCGGAGATTCGCAAGGACATGGTGTGGCTCGACCACGACCGCAAGGGCCTCGACACCCTGCTCACCAACCTGCCGCGGCACAACAGCGACCATTCGCCGATCACCCGCCACGCGACCGTCTACACGGTGGACGTCGGCGACGGCACGGCAACGGTGGTCTCGGCGCTGCAGGTGTTCCGCACGCAACTCGACGGCGGCGCGAGCGAGCTCTTCGCCGTCGGCAGATTCCACGACACTGTAAAGCTGAACGGCGCGGGCCCCAAGCTTGCGAAGCGTGTCGTGAAGCTCGACACGCGGCTCCTCGGCTACGGATACCACATCCCGTTTTGATGCGCATCCGGATCAACGCGCGCAATCGCGGCTTCCAGTTCGATGCCGCCCCCGGGGAATCGGTCCTCTACGCGGGGCTCGCGGCGGGAATCGACCTGCCCTATGAGTGCGCCACCGGCACCTGCGGCACCTGCAAGGCGAAGCTCGTCGAAGGCAAGCTGCGCGACGCCTGGCCGGCCGCGCCCGGTCGCAAGTACGTGAAGCCCGCGCTTGGCGAATACCTGATGTGCCAATGCGTGGCCGAGGGCGACCTGACCCTGGAGGTGGCGAAGTTCGTGAAGCCGCTCGAGCAGGGCGCAGGCGGCGTCGTGGCACGTGCCGGGCGCCTGCGCTCCCCCGCGCTCCTGGTCCACGACGTCATGGCGTTCGATGTCGAGCTCGACGAGCCGTGCAATTTCGAAGCCGGCCAGTTCATGGTGCTCGCGGCGCCGGGAGTCGAGGGCCATCGGGCCTACTCGATGGTGAACTACGAGCGCGAAGCGCGGCGACTGCGGTTCGTCGCGAAGCGCAAGCCTGGAGGCGGCTTCTCCGAGTGGCTGTTCGGCGCGGCGAGCGAAGGTGCCGCCTTGCGCGTCTTCGGGCCGCTCGGCAAGGCGACATTCTCTCCCGGGCTCGCCAATGACCTCGTCTGCATCGCCGGAGGCTCGGGCATCGCGGGAATGATGTCGATCCTCGCGCGTGCGACCGGCGAGGGCTATTTCGACAGCCATCGCGGCTGGCTTTTCTTCGGCGTGCGAAAGCTCTCCGACGCGTTCTACCTGGAGGAGCTCTCGGCGTTGCGCGCGCGCACATCCGACCGCCTGTCCGTCACGATCGCCCTTTCCGACGAGGCTGTCCCGGAAGGCGCGGTGCGCCAATGGCCGCTGCTCGCCTTCGAAAAGGGATTCGTCCACGAAGTCGCGGGCGGCGCGTTGAAGGGGCACTACCAGAATATCCGGGCCTACGTCGCCGGCCCTCCACCCGCGGTCGACGCGGCGCTGCGACTGCTGCTGCTGGAAGGCAAGCTCACGGCCGACAATATCCGTTACGACAAATTCAGCTGATGACGAACAGATTCGTGTGCCGCGTTGCCGACATTCCGCAGAACGGCCTGAAGGAGGTCGAAGCCGAGGGGGGGCTCAAGCTCCTCGTGGCGAGCGCGGGCAACGAGTTCTTCGGCTACCAGGCCCAGTGCCCGCACCAGGACGTGGCGCTGTGCGAGGGGCTCTACGACGGCTCGGTGCTGACCTGCCACATGCACCTGTGGCAGTGGGACATCCGCACCGGCGCCCCGATCGGGCTCGCCGAGTCGCCGCTGCAGAGCTATCCGCTCGCCGTCGAAGGCGATAGTCTTGTCCTCGGGCCGGAGCCTTCGGCTATCGACGTGGGGGAGCTCTTCCGCGGGCTCAACCCGGCGACCCTTGAGAAGCTCGCTACGCTCGCGAGCAGCGAGTCCCATCCTGCGGGCGCCGTGCTCTACAGTCCGGGCGACCCTGCGGAGAACATCTACGTGCTCGATGCGGGCCGTGTGGAGTTCACGATCGGACGCGGCGAGGGCGCGGCACCCGACGGCTTCATGCTGAAGAAGGGCGAGACGTTCGGCTGGGCGGCGCTGCTCGAGGGCTACCCGCAGCGTATCGCGGGCGCGCGCTGCATGGAGGACTCGACGCTCATGCGCATCAACGGGGGCGCGGCGATCGGCGTGCT
>JBDSMR010000075.1:0-4791 GCA_039915735.1 Usitatibacter sp. | reverse complement strand
GCGGCGCCGTTCTGCAGCAGCGTGAGGTGCGTCACCTGCCCGGCGGCGTTGGTGGAGAATTCCAGCGCCGCCTCGAGCGCCTTCAGGAAGAAAAGGCTCTCGCTGGCGGGAAAGATTTCGAACGGTCCCTGCGAGGTGGCCTGGCTGAAGTAACGATCGCCCTGGCGCGTGATGGTGATGCTGAAGTCGGAAGTGAGCGAGTAGGTGCCGACGTAGCGGTCGAATGCCGTGGGGTCGGCAAGCCGGATCTTCTTGCGCATCACCTGCACCGGCGAGTAGAGCAGCGGCTGGTCCCTGCTGAACAGGTGGTTGCCGATGTCGATGATGGCGTTGGCGCTGTTGCCCATCACCACGAAGGCGCGTTTCTCCTTGTTGTCGAGCGCGATGTAGGAGGTCGAGCCGCCCGTGGCGCCGGTGTGCATCGCCAGCTCGCCGTTGTTGCGGACCGACCAGCCCAGGCCTTGCGATCCGGCCGCATCGGCAGGGCGCAGCGCCAGGCGAATGGCGGCATCAAGCGCCGTGGGTTTCTTGCCGAGGTGTGCTTCGGCGAACTTCAGCATGTCGTTGGCCGTCGAGCGCAGCGCGCCGGCGCCGGCCAGCGCCGGCAGCTCCCAGGCGGGCGTGGGATACAACGTCGCGAGATGCGGCCGGGCGAAGCGCGCCTTCTTCTGCGCGTCGAGCGCGATCACGGTGTCCTTCATGCCCAGGG
This sequence comes from Usitatibacter sp., assembly GCA_039915735.1. Taxonomy (GTDB): domain Bacteria; phylum Pseudomonadota; class Gammaproteobacteria; order Burkholderiales; family Usitatibacteraceae; genus Usitatibacter. Next base: position 4,082 of record JBDSMR010000075.1, on the reverse strand, counting down.
GCTCGAGCACGCGCGAACGCAGGAGGCTCTCGTAGTTGGTGCCCGCGCGCAGGGCCAGCACATGGCCGAGCAATCCCATGCCGAGGTTGGAGTACTGCACTCCAGCCTTCACCGGCGCGGGATGGTCGAAAAGGTTGAGGGTTTCGTAGAGCTGCTCGACGGTGTAGTCGGCGTAGGGATTGTCGGAATCCTTTACCGCCATATTGGAGGGCACGCGCGGCAGGCCGGAGGTGTGCGTGGCCAGTTGCAGCAGCGTCACGTCGGTGCCGCCCGCCTTCAGCGTCTTCACGCTCGCGGGCAGGTACTTCGACACCGGATCGTCGAGCGAGACTTCGCCGCGCACCACGGCGTCGGCGAGCAGCAGGCCGGTGAACACCTTGGTGATCGAACCGATCTCGAACAGCGTGTCGCCGTCGACAGGCTTGCCACCTTCGCGCGCGGTGCTGCCGTGCGCGATGACGCGGCGCCCGGTCTTGTCGCTGATCGCCACGACGATGCCGACGCCGCGATGCGCCGTGTCGATGCGATCGCGCAGGATCATGCGCACCTGCCCAGGCGTGGGATCGCCCTCGCGCTTGACCGCGTAGCTGAACGGATGCCACTCGCCGTCCTGCAGAGTCAGCAGCACCGACTCCGTCGTCGCGTCCAGCGCTTCGAACGACGACGAGTATTCCACCGCGATGAACCCGTCCTTCGAATCAACCTTGGGCGCCTTGATGGCCTTGACCGATTTCACCGTGCGCTTCGTGAGCTTGCCCAGCGGTGCACGGATCGTGGCCGTCGCGTGCTCGAAGGCCGCGCGCGGCACCAGCGACTTCATCGCCGGCGCCGAGGCGTCATAACTCTCGGGGTAGCGGCGGATGTCGACCAACCCCAGCCAGGCGGTGCTGGCGGATTCGGCAGAAGCGAGGTCAGCCGGTGTGGGCAGGGCTTGTGCGTGGGAAATCGCGAACAGCAGCGTCGCGAGCGAAATAAACCGGAATGTCAGGCGGGCCAAGGGGCGCATTGCGCCATTGTAAGGCTGTCGAGCGCGAGGATCCGCTGCTTGAGCGCTTCCGCCCGCCCTGCGCCGATCACCGGTTCCACGAGCGCGGTGAACTTGGCCGCCACGCGGCGCGCCTGCGCGGCAAGGTCGGCTTCCGGTTGGCCCGCGTCGTGGGTGACGCTGTATTTCGCGCCGCTCGCAGTCTCCACTTCCACCGTGGACTTCATCATGGCGAGATCTTCCGAGAATCCAACCGTCACGCGATCGCGCAGCGCTGTGGCCTCGCCATCCGCGGCGCTGGTGTCGCTGTATGCATCCAGGCGCGAGGTGTCACGCCCGAGGAACCCGAACGCGGCATTCAGTCGCAGGCTGAACTTGGTTTCCGCCGCGTTCACCGGCGATGAAATGTTGCAGTAGCGCTCGCTCGCCGGATTCGAGGTGACGCGCACGCTCGCGATCGTGTCGCGCGCGCCGATGCGGGCGCGCAACTGGCTGGCGCATTCAATCGCGGCGTGCACGCCATAACACGCGGCGTGGTACTTGAAGAGGTTGCGCAGGATGTGGAACGTGAAAGCATCCAGCGCATCCTCCGGCTTGAAGTCGGGGCTCAACACGCGCGCGAAGCCCTGCGCATGCTCGATGGCGTCGTCGCCCGCATCGAACCCCCCGGCGGCAAGCCGGGCCGCGAGGATGCCGTTGCGTGCCGCCATGCCCGCGTGCATCGGCTTGGCGTGGTTGCCGAACATCGCCTTGAGGCCACCGGCCTGTGTCGCCGCCAATGCGAGGGCGCTGGTGGCCTGCGCGGGCGTGAGGCGCAGCAGGTTGGCGCAGGCTGCGGCAGCACCAACTACACCTGTGGTTGCGGTGGCGTGATAGCCCCGCTCATAGTGTCCCGGCGCCACCAGCAGTCCGACGCGGCAGGCCACTTCGTAACCCGCGACGAAAGCGGCGATCACGTCGCGCCCGCTGGCGTTGATGGCCTCGCCCAGCGCGACCACCGCCGGCATCACCACGGCGGTTGCATGGCCGGGAATGGCGACGTTGACGTCGTCGTAGTCGAGCACGTGCGCGGCCGTTCCGTTGGCCAACGCGGCCTGGCCGGCGGGCAGGCGCACGGATGAACCCAGCAGGGAGGACTCCGCCTTGCCGCCTTGATCGATGGCTTCCTCGCGCACCAGCACCGCGGCGCGCTCGCCACGACCTGCGATGGCGCAAGCAGTGGTGTCGAGGATGCAGCGCACGGCCATCGCGCGCACCTCGGGTGGCAACGTTTCGTAGCGATACGAAATTGCGAGGGCCGCGAGGCCGCGAGTCACCATCAAACTACTCCTGCTTCATCCCGGCGTCCTTCATCACCTTGGCGTATTTCGCCTGCTCGGTGGCGAGGATATTGAGGAATTCCGCTGGCGTCGTCGCCACCAGTTCCACACCCGCGGCTGTCATGCGCGCCTGCACCTCGGGGGCCCTGGTGATCTTCACGACCTCGCGATAGAGTTTGTCGACGATGTCCTTCGGCGTGCCGGCCGGCGCCAACAGTCCGATCCATGCGGCCATCTCGTATCCGGCAAGCCCCGCTTCCGAAACCGTCGGCACGTCGGGCAGCGCGGTGGAGCGTTTGGCGGTGGTGACGGCGAGCGCCTTGAGCCTGCCCGCCTTGATCTGCGGCAGCGACTGCGCGACGGTGTCGAACATGATGTCCACCTGCCCGCCGATGAGGTCGGCCAGAGCGGGCGCCGCACCCTTGTACGGCACGTGGAGCATGTCCACGCCCGCCATCGACTTGAACAGCTCGCCCGCGAGGTGGATCGAACTGCCGGAACCGGAAGATGCAAACGTGAGCTTGCCAGGCTGCGCCTTCGCCAGGGCAATCAGCTCTTTCACGTTGTTTGCCGGGAGCGATGGATTGGCGGCCAGCACGTTCGGCGCCCAGCCCACCAGGCTCACGGGTTCGAAGTCCTTGACCGGGTCGTAGGGCGGCTTCTTGTAGAGGTTGGGCGCGATGCCGTGTGTGCTGGTTGTTGCCATCAGCAGCGTGTAGCCATCGGCTGGCGAGGCCGCGACCATCGAGGAGCCGATGGTGCCGGTGGCGCCGGCCTTGTTCTCCACGATCACCGGCTGGCCGAAAGCCTCCTGCATCTTCTGCGCGACGGTGCGCGCCAGCGTGTCCGTGGCCGCTCCGGGGGGGAACGGCACGATGATTTTCATCGGCTTGTTCGGGAAGGCCTGTGCCTCGGCAGACAGCGAGGCGAAGGCGAGGGCGGACAACATGAGTACGCGCAGCATGGATACGATCTTCAAGGCTCTCTCCAGGTGGCCGCCTCAGGCGGCGATGGCTTCGGGGGTGATCATGCGTTCGGTTAGCTGAACACGTGCGTGAGGCGGTTGAGCACTTCGTCGATCGGCAACAGCGCGGCGCCCATGGTCAGAGGCGCGCCAGCGTGCGCGCCATCTCGTTGGTCATCACCATCAGGCCCTCGTCGAATCCCATGCCGGGTTTGGTGAAGAGGCGCCAGGCGCTGAAAGCAATGCCGACGTGAACCGTGGCGCGCGCTGAAATGTCGGTCTCGTTGCAGCTGCCGCCGAGATAGGGAAGGATGCCGTGCTCGCGACAGCTGCGCATCGCCGCGATGGTGGTCACCAGGGAGCCGTTGTCCGGGACCTTGATCTGGATGGCGTGCGCGGCCTTCGCTTTCGCGAAGCGCACCATCTCGCCGGGGGCATTTGCCCACTCGTCGGCGATCAAGCCGCAATCGGGCCCGCGCGAATCGAGGCGCTCGCGCAGGCGTGCCATGCGCTGCAGCGCTTCTTCCGCGTTGGCGGACAACATCGGGTCCTCGAAGTAGACCTTGTACGGGCCGGCGCGCGTCACGATGTCCGCGAGGTAATCGCAGATCCGCTCCTCGTTGTTGCCATGCATGCGACCAAGCGAGGCGTGGAAATCGAAATGCAGGTCTGGCGCGTAACCGCCGGGCGCAAGTTGCGCTACGCGCTTCACGATCCACGAGACGTATTCGGGCAGGCGCTCGCACTCGGCGCGTGTCTGGATGGCGCTCTGCGGAAACATCGCGACGCGGCGCGCGATGGCCTTGTCGACGTT
>JBDSMR010000037.1:0-8407 GCA_039915735.1 Usitatibacter sp. | reverse complement strand
TGCGTGCCGATTGCACTGCAATCGGCACTTCACCGGCCATCAGCTTGTCGCTGCCGAAGCGGCGCGCGGCGCCGCCACACAGCAGGATGCCGGCGATGCTCAAGCCACGCGCCGCTGGCGTTTCTCGAGCACGATTCCGTTGCGCGCGGCGATGAGGTCCGCGAGGATCGAGAGGGCGATTTCCGGCGGCGTGCGCGAGCCGATCGCCAGGCCCGCGGGACCGCGCAGCCGCGCGATCTGCGCCGCAGGCAGGTCGAAATCGGCGAGCCGCTTGCGCCGCTCCGCGCTGGTGCGCACGGAACCGACGGCGCCCACGTAGAACGCATCACTCTTCAGCGCCTCGAGCAGCGCCATGTCGTCCAGCTTGGGGTCGTGCGAAACGGTGAGGATCACGCTGTGGCCGTCGGGCTTGAAGGCCAGCACCGCTTCGTCGGGCATGCCGTCGACCCAGGTGGCGCCGCGCGCGCGCCATGCGCAGCGGTATTCCTCGCGCGGATCGCAGACGAACACCTGGAAGTCGACGGTGGACGCGACCTCCGAAAGATAGTGCGCAATTTCCGAGCCGCCGATGACCAGCATGCGCCAGCGCGGCCCGTGGATGCTGGTGAAACGCGCCTCGGTGCGCACGCACTCATCGACTGCTGCGGCGTCCTCGAAGCTCCAGTCGCCATTCGCGAGGTCGACATGGCGCGCGATGATGCGTCCGCTGCCGATGTGGGCGAGCAACGCGTTGATCGATTCAACGCTCGCCTCGGGTTCGATGATCACTTCCAGCTCGCCACCACAGGGCAGGCCGAAGCGTTGCGCTTCCTCGGCGCTCACGCCATAAGCCGCAAAACAGGGCATGCGCCCGTTGTATTCACCGCGCCGCGCGACCAAGTCGTCTTCGATGCAGCCGCCGGACACGGAGCCCACGAGGATGCCGTCATCACGAATGGCGGCAAGTGAACCGGGCGGGCGCGGGCTGGCCCCAAAGGTCTGCGCGACAGTGAGCAGCCAGACGCGGCGGCCGGCACGACGCCAGTCGCGTGCGCTTTGCAGCACGTCGAGGTCGAGGCTTTGCATGCCGCGAATCTTACCCCTTGAGCTTGAAGAGCTCCCGCAGCGCCTGCCGGTATTCGTCGAATGCCGCGCCGGACAAGTTGTGATGCCCGGCGCCCTCCACCTTGATGAAGCGCTTGGGCGATTTCGCCGCCTCGAAGAGGCGCTCGCCCATCGCGAACGGCACGATCGAATCGCGCGTGCCGTGGGTGATGAGGACCGGCACCTTCACATCGGGAAGCTTGGCGAGCGTGTTGAATTCCTGCGTGAGGATGAGGCCCACCGGCAGGAAGCCCCACGAGCTTTCGCTGATCATGTCGCGCACCGAGGTGAAGGTGGCCTCGAGCACCAGCCCGGAAGCATCCGGGCGGCGCTTGGCCACCTCTGCGGCGATGGCGCCACCGAGCGAGTGCCCGACGATGTAGCGCTCGCGGCCGGGGTAGGCCTTCGCCATGTAGTCGTAGGCGGCCTCCGCGTCCTCGTAGGCATAGGCCTCGCTGGGCGCAACATCGGAGCTCTGGCCGAAGCCCCGGTAGTCGACCGCGAACACCGCGAATCCGAGTTGCCGCCAGCGGTCGATGCGCGTGACGCTACCAGTGAGGTTCCAGCGCGCGCCGTGCAGGTAGAGGACAACAGGGGCAGCCGGTTTGTTGGCCTTGAGGTACCAGGCATGCAGCTTCTGGCCCTCGCCGATCGGGATCCAGTGCTCTTCGAAGGGATATCGATCGGCGCTGTATCCGCGCCAGGCGTCCTTGGAGGGACGGAAGATCAGTTCGGCCTGCTTCTCCGAGAGGTACGCGCAACCGCCGATGAACAACCCCGCCAGGATGGCGGCGGCTGCGGCCGCTACTTGTGGCCGAATAGAACGGGGAACTGATGCGTTCCGCTCTGCAGGACGTCCGTGTCGATCACGATCCACGCGGCTATCAACACCACCACGATGGCCGCTACAACCTCGATGGCCGGGTTCGTCACCAGTTTCCAAAGCGTTCCTTGCCAGTCGTTTGCGAATCTCACTTGCATGCCCCCCTCGAAAAGGGTCGTCAGCTGCCACTTCGACGCCAATCGGGGCCAGATGTTCCGGCCCCGGGCGCTCTCCCATTAACCATCTGGGGGCAACGCATGCAAGATCAATGCCGATCAGGCGTTTTTGGTTGACAGGGGCAGGGAGCGGGCGCGTTTTCCTGTCAGGACAAAGAGCGCGTTGGCCACCGCAGGGGCAATCGGAGGCACGCCCGGCTCGCCGACGCCGGTGGGCCTGTCGCCTCCGGGGACGAGGTGGACCTCGACCACAGGCATCTCGTTCAGGCGCAATACCGGGTAATCGTGGAAGTTCGACTGCTCCACGCGCCCATCCTTGAGCGTGATCTTTCCGTGGAGGGCCGCGGACAGGCCGTAGGCGATGGCGCTCTGAACCTGTGCTTCCACCGTCATCGGGTTCACCACCAGGCCGCAATCGTAGGCCGCGATCACGCGGTGGACTCGGATCGCGTCACCTTCGAGCGACACCTCTGCCACTTGTGCGCACACGCTTCCGAAGGCTTCATGCACCGCGATGCCGCGCGCGCGGCCCTTCGGTGGTGCGGAGCCCCAGTTGGATTTGGCTGCCGCGAGCTCCAGCGTCCTGAGCACGCGCGGCTGGCCGGCAAGCAGCTCGCGGCGGAACGCGACCGGGTCCTTGCCCGCCGCCGCCGCCAGCTCGTCGATCATCGTCTCCATCACAAAGGCCGAGTGCGAGTGGCCGACAGAGCGCCACCACAGCACCGGCACGCCGGTCTTGACCGTATGCAGCGAGACACTGAAGTTGGGGATGTCATAAGGGGTATCGGCCACGCCCTCGGTGGAGGTGGGGTCGATGCCGTCTTTCACCATCATCGCTTCGAACGGCGTGCCGGCGATGATGGAATTGCCGACGATGGTGTGGTTCCAGCCGGCGATCCTGCCCTGCGCGTCCAGGCCCGCCTCGACACGGTGGACGTACATCGGGCGATAGAAGCCCCCCTTGATGTCGTCTTCGCGCGTCCAGACCACTTTCACCGGCACCTTCACGTTCCTGGCGACCTCGCAGGCCTCGACGATGTAGTCGGAGACCGGGTTGGCGCGGCGACCGAAGCCACCCCCCGCATACATGGTGTTGAGCTTGACCTTCGAGGGATCGAGGCCCAGCGTTTTCGCGGCGGCCACGATGTCGACGCCCTGGAACTGCGAACCAACCCAGACTTCCGCGTTGTCGCCACGCATCTCCACCGTGCAATTGAGCGGCTCCATCGGCGCGTGAGCCAGGTACGGCAGCTCGTATTCGGCGACGATCGGCTTGGCGGCCGCCTTGTAAGCCTCGGGATTCGCGGCCACCTTGGCAGCCTTGCCAGGCGTCTTCGCGGTATCGCGGAACTGCTTGCTCAATCCCTCCGTGCTCACGCCCGCGTTCGGTCCCAGGTTCCACTCGACTTCGAGTGCGTCGCGGCCCTTCTTCGCCGCCCAGAAGCTCCTGGCAACAACGGCCACGCCATTGCTCAGCTCGACCACGTGGGTGACGCCGCCCACGCCCTTCACCTTCTCCGCGTTGAAGGACTTGACCTTCGCGCCGAATACCGGCGGGTGCGCAACCACGGCGGTATGCAGGTTGCTGCGCTGCACGTCGAGGCCAAACGTGGTCTTGCCACTGACCTTGTCGGCCGAATCGATGCGGCGCGTGGGCTTGCCGATCACCTTGAAGTCCTTCGGCTCCTTGAGCTTCACGCCCTGCGGCACTTCAAGCTTGCCTGCCGCTTCCGCGAGCTGGCCGTAGGAAAGTTTCTTGCCGCCAGGACCAATCACATTGCCCTTCTCGGCGCGCACCGCGGAGAGCTTCACCTTCCACTGGTTCGCAGCCGCCTGCATCAGCATCGTGCGAGCCTGCGCGCCGACGGTACGCAGCTGGTCATAGGAGTTGGTAACGGACGACGAGCCACCCGTCATCTGGATGCCGAACATCGTGTGGGCGTATTCGGCACCGGCGGGTGCCAGCTCCGCACGCACCTTCGACCATTCGCATTCGAGTTCTTCGCACACCAGCATCGGCAGCGACGTGGTGACGCCCTGGCCGAATTCCAGATGTTTCACCTGCACCGTGCAGATGCCGTCCTTGCCGATGCGCAGGAAAGCGTTAGGCGCGACCGGCTTCGGCGCGGGCGCCTGTGCGAAGGCGCGACGCCCGCCACCCAGAGGCAGGTAGAAGGCGATCACGAGTACGCCGGAAACCTGGAGGAAATTGCGGCGGGAAACGTTGGCAGCCATGTCTCGCCTCACGCTTTTTTGAGCGAAGACGCGGCCGAATGGATGGCCTCGCGCACGCGCTGGTAGGTGCCGCAGCGGCAGATGTTGCCGCTCATGGCGTTGTTGATGTCCGTGTCGCTGGGGTTGGGATTCCTGCCCAGCAACGCAACCGCCGACATCACCTGGCCCGACTGGCAGTAGCCGCACTGGACCACGTCCTTGTCGATCCATGCTGCCTGCACGGCACGCGCAACCTTGGCCTGCGTGGTCGCGGTGATGCCTTCGATGGTGACGACGCGCTTGCCATCGAGCGCCGACGCGGGCGTGACGCACGAACGCGTCGGCTGCCCGTCGACATGCACGGTGCAGGCGCCGCAAAGCGCCATGCCGCAACCGAACTTGGTGCCGGTCAGCGCCAGCTGGTCGCGCAGGACCCAGAGGAGGGGCGTATCGGGAGCGCCGCGGAAGTCGACCTGCTCGCCGTTCACGTGGAATCTGGCCATGGGTATCCGGTAAGTGGGAGTGCCTGGGGAAGCCGTAATTATGCCTTTGGTATCATTCCCCCGCATTGCCCAATCCTGCAGAAACATGCCCTCGCGCCGCAAACTCTTCCCCACCCCCCACGACGCCGAGACCGCGTTCTACGACGCGTTCGAGCGCGCCGACGTGGCCGCGATGATGGCCGTCTGGGCCGCAAGCGACGACGTGGTCTGCATCCATCCCACGGGGCCGCGCCTCCTCGGCTTCGAAGCGGTGCGTGAAAGCTGGGGGCAGATCTTCTCGAACGGCTCGCAACTGCGCGCGCGCACCGTCGACGTGCGCAAGTTCGAGGGACAAAGCGTCGCGGTGCACTCGGTGGTGGAGATTCTTACCGCGCCAGGCTCGCAGGACAGCCCGCAATCGGTGCTGGCCACCAACGTCTACGAGCTGGGCGACAACGGCTGGCGCATGACGATCCACCACGCCTCGCCGATGCCCGAGGCGGCCGCGCCCGCGGACGATCCCTCGCCGCCTTCGCACACGCTGCACTGATTGTCCGCTGCGCGGAGCGAAAGCATGATCCGCCGATGAACGCCGATGAACGCCGATAAAAGCAAAAAGGGTTTCGTGCCTCTGCTTCCACGGCCACGAACTACTCTTTTGGGGTTTATCCGCGTTCATCGGCGTTTATCGGCGGACCCAAGGTTTTTTTTCGTTCTTGCCGCGCTGGTCACTGCCGTCGCAGCCCACGCCGCGGACCCGCGAAAAGTCATCCACACCGCATTCACCAGCAACGAGCGCGGCTTCGACTGCGCGCGCGAGAGCGACGAAAACACCGGCACCTTCTGCGACAACATCTTCGACGCGCTGCTGCAGTACGACCACCTGGCCCGTCCCATCAAGGTGCAGCCGCGCGCGGCCGAAGCGCTGCCCGTGATCAGCGATGGCGGGCGCACCTACACCTTCCGCATCAAGCCTGGCATCTTTTTCACGCCCGATCCTGCGTTCAAGGGAAAGAAGCGCGAGCTGGTGGCCGCCGACTACGTCTTCAGCCTGAAGCGATTCTTCGATCCGAAGGTGCGGGCGCAGTGGGCCTTCCTGCTCGAAGGCAAGGTGGTTGGCGCCGACAAGCTCTCGCAGGAGGCCAAGCGCAGCGGAAGATTCGACTACGACCAGCCGATCGAAGGCCTGCAGGCGCTTTCGAAGTACGAGTTGCGCCTCAAGCTCACCGAGCCCGACTACAACATGCTCTACATCCTCACGATGCCCGCCACGGCGGCGATGGCGCGCGAGGTGGTGGAGCACTACGGTGAAGCGATCGTGGATCATCCCGTCGGCACCGGCCCCTACATGCTCGGGCGCTGGCGCCGCTCGGCGCTGATCGAGCTGCTGGCCAACCCGGGATTCCGCGAGGAATATTTCCACACCGCCGGCGGCGAGGACGAACGCGACGCGAAGATCGCTAATCACCTCGAAGGCAAGCGCCTTCCATTGGCCGGCCGCATCGAGGTGAGCATCATCGAGGAGCACCAGCCGCGCTGGCTCGCCTTCCTCAACCAGGAGCACGAATACATCCGCCCGGTGCCGGTGGAGTTCATCAGCATGGCGGTGCCGGGCGGCAAGCTCGCGCCCAACCTCGCGCGCCAGGGCATCGAGATGCGCCCCGACGAGGTCGCGTGGATCACCTACACCACCTTCAACATGCGCGATCCGGTGGTCGGCGGCTACACACCGGAGAAAATCGCGCTGCGCCGCGCCATCGGCCTCGCCTTCCCGGTCGAGGAAGAAATCGCGATCATCTACAAGAACCAGGCGCAGAAGGTCTACTCGGTGATCGCGCCGGGCATGGCGGGCTACACGCCGGAGACCAGCCCCACGCTCGAATACAGCCCGGCGAAGGCCAAGGCGTTGCTCGACATGTACGGCTACATCGACCGCGATGGCGACGGCTGGCGTGAGATGCCCGACGGATCGCCGCTGGTGATCGACCATGCCTCGACACCCGACCAGCGCGAGCGCGAGCGCAACAAGCTCTGGAGCCGCGCGATGACCGACATCGGCATCCGCATGACCTTCGACAAGGTGGAGAAGCTGCCCGACCTGCGCCGGCAGGCACAGCTGGGCAAGGTGCAATCGTTCACCTACGGCTGGATCGCGGACTATCCGGATGGCGAGAACTTCCTGCAGCTCTTCACCACCAAGTCCATTGGCGGCGCCAACTACACGATGTTCAGCCACGCCGGTTTCGACGCCCTGTACGAACGCGTGAAGGTGATGCCCGATTCACCCGAGCGCACCGCGCTCTACCGGGAGATGTCGCGCATCCTGCTGGTCTATGGCCCGTGGCGCGTGAACTCGCTGCTGCGCAATACCATCCTGATCCAGCCGTGGGTGTCCGGCTTCAAGAAACACCCGTTCGCACACGATCCGTGGCGCTACCTCGACGTCGACCTCGACCGGTTGCCGAAACGCTAAAATCCCTCATGGCCTCGGCGCCCGCTCCCACTGCCCTCCAGAAAACCAGCCTCGCCGGCACGCTGCTCGTCACCGCGCTGGTGATTGCGCTCGCCTGGCAACTGGCCTACTGGACGTGGAATTTCGCCGCACCCGCGCGCCAGGCCGCGGTGCCGGCCGCCGGCGGTGATGTGGACATGACCGCGGTGGCCCGCCTCTTCGGCGCCAGCGCACCCGGCAGCCCCGCGCAAGCCTCGACCTCGGGCCTGCGCTTGAAGGGCGTGATCGCTCCCACGCCGGGAGTCGCCGCATCGGCGATTTTCTCGCTCGGCTCGGGACGCGACGTTGCGGTCTACATCGAGCGCGAAGTGCAGCCTGGCGTGAAACTCAAGGAAGTGAAGGCAGACCACGTGATCGTGGCGCGCGCCGGCGTGGACGAGCGCATCGACCTGGAGACAGCCCGCTCGACGGTGGCCACCGCGGGCGGCGTGCCTGGCGGGCACGTGCTCGGATTCAAGCTCAACGTCTCGCGCTCGGGCGCCAACAACTACACCATCTCACGCAAGGAGCTGGACCTCGCGCTGCGCGATCCCAACCAGCTCAACTACCTCGGTGCCATCGGCGCGCCCACCAAAGGGGGTGTGCGCATGCAGGCCGCGCCTCCCAACAGCCTCGCCCAGAAGCTCGGGCTGCAGCCGGGCGATGTGATCAAGAAGGTCAATGGACAGGACGTTGCGTCGGCCGGCGACCTCGCGCGCCTCTACACCCAGTTCGCCACCCTTTCGATGGTGCAGGCCGAGGTGCAGCGGGGCAGCGCGATGGTGCAGTTGTCGTATTCGATCAATCCATAGACTCCCTCGGGCTTTTGGCGCAAAATGCCCCGATAAATCAAGGTCAAAGCCCCAAATCGTGACAAGGTTTCTAGCTTCCCTGAAAGGCCGTTTCCTGGCCCCCCTGGCGCTCGCCGCGATGCTTGCCAGCCCCGCGTTTGCCCAAATCCCGCCGCCAGTCGCGCCCGCAGACGAAAAAATCACCGTCAACTTCGTTAACGCCGACATCCAGTCGGTGATCAAGACGATCGGCCAGCACACCGGGAAGAATTTCATTCTCGACCCGCGGGTGCAGGGCACGGTGAACATCGTGTCCGACCATCCCGTCGGCAAGGACATGCTCTACC
>JBDSMR010000182.1:0-3906 GCA_039915735.1 Usitatibacter sp. | reverse complement strand
GACGAGATTTTCTATCCGGCTACGCGTGAGGCGCTGCCCAAGGAAGACGACCTCCTCGACGAAGCCGAGGTCGAGCATGACGGCGCCAGGAAACTCATCGCGGAATTGGACGCCATGCAGCCCGGTGATGACCTCTTCGACGCCAAGGTCACGGTGCTGGGCGAATACGTCAAGCACCACGTGAAGGAAGAGCAGAACGAAATGTTCCCGAAGGTGCGCAAGACCAGCCTGGACCTCAAGGAGCTCGGCATGCGGATGAAGTTCCGCAAGACGGAGCTCGCAAAGCAGGTGACGTCGCCGTAACAAGCCGTGCCAGCCGCTGCCGGGCCGCTCCGCTAAGATCGAGGAAATTCGATCCAGGAGTTGGCAATGACCGTCCCGCGCGGCTGGCAGTTTTTCATGCACCCCGGCCCCACCAACATCCCGCTGCGGGTGTTGCAGGCAATGGCGCGTCCGGCCATCGATTTCACCGCACCGGAGTTCGTCGCCATTCGCGATCGTTCGCTCGAGCGGATGAAGGGCATCCTCAAGACGCGCGAAGGTTTCGTCATCACGTACGCGGCCTCCGGCAATGGCGCCTGGGATGCAAGTGTTGCAAACCTCTTTTCCCCGGGCGACAAGGTGCTGGTTCCGCAGACCGGTTTCTTCGCCGATCGCTGGGCCGCCACTTCGCGCGCCTATGGCCTCGAAGTCGAGCTCGTGCCCACAACCGATCGCATGCCCGTTGATCCGGAGGCGGTGGCGAAGGCACTCGCCGCCGACACCAAAGGCGCGATCAAGGCGGTGATGCTGATCCAGAACGAGACGGCCACCGGCATCCGCCACCCGATTCCCGAGGTGCGCGCGGCCATCAATCGCGTCGGCCACAAGGCGCTTTATCTCGTCGACACCATCTCATCACTCGCCTCGTACGATTTCCGCATGGATGAATGGGGCGTGGACCTCGTGATTGGCGGTTCGCAGAAGGGGCTCATGATGCCGCCGGGCATGGCCTTCACTGCGATCAACAAACGCGCCTGGGAAGTCGCCCAGACCACAGGCAATACGCGCCGCTACTGGGACTGGCGACCAATGATCGAAAACGGCAAGCAAGTTGCCTTCTGTGGCACGCCGCCGATGGCGCACTTCTTCGGCCTCGAAGCCGCACTCGACATGATCGAGGAAGAGGGGCTGGAGAACGTCTTCATTCGCCACCATCGCCTCGCGCAAGCCACGCGGGCCTGTGTACGCGCGTGGGGCAAGGGTGGTGGCCCGGAAATCTATTCACTCGATCCTGCGTGTGCTTCGGATTCGCTCACCGCGGTACTGGTGCCGCAAGGCTACGACGCGGATGTGGTTCGCACCATTGCCTCGGACCGCTATGGCGTGGCGCTGGGCCGCGGGCTCGCCGCGCTTCAGGGGCGCGTCTTCCGCATCGGCCACATGGGAGATCTCAACGAGCCGATGCTGCTCGGGGCCTTGGCCTGCATCGAGCTGGCGCTTGCGGAAACCGGCATCCCGCATTCGCGCGGCGGTGTCGAGGCCGCGATGGATTCGCTGCGCGCATAAAAAAACTGGTGTCAGACACGTTTGTGTCTGACACCAGTTTTCCCTGCGAAGGGTTGCGCCGTTAGCGGCGGCGAGAAACCCGCTGCATGCCGAAGAGCAGCATCAAGCCCGCCATCACGATCATCATCCACTCCGACATCGTCGGCACGTTGGCCGCGACAGCCGCTCCAACGCCAGGTCCACCCTGGTCCACGATCGTGCCGTTGGCGGTGAGATCGTCGTCGCCCAACCCACCGTCCGTGATGGAGAAGGTGAGAGTGTTGCCGGCACCGCCGGAAGGCATCACGTACCAGTGCGCCGCGGGGTTGCCGGGCGTGGGGCCGTACTTCCAGTAGGTGCGGGTCGGCAACGGGGTCGGGTAGGTCATCGTCATCGTGATGGTCGAGCCCGGTGTGCAACCCGTGAGGTCGAAGTCGAACAAGCCATGGGGGAAGGTCACGCCGGCAGGCGCGCTGCCGGGGGGCGGGCTGCCCGGATCACCAGTCACGTTGATGTACGCAGGCGAATTGAACGTGCAGGCTGCGCCGCCGCCGGTGAAGCTGGCGGTGATGTTGCCGGTGCCCGTGGCGCTGGGTGCGGTGTACGACGTGACGACGGCGGACGCCAGGTCGATGTTCTGGTTGATGTTTGTCGTCGTGCCGCCAAAGCCATCACCTTCGACCCGCCCGACCACCGTCAGGGTCCCGGTGAATGCCGGGTCGATACTGACGGTCACATTGAAGTTGAAGTTGCCATTGGCGAATGCGCCGCAGCCCGAGGAGTGGCCGGGGGTGTCCCATCGCGCCACCTGCGCAGCGGTGCTCTGGTTGCCCTGGCCGTTCGCGCAAGCGGTGAATGGGGAAGGGCCAGCCGCGGAAACAACGGTGACGCCCACCGGGAAAGTGAAAATGACGTTGTCGACAAACTCGATCGAGCCGTTGGTGGCGACTTGCAGATGGAAGTGCAACGTGGGGCTGGTGCCCGGCAAGTAGGTGGTTTCGTCCGCGGTAAAGGTGATCGTGCCGAAAGACGGGGAAACAACCTGGGCTTGCAGGGGAAGGGCGAGCATGGCCAGAACGGCCAGCCAGGACAGCTGGAGCAATTTGAGTGTGCGCATGTGACTTTCTCGTTTTTTGAATTCGGGGCGCCGGACCACTGGCACCGGCGCAGTCTGCCATATTCAACGAGAGGCGGCTTGGGCGTTGCCGTTCCCTACGACTCCACCTCACGCTGGTGCCTGATCGCCAGGAAAATCACTTCGTTCGATGTGGGGCGAAATGCATACTGCGCGAGGTATCCGGATCGCCCGCGGAATATCAGTAACTCCCTGCGGTAACCGTTGATGGGACGGCCGACAAGCGGGTGTGCCGCCAACAGCTCCAGGCCATCCAGGATCAACGGGCACCGGTATCATCCTGCAGTCAATCACCTGTGCGTTCATGACCTTGCAATAACACCGCCATGTCAGACCTCCCGCCCCTTCCCCAACCGCGCCTCGGCCGCTACCTTCACTACAAGGGTGGTGAATACGAAGTTGTTGGCGTCGCGCGCCACAGCGAAACGCTCGAGCCGCTGGTCCTCTACCGCCCGCTCTACAACGAGTCGGGCCTCTGGGTGCGGCCGTATGCGATGTTCTTCGAGGACATCGAGCACGAAGGCCGGACACAACCGCGATTCGCACCCATGGAGATTTCCCGATGAGCCGCGATGTCCTTCCGCCCACGGCCTTTGATGCGCCAAGCGAAGGCAATCGCAACGCCAACTTCACGCTCCCCCAGGCAGCACTCGACGCGCTGAAGGCCGGCAACACCATCGAGGCGATCAAGATCGTGCGCGAAGCCACCGGTGTCGGGCTGGCCGAGGCGAAGGCGATTGTCGACATGATCCAGGGACAGATGAAGAGCGGGGGCGGCTCCACGCTATCCAGTCTTGCGGGGGCGGCACGCATCGTTGCTGGATCAAACGCCAACAAGGGCCTCGCGCCCGGCCAGGTGTCTTCTGGCGGTGGCGCTGGCAAATGGCTCGCGCTCGTCGCCGTCATCGCCATTGTTATCGCGGTGGCGATCTTCTACTGATCGGCCCGCGTAGCATCGCTCCAATGAAAATCGCCCTCGTCCTGTTGTTCTGCCTCGCCGCGGCAACTACTGCGCAGGCGCGGCCGCTCAAGAGTTTCTGCGAGCGGTTCGAGCCACTACGGAAGATCTCCGACCTCAAGTACATCAAGCACCGCATGCGCGTGGAACCGAGCACGCCCGGCGTGAAGGTGCAGGACGTGCGCTTCACCATCGAGGCGAAGGCGGGTGTCATCAGGATCTCGCCGAACGCGGAGGGCTTCGTCGAGTTGCCGCTTACCGAGGCGCTCTGCGCTGAGAACCCCAA
>JBDSMR010000074.1:0-12782 GCA_039915735.1 Usitatibacter sp. | reverse complement strand
CAGGCGCTGCCCAAGATCTTCCAGGGCACCGGCAGCTGCTCCTCGGTCGACTGGAAGATGCTGGGCATGTCGCTGCCGGAATGGGCGCTGGTCTGGTTCCTCATCTTCGGGGCCGGCGCGCTCTGGGTCGCCTTGCGCAAGCCCCAATGAAAAACGCCGCGGTTCGCGCGGCGTTTTTGCTGAAGCGGGTACTGCAGACTACTTGAGGCCGAGGATGGTCTTGGCCTTGGCAAGGGTTGCCACGGATTCGGCGTGTTTGCCGGCCTTGTGCTGGACTTCGCCTTCGGCGCGCAGCTTGGTGACGTCCTTCATCTGGGTTTCGGTCAGCTTCGGCTTCTTGGCCAGGGCGTCGTCGATTTCCTTCATGTCTTTCGGGCAATGCATGGCGAAGGCGGAAGCGGATGCAAACAGCAGCGAAGCGGCAAGGGCGAGAGTGCGTTTCATTTTTAGTCTCCTCGGGCAGGTTGGGAAAACGGGGAAAGTCTACTGCAACTCCTTGAACAGTGCATTCGCGCCTTTATTCCAGCGCATCACAGGCCGCGGATGCCGTCGAACAGCAGCTTGGCGCCGACGATCACGAGGATGCCGTAGCAGATGCGGTAGAACGGCCCCTCCGGGATGCGGCGCATGACGTTCACGCCCAGCCAGATGCCGATGGGCGCCAGCGGAACCAGTACCAGCGAGGTCATCAGGTTGCGGGCGTCGAACAGCCCCAGCCACGTGTAGGGGACGAGCTTCACGAAGTTGATGACCGCGAAGAACACCACGGTGGTACCCACCATGACCGCCTTCTCCATCCGCAGCGGCAGGATGTACATCGACAGCGGCGGGCCGCCGGCATGGGCGATGGTGCTGGTGATGCCGGAAACCGTGGCACAAACAAAACCCTTGCGTGGCGAAGGCCGCGCGGCCTCCAGGTTGGCCCGGTACGCGTAGCGGTGCAGGACGAAACCCAGCGCCATCGTTCCCAGCAGGATGCGGATCACCGACTCGTCGAAATAGCGGAATCCCAGCGCGCCCAGCGCCACACCCACCACGCCACCCAGCAGCACCATGGGCAGCACCGCGCGGTTGAAGGTGCCGCGATAGGCGTACAGGCCCGACAGGTCCATCACGCAGAGGATCGGCAGCAGGATGGCGGCGGCTTGTGGAATCGGGATGGTCAGCGCGATCAGCGGCGTGGCGAACATGCCGGCGCCGGTGCCGAAGCCACCCTTCGAGATGCCCACCAGCAGGATCGCGGGGATGGCCGCCGCGTAGAACCAGGGATCGGTGATCACGCCAGCTGGCGCAGGTCCTGGATCGGATCGCCCTTGAGTTTACCGGCGGCCTCGAGCCGCAGGATGTCGGCGGCAACATCACCGGGTGGGCGCAGCTTGCCTTCGGCCTTCATCGACTTGAAACGCTCGACCTCGACGAACTCCTCAGGCGAGGCACCGCGGATGGCGACCTGCATCGGCGTATCGATCACGCCAGGCGCGAGGCTGGAGACTTCAACCGCCATGCCACGCGTCTCGCATTCGACCAGCACCGCCCGCGAGGCCATGTCGAGACCCGCCTTGGAGGCGCAGTAGCAACCCGAGCCGAACATCGGCCGACGCGCGAGGCCGGAGGAAATGTTGATGATGCGGCGCAGCTGCACGGTTTGCGTCGCGCGAAGGAAGCGCCGCATCAGCAGCATCGGCGCCACCAGGTTCACGACGATGTTGCGTTCGATCTCCGCCGGCGCCACCTGGTCGAGCGCGCCCATGGGCGTGACGACGGCCGCGTTGTTGATCAGGACTGCTTTCGCGTAGGACTTGCCGGCGATGTATTTCTCGACCGCGTCGAATGCCTTCTCGATCGCGGCGGTGTCGGCGAGGTCGAGCTCGATGCGCGTGCCTCCCGGGATCGCTCCCGAAGGTGCGCGCGTGAGGGACACCAGGTCGTTGGCCTTGTCGCTGGCTATCTGCTCGGCGAAAGCGCGGCCCAGGCCCTTGGTGGTGCCGGTGACGATGTAGAGGTTTTCTTTCATGTTCGCGAGTATCGCCTGAACTGGATGCGGTGTGTTTCAACGCAGAGGCGCGCGAGAGGAAACGCAGAGGAAAACCGGGATTGCTTCGTGCCATGGCGAATGGAGCGAAGGTTGGATCGCCCAGTTTGAACACAGAGGACACAGAGGCAACACAAGAGGAACGGCAGGACTGATCGTCATTCGAGAGGCCTGTCAATATTCTTGTGTGCGAGGTCGGGGTTGGTCACAGCTCGGCGCCCGGAGGGCCAATCAGTTTTTTTGTGTGCAAGGCCGGGATGGATCACAGCTCGGCGCCGGGAATCGTGAATCGATCGCCGAACATGCGTGGAGGTCCGAAACCCGTTTTGCTGTTCCTCTTGTGTTGCCTCTGTGTCCTCTGTGTTTGAAAATCAACCCATCAACCTGGATTGGCGCCCGCGATTGGCACGAGACAATACCGGCTTTCCTCTACGTATCCTCTGCGTACCCCGTCGCGCGCCTCTGCGTCGAAACACACCGCATCCAGTTCAGGCGATACTCGCGAACATGAACACCCCAACATCCCAAGGTGTCGTGATCATCACCGGTGGCGGGCGCGGCATCGGCGCTGCGACGGCATTGCTGGCCGCGCAGCGCGGCTACGAAGTCTGCGTGAACTTCCGCAGTGACGAAGCTTCCGCATTGAAGGTCGTCGACGCGATCCGCGACGCCGGTGGACGCGCCATCGCCGTGGCAGCCGATGTCTCCAGGGAAGCCGACGTCCTGCGCCTCTTCGACGAAACCGTGAAGCAGTTCGGCGCGCTCACGGCATTGGTCAACAACGCCTCGGTGCTGGAGAGCCAGTGCCGCCTTGACGAGATGGAGGCGGCGCGCTTCGAGCGCGTCTTCGCGACCAACATCACCGGCACGTTCCTGTGCTCGCGTGAAGCCGTGCGCCGCATGTCGACAAAACACGGCGGGCGCGGAGGCGTGATCGTGAACGTCTCCTCCATCGCCTCGCGGCTCGGCTCCCCGGGCGAATACATCGACTACGCGGCCTCCAAGGGCGCCATCGACACGCTCACCATCGGCTTGGCGAAGGAAGTCGCCGAGGAAGGCATTCGCGTGAATGCGGTGCGCCCCGGCGTGATCTACACCGGGATCCACGCCAGCGGCGGCGAGCCCGGGCGCGTCGATCGTGTGAAGGTGGGCGTGCCGATGAAACGCGGCGGCCAGCCGGAGGAAGTCGCCCACGCGGTCCTCTGGCTGATGTCCGACGAAGCCAGCTATTCGACCGGAAGCTTCGTCGACGTTGCGGGAGGAAGATGATGGAACACGAAATCCTGGTGACGCGGCGCGGCGCGGTGATGGCCATCGGCATCAACCGGCCGCAGAAGAAAAATGCCCTCACGGCGGCGATGTATGCGGCAATGGCAGACGCGCTCAAATCCGCGCAGGCGGACGAGGCCATTCGTGTCGTGATTTTCCACGGCACTGCCGACGCCTTCACTGCCGGCAACGATCTCGAGGATTTCCTGCAGCGCCCGCCGGTCACCGACGACGCGCCGGTGTTCCAGTTCCTGCTGACGGTCACGGCCTTCGACAAGCCGCTGGTTGCCGCCGTCAACGGTGTCGCCGTGGGCCTGGGCACCACGCTGCTGTTCCATTGCGACCTGGTCTACGCCGCGGACAACGCGCGCTTCTCGCTACCCTTCACGCAGCTGGGGCTGGTTCCCGAGTTCGGCTCCAGCCTCGTGTTGCCGCTCATCGCCGGCCACCAGCGAGCCGCGGAATTGATCCTGCTGGGCGAGCCCTTCGATGCGCAGAAGGCGCAGGCCGCCGGTTTCATCACCCGGGTTCTTCCGGCTGGCGACGTGCAGGATGCCGCGTGGACCGCGGCGGAGAAACTTGCCGCGCTGCCACGCAAGTCGGTGCAAACGGCGCGGGCGCTGATGCGCGCGGCACAGCGCCCCGCGATCGAGGCGCACCTGCGCGAGGAAAGCCTGCACTTCCGCGCGATGCTCACGGAGCCGGCGGCGAAGGAAGCTTTCGCGGCATTCCTCGCCAAGCGCAAACCGGATTTCACCGGGCTCTGAGCGTCGCCGGCTGGAGACGTTGCTTCGCCGGCGTTGGATCCGCGCCTGGTGCCGATCCAGTCGACGGGGGTCACCGCGATTTACTCAGGAAGCGGCCCGATCCTCACAACACGTCGAACGCCCACGAGCCTTTCACGAAGATCTCCGACTGCCGGGTCCTGATGCCGGCATCCGCATCGCGCACCCGGCCCAACGTGGCACCGACATAGAGCGTCGTGCCGATCCCGCGTCGGTGGCCGTAGACGATGGATAAAGTGTCCGAGTTGTCGCGCGCCGAAACCGGCTCCTCCCAAAGGGCAGGCGCGCGCCGTGTCGACGCTTCCTGCCAGATGGTGCGCAGGCTGTCGCGCGCGCTGAAGTGCCAGATCGCAATCACCTGCTGGACCCTTTGAAGCAACACGCGTTTCGCCCCGGCAACCGCCTCGATCATGTCGATGGTGTCATTGTCGATGCGGTATTCAAGCTCGAGTCGCGGATGCGGGCGAAGGTTCGCCTGCACCGTGTAGAAGTGGCCGCGCCCCACGCGGTTGTTGGCCACGTCCACGCGATCGCCAATCGCCAGCTCCGAATACAGCTTCGCGAACCACGGCAACGGGTTGCTCTCGATGCCGATGAAGAACTGGTCGCGCTTGCGCAGTCCGCCCCCCTCGCGCACGGCGACCAGGTTGTTGATCCGCACCTCGGAGAAGATGGTGGTTGCGCGCGGCAAGCCGACCCGCAAGCCGAGGTTGTTCTGCTGGTACTGCACACGTCCGCCAGTATCGGTCTTGTATTCCGCGTTGAAATACGGCGACAGTTCGTTGAAGCCGAAGGCATCGATGAACTTGCGCGTGGTCTCGCTGTAGATGCGGCGGTAGCCATTCTGGAAAAAGAAGCCATTGTCGGCGCGGAAGTCGCGACCGACATCCTCGATGTTCAGGTACTCCTCCCAGCGCGTTCCGCGGTAGGTCCAGTCGGCCATCGCCGCGTGGCTCGAAGCCATCGCGCCGCGCTGGATACGCCCGTCGACGAATTGCGCCGTGGTCCAGGAGCCGAGCACCTGCGCGCGCAAGCGGTGTTCGGTGTTCGGAAACCAGACGAAGTCCGGACCCGCGACGCGGTTGTAGGCGCCGCCTTCGATGGTGCGATCGGTGGCAAGCCAGCCCACCGTCGCGCCGCTCACCTGCCAGCGGCCACGCGCGAAACTCGCCACCGACTTGAAGTCCTGCCGCGCGTACTGGGTGCCATAGGTGTTGGGCAGCAGCACCAGGCCGCCGCCATCGTCACGCGTCACCAGCACGGTGCCGTCGAAGTTGCCGCTGCGTTGCGTGCCGCGAATGCCCCACGAGGGATCGGTGACCGATCGCGTGTAGATCGCGCGGAACGGGCTTTCGAGGATATCGGCGCCTTCGAGGAAAAACGGACGCTTCTCGGGATAGAACAGGGCGAACTGCGCATTGCCCGAGAGCTGCGGCGCATCGATCTCGACCTGCGAGAAGTCGGGATTGAGCGTGGCGTCGACCACGATGTCGGCACGCGGGCGCCACTTGATGTCGACGCTGGGCACCACGTCGTTGTCGCGGCGCGACGGTGCGGACGCCTCACTCGTGGTGACGGAACGCACCGTGAGGTCCGGCGTGATCGACAGATGGCGCGCGTCCGGCAATGCATCGAGCCCGGTGAGCGGCTCGTTCAGGCACAGGAAGCAGTTCTGCTCGCGTGGCAGCTTCGACGATGAGATGCGGTAGCGCTGCTCGCGCGGGTAATTGCGAAAAACCATGGTGCTCCACTGCTTCGACGGCGGGTCGCCGTAACGCAGCGAGGAAAACGGGATGCGGAATTCCGCCGACCAGCCGCCTTCGAACGTTGAAGTCACTACCTCGAACTCGAAGTCAGGCGAGAAGTCTTCGGCGCCGCTGTCTTCGTTGAAGAGGCCGTCGCCGATCGCCCCGCGCGGGTTCACGCGGAAGAAGTGGGCGAATTTGCGATTGCCCACCGGATCGATGAAGAGAACGATCATGTCCTGGTCGGCGAGCACCTTGTCGCGACGGGCGAAAGGCGCGCGACGCTCCATCGGATCGGCGTCCCACGCCTTTATCGCGACGTAGAGCGCCTGGTGGTCGTAGGCATACATCGCCTCGGTGCGGACGCGCGCTTCCACCTCAGCCTGCGGGAAAAGCTCCCAGAATTTGTCCAGCGGGCGCGCGCGCGACCAGGCGGCTTCGTCGATGCGCCCATCGATCACGATGCGCTCCCCGGGCGCCAGTTTCAGTGCCTCGACGGCCAGCGCCAGGGGTGTACCCAGCACCGCAATCCACATCCCCGCCACCCCCAGCAACATGCGAAGATTCTTCATTCTTTTCAGTGTATTGAAGGCAGGCCGCAGGTTATCGGGGCGGGCAGGCGTGTGCAACCGTCTTGCGACCAAACGCGCAACAGGCAGGACGGGTTGCGTTGTGCGCCGCAGCAAAGCGGCGTATATTCCGCCCCCTACAAGATGAATGCCGTAACCGCCGCTCCGGGTCACTCAGGTCAGTCACACGCCCATGGGAACGCACTCCTGGTCCTCGGGGCCATCGGCGTGGTTTTCGGCGACATCGGCACGAGCCCGCTGTACGCGCTCAAGGAAGCCTTCAGCCCCCACTACGGAATCCCGCTCACCGAAGCGAACGTCTACGGCATCCTCTCGGTGATGGTGTGGTCGATGATGTGGGTGATCACGATCAAGTACCTGTTCGTGATGATGCGCGCCGACAACAACGGCGAAGGCGGCATCCTCGCACTCCTTGCCCTCGCGCTGCGCGAGACCAAGGGGCGCCCGCAGCTCAAGTGGACCATCATCGGCATCGGCATCTTCGGCGCCGCCATGTTCTACGGCGACAGCATGATCACCCCGGCGATCACGGTGCTATCGGCGATGGAGGGCCTGCGGGAATATTCACCCCGGCTCTCCCCGTTCGTGATCCCGGCCACCCTCGGCGTGATCGCGATTCTGTTCCTGATCCAGCGCCACGGCACCGCCAAGGTGGGTGCCTTCTTCGGCCCCGTGATGGTGCTCTGGTTCCTCACGCTGGCGGTCGTCGGCATCGGCAAGATCGTCGACCATCCCGAGGTGCTCGTAGCGCTCAAGCCCGCGTATGGCGTGGATTTCATCTTCGCCTACCCGCTCGCGGGCTTCCTCGTCCTGGGCGCGGTGTTCCTCACGCTCACCGGCGGCGAGGCCCTTTATGCGGACATGGGCCACTTCGGCAAGAAGCCGATCCGCATCGCGTGGATCGGCTTCGTGTTCCCCGCGCTGCTGCTCAACTATTTCGGCCAGGCCGCCTTCGTGCTCTCGGTGCCGAGCGCGATCGAGAACCCGTTCTACCGCATCGTGCCGGAATGGGCGCTGCTGCCGGTGGTGATCCTGGCGACGTGCGCCTCGGTGATCGCCTCGCAGGCGGTGATCACCGGCGCCTTCTCGATGACGCGCCAGGCGATCCAGCTCGGCTACATCCCGCGCCTGGAGATCCTGCACACCTCCGAGCGCACCATCGGCCAGATCTACATGCCGCTGGTGAACTGGGTCCTGTTCGTTGCGGTCACGCTGCTGGTGCTGGGCTTCCAGAGCTCGAGCAACCTCGCCAACGCGTACGGCATCGCCGTGGCGGCGACGATGGTGATCGAATGCCTGCTGGCGATGGTGGTCGCGCGCCTCATCTGGAAGTGGTCGTGGGCGAGCGTGACGCTGGCCATCGGCAGCATGCTGCTGGTCGACCTCATCTTCCTCGCCTCCAACGCCGCCAAGTTCCTCGACGGCGGCTGGTTCCCCCTGCTGGTCGGCACCTTCATCTTTGCGCTGCTGATGACCTGGAAGCGCGGGCGCACGCTGCTGCTGCGCCGGCTTTCCGAGCAGGGCATCCCGCTCAAGCCCTTCCTCGAGGGGCTGTCGGCGCACCCGCCGCTGAAGGTGCAGGGCACGGCGATTTTCATGACCGCCGCCGCCGACGCGGTGCCCCACGCGCTGCTGCACAACCTCAAGCACAACAAGGTGCTGCACGAAAAGACCGTGTTCCTCACCATCGTCACGCACGACGTGCCGTTTGTGCCGCAGGAAGACCGCGTTCAGTTCGAGGCGATACTGAACGGCTTCTATCGCATCGAGGCGTGGTACGGCTTCAAGGAGCAGCCCGACATCGACGAGATCCTCAACTCCTGCCGCGTGCGCTACGGGCTGAATTTCGACGTCATGGACACGTCTTTCTTCCTCTCGCGCGACACCGTCATTCCCACCGGCGACCGGCCCGGGATGGCGCTCTGGCGCGATCACGTGTTCGCGTGGATGACGCGCAACTCCACGCGCGCGACCGATTTCTTCAACATTCCCGCCAACCGGGTTGTTGAACTGGGAACCCACGTAGAAATCTAACTGGCGTGGAAAACGCCCTGCAGGCAGTCCGATCCAGCCGCCCCGCGGTGGCCGCGGTGATCGCGGCCTCGCTCGCGATTGTGGTTCTCTGCGGCGTGGGCGTGGCGGCGATGCTCGGCTGGACGCGCAACCCACCGCCGCCACCCGGGCCCACATCCGTCGCAACGCCTTCCGCGAATGTTCCTGCGACGCCGCAACAGGCAGGGCGCGCCGCGGGACCCGATGGGCTCGAACCCAACGAATCGATTGTCGAGGCGCCGGAGTTCATCGCGCCGCCGCTGCAGGCGCCGCCGATGATGCCTGCCTATGTCAATCCGTCGCCACCGCGGGCTGCCCCCGCGCCGCGGCGCGTGTCACCTCCGGTGGCGCTCGCGCCCGGAAACTCCACGCCGGCCTACACGGCGCCCGCGCCTCTCGCTCCTCGTGCGCAGGTACAGCGCGCCTCGCCGCCGCCTGCCGCTCCCGCGCCCACCACGCCGCACTACATCCGCATCCGGCCGCACCCGACGGATCCGAACGATCCGTGGCCCAACTGATGAAGGCCTGGCTCGAAATCCATGGCACGCGCCAGACGCTGGGTGAGGCGCTCAGGAAGCTTGCGCGGGAATGAATTCGAAGCGGTCGCCGGCGTTGCCGGTGAAGACCAGCTTTGCGCCCTCGCGCGTGACGCGGCCACCCATCGCCGAAGCCAGGCGGCTTTCGATCTGGCCCTCGGGGCCGACACAACCGCGCTTGGTGGTGGCCACCGGGCCGACATGAACCTCGCCTGAATCCAGGCTCCAGACGCCATTCATCATGTTGCAGCCGGTGAAGCCGGTGAGCCGGCCTTCGCGCACGAACTCCAGGCGCGGCAACATGCGCGGGTCGGGATTGCCTTCGACCACGCCGACCCAGCGCGTGCCGACAAGGGACTCCGCCAGCACGGTGGCGGGGCGCTGCGCCATTTCCTTCGAGGCTTCCGGCGCGCTACCGGGTACCGCCGCGCAACCGGCCAAAACCAGCGTGCCAACCACCATCAGGTTTCTTCCACGGTTCATTTTGGTATCTCCGCGGGCGGGTCGGACACGAACTTGAGTGATCCGGCCGAACCCGTCATGGTCATCTTGTCGATCGTGATCGAATAGCTCGAGACCGACTGCAGTATTTCCAGCATGCTGGTCTCGGACGCCTGCAGGCTGCGATCGCAGGCACGCGTGCCGCGATCGATGCGGCCGATCACGATCGCCCGCGCGCCCACGGTGTCTTGGACAAACCGGGCAGCGATTCGGTTGCATCCGCCGAAGCCCTCCATGCGGCCGTCGCCGAAGCGGAAATGCGGCTGCTCGCCGGGATTGGGCAGCTCCAGCAGCACCACCCACTTGGTGCCCACGAAGGGCTTGGGCGGCGGCTCCTTCTTGTTGAGGCTGCCGCAACCGGCCATCAGCAGGACGGCCGTGGCCGCGAGGAGGATTCTCATGGGATTGCCTTTCAATCTTTCATCAGGAAATGGAGGGCGTCGCCGACCAGGTCGATCAGCTCACCCATGTTGGAGGACGACACGTCTGCAAGCACCGCTCCGGTGCTCTGGTATGTGCCGCGGCCGCGGCGCGAGGCCTCGTCGATGCGGCGTCCCGCCTGCTTGCCCGCCAGCAGCCCGTCGATGGCCGCGGTGGGATCGTAGTGGCGCGCCTTCTGCTCCGCGGCCGAAAGCTCCGCGAGGTTTCGCTTGACCGCATCGGCATCGAGGATCGAGATCGGAGCATGGCAATAGCCGCAGGCCGACGCTGCGCCGAGCTCGACGGGCGCGCCGCAGCTCGAGCAGCGCACCTGCGAAACGGTGGCGCGCAGTTGCGAAACTTCGGGCGCGGTGAGGGTGCGCACGAAATTCTTCTCGCGCAGGAACTGGAAGAACGTGGTCAGGCGGCCATCGCCATTGGGACAGCGGTAGTAGGAGATGCGGTTGGTGCGCTGCACATCGTGCGTGAGCCCCAGTCGGTCGCGGCACTTGGGGCAACGCATCGACGCACCCAGCGGTCGCGGCGGCTTGTCGTGATTTTCGTGGATCGCGCGGAAGAGATCCATCACCGCCCCCGGCGTGAGCTGCGCGCTTTCGTACTGATCGAACCAGATGCCGTGGCAGTTGAAGCACAGGTCGAGCTCGAGGCTGCCGTGCGCCTTGCGCGCAAAGCTCTTGCGCACCATCGGCTGCGAGCAGCCAGGGCAGCTGAGGGCGTTGGCCGGGTTCACGGTTTCTCCGCCATCGCCTTGAGGTTGGCGAGCCCGCCCTCGAAGTCCTCGCCGACGATCCGGTCCATCCAGTGCGCGAGGTAGTGCTTGAGCGGGTTGCTGCCAACATCGCCGCTGCTGCTCCAGGTCACGCGAGTGGCGCCGGCGTCCTCATCGAGCGCGAACTTGCCCACGGAGCGCAGGTTGAAATAGGGCACGTAGAGCGCGTACTGGATGCGGCGATTGGGCTCGACGCTGGTCAATTCGATCATGCCGCCGTTCTCCGTCTTGCTGGCCCAGGACCACTTGGCGCCCTGCCCGAAAGGCGGGCCGGAATAGCTGACGTCCATGGCGGGATCGCGCCTGCCCCATGCACTCCAGCCCATCCACAGGCGCGGCTCGACGATGAGGTCGTAGATCTTTTCGGCGGGTGCTTTGATCACGGTGGAGCGGGCGACTTCGAAACGCGAGGGGAGGAAGAATCCGGCGGCGACGATCGCGAGGGCGATGGTACCCACTGCGGCGAGCGTCCACTGCACGAATTTCATCGCGTTCTCCTCTGGTCCCGAAGCTTACAATAAGCGCATGTGCAGCCGGTATTTCCTCGACGACGAAGGCAACATCATCGCCCACACCTTCCGCGTCCCGGTGAAGGGCCGCATGCAGCGGCGCTTCAACATCGCGCCCACGCAGCTCGCTCCCGTGGTGCGCGAGCGCGAGGGTAAGCGCGAGATCGCGATGCTGCGCTGGGGCCTGGTGCCCGCGTGGGCAAAGGAGCTGAAGGTCGGCACCAGCATGATCAACGCGCGCAGCGAAGGCATAGAGGCGAAGCCCTCGTTTCGCGAGGCGGTGAAAGCGCGCCGCTGCATCGTGCCCGCCACCGGTTTCTTCGAATGGCAAGGCGAGCCCGGGCGCAAGCAGCCGTTCGCGATCACGGTGCCGGGCCACGAGCTGCTCGCCTTCGCCGGGTTGTGGGAGCGCTGGCAGCCGAAGGATGGCGAGCCGGTCGAGACCTTCACCATCGTGACCACCGAAGCCAACGAATCGGTCGCCAGGATCCACGACCGCATGCCGGTGATATTGCCGCTGGATGCGGTCGATACGTGGCTCACCGCGCCACCCGACGAGGCGCGCGCCGTTCTCAAACCCTATGACGGCGAGCTGCAATTGCGCGCGGTTGGCAAACACGTGAGCAATGTGAAAAACGAGGGGCCTGAATGCCTCGACGACGCGCAGGCCGGATGGGATACGCCGAGGCAGCAGTTGCTTTTGTAGCGACGGCGAAGGTTGAAAGGAGGATTTTCAACACAGAGGGCACAGAGGCAACACAAGAGGAAGTGCTTGTCAGGATTTTTGTGTGCGAGATCGGGGTTGGTCACAGTTCAGCGTCGGGAATCGTGAATCGATCGCCGAACATGATGGTGAATTGGTTCGCAGCAGGTCTCCAGAATCTATGCGGCATGGTCCAGCGTTTGGCGATGTTGCGCAAGGCGAGGAAGAGCAGCTTGCGGGCCGCCTCGTCACTCGGGAAGTGTCCGCGGTTCTTCACGATCTTGCGCACTTGCATATGAAGGCTCTCGATTGCATTGGTGGTGTAGATGATGTGGCGGACCTCTTGCGGGTAGGCGAAGAACGGCACCACCTGCGGCCATTGCCGTCGCCAGGCTTGCGCGATGGCCGGCCAACGGGCCCACGGGCCGCGCTCGAACTCGCTCAGTGCCGCCTCGGCCGCGTCGGCATCGGGGGCCTGGTAGATTGGCTTGAGCGCCGCGCCGAGCGCCTTGCGCTCCTTCCAGCCCACGTTGTTCATCGAGTTGCGGATCAGGTGGACGATGCAGGTCTGGATCTGCGCCTTGGGGAACACGGCCTCGATCGCCTCGGGGAAGCCGCGCAGCCCATCGACCACCGCGATCAGCGCGTCGTTCAGGCCGCGGTTGCGCAACTCGTTGAAGACCTTCAACCAGAACTTGGCGCCCTCGGTCTGCTCGATCCACATGCCGAGCACGTCCTTGTTGCCACCCGCGTCGATGCCGAGGGCCAGATACACCGCCTTGTTCTTGACCGTTCCATCGTCGCGGATCTTGAGCCGCAGCGCATCGAAGTAGACGATCGGGTACATCGC
>JBDSMR010000175.1:0-7104 GCA_039915735.1 Usitatibacter sp. | reverse complement strand
ACTGATTCAGTGTAATTGGAGTGCGGGGAGCGTCAGTGGCCAACATCACCCTTTCCATCGACGAGCGCCTGCTTCAAGCCGCCCGCGTCCGCGCCATCAAGGAGGGCACGAGCGTGAACGAAGTCTGCCGTCGCGCAATCGAGGTCTACGCGCGCCGTCAGGATGACCGCCTGGCGCGCTATCAGGAGTTGCAGCAGCGCCTGGACGCGGACCCCGGCGTCACCGGCAAGCGCAAGGGCAAGGAATCGCGGGCTGAGATCTACAACGCATTGCTTGCCGAGAAGAGCGCCCGGCGTTGAGGCAATTCTTCGACACCAACATCCTCGTCTATTCGCGCGATCCGGATGATGCCGCCAAGCGAGCGCTCGCGCGGGGGCTCATCGAGGCGGCCATTGCGGACGACTTCTTTGTCGTCAGCACGCAGGTGCTCGTGGAGTTCTACGCGACGACGGTGCGCCGCAAGCTGCTCGGGCCGGCGCAAGCGCTTGACCTCGTGCGATTCTGGGGCCAGCACGATACCGTCCCGCACACGCCGGCCCTCGTGATCGGTGGCCTGGAGCTGCACCAGGCGCACTCGCTTTCGGTGTGGGATGGCCTCATCGTGCGGGCGGCGCTGGAGGCCCGGTGCGAAGTCCTGTTGAGCGAGGACCTGCCGCACGGCCGGCGTTTCGGTGACCTGGAAATCGCCAATCCCTTCGTGCAGGGCCGCGGCGCGCATAAGCCACCGGCACGCTCGCATCGCGCTCGCAATCCTAGGGGGCGCAACCAGTCCATAGGTCGCGGCGACCTCGAAGCCGGCCAGTCCAGCCTCGGCCGCACTTCATGTCCGCCAGTTTCGATCTCCGCCGGCTGCGCTACTTCGTCAAGGTAGCGGAAGCGGGCTCGCTCACGCGCGCCGCCCAGGCGCTGCACGTGGCGCAACCCGCACTTTCGCAGCAGATCCGCGGGCTTGAGGAGGAGCTGGGCGTTCAGCTCCTGACGCGGGGCCCGCGTGGCGTCGTGCTGACCGAGGCCGGGGGCCGCCTGCTCGATGAGGCCCGGCACATCTTCGAGGGCATCAAGGTCGGAATCGAGCGAGTGAAGGGAGGGCCGGAGCCCGAGGGCCAGGTCGTCATCGGCGTGGGGCAGCTCTCGGGTTCGATCCTCATGGCGCCGTTGTTCCTGCTTGCCGGCGAGCGCCTGCCGCGAGTGCACCTCCAGGTCCGGCAATCGCTGGGTGGCCTGATGCCGGACCTTATTCTTTCGGGCGCCGTCGACTTCGCGCTTTCCCTGGACCCGATGGGTGGCCAGGAGATCCAATCCAAGGCCATCCTGTTCGAAGACCTCTGCCTCGTGGGGCACCGCCGGCTGGTTGATGGCTTCCTGCGCCATAGCAACATGGAGCGTTTCAGCTTCCGGGATCTCGAGGGTCTTCCCCTTTACATGGCGCGCCGGGGGCAGTTCATCCGCGATACCGTCGAGCAGACCGCGAAGTCGAAGGGTATCCAGCTCAACCTGCGGGGTGAGGTCGATTCGCATCACATCCTTAAGGACCTCGCCTTGGTCGGCGCCGGTTGCTGCATCCTTCCGCCGACGAGTGTGCTTCGGGACCGCGAACATCACGATCTCTACGTCGGCCGCATCTCCGCACCCATCATCCGGCGCCAGACGTTCCTCGTGCACCGCCGCGAGATGTCGCGTGCCGCCGCTGCGGTGATCCGCCTTGCGGTCGAAGTGGTGGAAAGCCTCGTCGCGAGCGGCGCCTGGCAGGCCACGTTGAAGCCCGGCCCGAAGGTATAACGCCAACTTATACCTGTCGTCGGGCATTCGCTATTTCTCGGGCAGTGCGTGGGGTGGTAGCTTGGGTGAGTCACCCCAGCCCGAGCGAACCGAAAGGACCCAGATGAAATCCCGCCGCACCTTCACCGCAGCGCTGGCCCTGGCCACGTTCGCCATCGCTGCTCCCGCAGTCGCCGAGGCGCAGGCATTCCCTTCCAAGCCAATCAAGTTCGTGGTGCCGTTTTCACCGGGCGGCGCGGCCGACGTGCTCGCGCGCGTGGTGGGCCAGCACGTCAGCGAGTCGCTTGGGCAACCAGTGGTGATCGAGAACCGCACCGGCGCGGGCGGAGGCATCGGGGCGGAATACGTCGCGCACGCGGCGCCCGACGGCTACACGTTGTTCGTGGGCAGCACTGGCCCGCTTGCGATCAACAAGAGTCTCTACTCGAAGCTGCCCTACGATCCGGCGAAGGACTTCGCCGCGGTGAGCCTCGCGGTGCTGGTGCAGAACGTGCTGGTGGTGGGTCCCAACGTGCCCGTGAACAGCGTCCAGGAGATCATCACTCGCGCGCGGGGCAAATCCAATGGCATGACCTACGCCTCCTCGGGAAACGGCACTTCGCTGCACCTGGCCGGCGAGCTCTTCAAGAGCATGGCCAAGGTGGACATGTTGCATGTTCCCTACAAGGGCGGCGCGCCCGCCATCACCGACCTCATGGGCGGGCAGGTGGACATGATGTTTGCGGTGCTGCCGGACGCCATGCCGCACATCAAGGCCGGCAAGATCCGCGCGATCGCGGTCGCTGGCACGGAGCGCTCGAAGGCGCTGCCGGGCGTGCCCACGGTCTCCGAGTCCGGCGTGCCGGGCTTCGAGGCGAGTGCCTGGTACGGCTTCGTGGCGCCTGCCAAGACGCCGCCGGAGGTGATCCAGAAGCTGAACGCCGCCATCAACGCGGCGCTGGCGAAGCCGGAAGTGCAGGAACGGCTCGCCCCGCTGGGGTTCGATGTGGTGGCCAGCACGCCGCAGCAATTCGCGGCGAAGATCGATAGCGAGATTGCCAAGTGGGCGGCCGTGGTCCAGGTCTCCGGGGCGCGCGTCGACTGATCGAACGGCCGCTTCGCGCGGCCACGGGAGCGAACATCGAAACCTTGCACGAACCCTTGGGCGCGGGCGCAGCGCAGCCACGTGTGCGCATCGCCGTGGACATCGGGGGCACTTTCACCGACGGCGTGGCCGAGTGGAGCGATAGCGGCGAGATCCGGGTCGCGAAGAGCCTCACGACGCCTGACGATCCGGGCCGCGCCGTTCGCACCGTGATCGCCGAGCTTGTTGCGAATGCGCCAGGTGCGGCATCGCAGGTGACGGAGATCGTCCACGCCACGACGCTGGTCACCAACGCCATCATCAGCCGACGCGGCGCGCGCACGGCACTGGTGGTGACACGGGGTACGCGCGACGTGCCTCGGATTCGCCGTGAGCTGCGTTACCACCTCTACGATCTCTCGCTCGAGCTGCCGGAGCCGCTGGTGGCGGCCGAACATTGCTTCGAGCTCACGGAGCGTACCGCCATCGACGGCCAGGTGGTCGAGGCGCCGCGCGAAGAAGAACTGCAAGCGATTTCCGAAGCCATCCGGGCAGCCGGCATACAGTCCGTCGCCATATGCCTGTTGCACGCTTACGTGAATCCCTCGAACGAGGAGGCGGTAGCGGCTTCTTTGGGCCGGTTGCTTGCCTCCTTGCCGATCACCGTCTCGTCCGCGATCGTGCGTGAGGCGCGCGAGTACGAGCGCATGTCCACAACCGCCGCCAACGCCTATACGCGGCCCTTGATGCAGCGCTACCTGATGCAGCTTCGCGACGGCATCCATGCACTGCACATCGATGCGCCGATCCGCATCATGGTCTCCAACGGGGGGTTCACCTCCACCGAGGCGGCAGCGGCGATGCCGATCGCGTTGCTCGAATCGGGTCCCGCGGCCGGCGTGATCAGTGCCGGCAACGCGGCCGCACAGGCCGGGATGTCGAGCCGCGTGCTGGCCTTCGACATGGGCGGCACCACTGCAAAGGCGTGTGTCATCGTGGACCGGAAACCACGTGTCACCCACAGCTTCGAGACGGCGCGCGTGCGCCGCTTCCGTCGTGGCAGCGGCTTGCCGATGCTCGTCACCAGCATGGATCTCATCGAGATCGGCACGGGCGGCGGCAGCATCGCCGACATCGGGGCGCTCGATACGCTTGTTGTTGGTCCCCGAAGCGCCGAAGGCGAACCCGGGCCCGCCTGTTATGGGCATGGCGGAACCGAATTCACCGTGACCGACGCCGACCTGATGCTGGGCTACATCGATCCCGACGCGTTCCTGGGCGGGCGCATGAAGCTCGAGGTGGAGCCCGCGCGCCAGGCGGCTGCGCGGCTCGGTGAACGTGTCGGCATGGACGCGCTGCAGATTGCTGCGGGGGTGCGCGAGGTCGTCGACGAAAACATGGCGTCCGCGGCCCGCGTGCACATCGCGGAGCGGGGTTACGATCCGCGCGACTTCGTGCTGGTCGCCACCGGAGGCGCCGGCCCCGTGCATGCCGTGGGCGTGGCCCGCAAGCTGGGGGTGTCCCGCGTCCTCTGCCCGATCGCCGCAGGCGCTGGTTCCTGCCTCGGCTTGCTTGCGGCGCCGGCGCAGAGTGTGCGGAGCTGGACCCATCGCACGCTGCTCCGGGATGCGGATTGGAAACAGATCCAGTTGGCCTTGCGCCGATTACACGAGGAAGCCGTGCAGGAACTGCAGAGCGCCGGCGCGAGTGGTGCGGCGTGGCGGTTCGAGCTCGAGATGCGCTACCTCGGCCAGGGCCATCAGCTCAACGTGCAGATCGAAAAGCGGACCGACTTGGGTCCCGAGGATGAAGTGGCGATCGCCGCGGCTTTTGAAGGTGAGTATCGACGCGTCTTCGGCACCGTCCTCGCCGCGCGCCCACCCATCGAGGTCCTCAACTGGCGCATCTTCGGTGCGGCCGAATCCGGGACGCGTTCGTTTTCGTGGCCGGAGTCGGCGGCTGCAAGTGCCGACGAGGCCGCGCTGCGTCCGCGCCGTATCCATCTCGCGCATACCGGCGCCTGGCAGGAAGTGCCGGTCTATAACCGTTATCGGCTGCCGCCAGGCACCGTGCTCGAGGGCCCCGTCGTGCTGCAGGAGGCGGAGTCCACCCTCGTGGTCCCGCTGCCGTCCAGGGTCGAAGTCCTGCCCACACGCTCGGTACTCGTCACGCTCGCGGAGGCCGTATGAAGCCCGTTCGGCTTGATGCCATTTCGATCCCGATCTACTGGACGCGGCTGGTGAGCATCGTGGACGAGGCGGCCGCCACGTTCGCGCGCACGGCGTTTTCATCCCTCGTGCGCGAGGCGAACGACTTCGCGGTGCTCATCACCGACCGTGAGGGTCGCGCGATCATCGAGTCGTCGCTCAGCATTCCCGCCTTCATCGGCACGCTCCCCGAAACCATCCGCCATTTCATTCGCGAGTTCGGAGACGACCTGCAGGAAGGCGACGTGCTGATGACCAACGATCCGTGGATGGGCACCGGCCACGTGCACGACGTGAGTACCGCAATGCCGCTTTTCTCCAAAGGCCAGCACATCGGCTTCGCCGCGGTCGCGAGCCACGTGGCGGACATCGGCGGCAAGCTGCGCGGCACCAGCTCGCGCGAGATTTACGAAGAAGGGCTGCAGATCCCGCTGATCAAGCTCTTCCGTGCCGGCAAGCTGGATCGCACCGTCGAGGCTTTCATTTCCCGCAACGTGCGAGTGCCGGAGATGGTGATGGGCGACCTGCTGGGGCAGGCAACGGCCGAGCGCATGGTCGCGGAGCGCCTGCAGGCGCTGATTGCCGAGACGGGCGTCGACTTCGCCGAACTCGCCACGGCCATCTGCGCTCGCTCTGAAACGGCGATGAGGAAAGCGATCGCCGCCATTCCCGACGGGACCTATTCATATGCGCTGCAGCTCGAGGTGATCCGCGAGCCCGTGCTGCTCAACGCGACTGTGCACGTGACGGGAGAGACCCTCACGATCGACTTCGACGGTTCATCCCCGCAGCAGGAATGGGCGATCAACGTCGTGCCGACGTATACGCGCACCTACTCGGCCTACGCGATCAAGGCGCTGCTCATCCCCGACGTGCCCAACAACGATGGCTGCCTTGCACCGATTCGCGTTTCGGCGCCCGAAGGCTCCATCCTCAATCCACGCTACCCGGCCGCGACGGGCGCGCGCTCCATGGTCGGGCACCAGCTACCTGCAGCGGTGATGGGCGCCATGGCGCACGTGTTGCCAGATCGGGTCCGCGCTTCAGGGGCGGGCGTGTCCTCCTTCACGCTTGCGGGCCGGAACGCCGGACGCTCTTTCGCACTCGCATGTTTCGCCAACGGGGGGCAGGGCGCTTCCCTGAGCTCGCCAGGCCTTTCCGCGCTGAGCTTTCCTTCCAACATGGCCAACACACCGATCGAGGTGCTGGAAGGTGAGGCGCCGATCCGCATCCTCGATCGCAGCCTTCGCGTGGGGAGCGGTGGAGCAGGCCAGCAGCGCGGCGGCGAAGGGATTCGCCTTGTGTTCCGCTATCTTGGTTCCGAGGGCGCACCGTGCTCCTTCATGCTCACGCACGCACGATCCGGCCCGGCAGGCCTGCATGGCGGCGCCTCCGGTGCACAGGCGCGCCTCACCATCAACGGCGAGGCGCGCGATTTTGCGGTTCCCTGCGTGTTGCGGGCGAACGACGTCGTTGCGATGGAGACAGCCGGCGGCGGGGGTTTTGGCTCTCCAGAGTGAGCACCGGTGTTACCCGGTGCTGCAACGTCCTCGTTAATCCGCCTTGACGTTCGCTGCCTTGATCACCTTCGCCCACTTTTCCACTTCCCCGTGGATGTGTTGCGTCGTCTGTTCAGGCGTCGTGTACGTCGGGATCACACCCTGCTGGTCGAACTTCGTGCGCACGTCGGGCATCTTGAGGATCTTGCCGACCTCGGCATTGAGGCGGGCCACGATAGCCTTGGGAGTGCCCGCCGGCGCAACCAAGCCGTAGGTCGCAGCAACTTCGAATCCGGGAAGGCCAGCCTCGGCCGCCGTCGGCGTATTCGGCAACATGCGTTCCTTCGTGGCAGTTGCCAGCGCCTTGAGGCGCCCGGCATTGATCTGCGTGAGGGCCGCGGGTCCGGTCTCGAAGGTCGCGTCAACCTGGCCACCCATCACGTCGGTCACTGCCGGGCCGCTGCCCTTGTAAGGCACATGGATCATCTTTGTCTGGGTCATGAGCTTGAAGAGCTCGGAGCCGAGGTGCTGCGTGGTGCCGTTGCCGGCCGAGGCC
>JBDSMR010000155.1:0-13570 GCA_039915735.1 Usitatibacter sp. | reverse complement strand
CCTCCACCAGGTTGTCCAGCTCCAGCGCCTCGACGCGCGCGGTGTTGAACACCTTCGACTTGTCCTTGATCTGGGTGCGCTTCGCCCGCTCCGCCATCGCGAGGATCCTGGAGACACCTTCCTGCAGCAGCTCGGGGAAGCGGAATACGCCGCAGTGCGCCTGCATCGTGCGCTGCATTTCCGCGCGCACTTCGTGCACCTCCTCGCCGCCGGTTTGCGTGTCGAGGCGATTGATGCGCGCGAGGGAATAATCGGCGGCGTTGGGAGGAAGGTCGCGAAGGGTGGCCGGTCCCCTGAGGTACTGGACCATCGACTGGCCGGAGCTCTTGCCCATCACCAGCAAGTCGGTGAGCGAGTTGGTTCCCAGGCGGTTGGCGCCGTGGATCGACGCGCAGCCACATTCACCCGCCGCGTAGAACCCCGAGACCTTGCCCGACGGCGTCAGTACTTCGCCGTGGTAGTTGGTCGGGATGCCACCCATCTGGTAGTGAACCGTGGGCACGACCGGGATCGGCTCCTTCACCGGGTCCACGTTGGCGAACTTCATCGCGATCTCGCGGATGCCGGGCAACCGCTTGTCGATGGTCGCCTCGGACAAGTGGTCGAGCTTGAGCAGCAAGTAGTCGCCGTGCTCGCCGAGGCCGCGGCCTTCCTTGATCTCGGTGGCCATCGCGCGCGACACCACGTCGCGGGAGGCCAGGTCCTTCATGGTCGGTGCGTAACGCTCCATGAAGCGCTCGCCGTTCTTGTTCAGCAGGAAGCCGCCCTCGCCGCGCACGCCCTCGGTGATCAGCACGCCCGCGCCGGCAACGCCGGTCGGGTGGAACTGCCAGAACTCCATGTCCTGCAGCGGGATGCCGGCGCGCGCCGTCATGCCCAGGCCGTCGCCGGTGTTGATGAAGGCATTGGTCGATGAGGAATAGATGCGTCCCGCCCCGCCGGTTGCGAACAGCGTGGCGCGCGCATGGAAAATCACGACCTCGCCGGTTTCCATCTCCAGCGCGGTCACGCCAAGCACGTTGCCCTCGGCATCCCGGATCAGGTCCAGCGCCATCCACTCGACGAAGAACTGCGTCTTCGCCATCACGTTGCGCTGGTAGAGGGTGTGAAGCATGGCGTGGCCGGTGCGGTCCGCCGCGCAGCAGCTGCGTTGCACCGGCTTTTCGCCAAAGTTGGCCGAGTGGCCGCCGAAGGGCCGCTGGTAGATGGTGCCGTTGTCGTTCCTGTCGAACGGCATGCCCAAGTGCTCGAGCTCGATCACGACCTCAGGAGCCATGCGGCACATGAACTCGATCGCGTCCTGGTCACCCAGCCAGTCCGAGCCCTTGATGGTGTCGTACATGTGCCAGTGCCAGCTGTCCTCGCCCATG
The DNA here is from genome assembly GCA_039915735.1 of Usitatibacter sp. GTDB lineage: Bacteria > Pseudomonadota > Gammaproteobacteria > Burkholderiales > Usitatibacteraceae > Usitatibacter. The sequence continues at coordinate 12,200 of JBDSMR010000155.1, read as the reverse complement.
TTGCCGAGTGCGGCGCCGACGCCGCCCTGCGCCGCAACGGTGTGGGAGCGCGTCGGGAATACCTTGGAGAGGACCGCGACCTTGAGGCCCGCGTGCGCGAGCTCCAGCGAAGCGCGCATGCCGGCGCCGCCCGCCCCCACGATCACTGCATCGAATTTACGAACCGGAGTAGCCATTTTTCATCGCCCCCAGAGGATCGAGGCCGACCAGATTAGATAGAAGAGCAGCGTGAGCGCGATGCCGGTCTCGAGCAGCAGGCGCAGCCAGGCGGGTTTGACGTAATCCATCACGATGTCGCGCATGCCGACCCAGGCGTGATACAGCAGCGCCGCCAGGAAAAGCATGGTGCCCAGGCGCATGAACGTGCCGGAGAAGAGGGTTTTCCACTCCGCGTAGCTGGACGGGGCATGCATCATCAGGCTGATCACGAAGGCCACGGTGTAGGTGGCCATCACGATCGCCGTCAGGCGCTGCAGCAGCCAGTCACCCAGCCCGTAGTGCGCGCCAACGGGAGTCTTGGTGTAGCGCTTCGCCTTGGCGGCGCTCACCAGAGCCTCCAGGCGATGACAAGGGTCGTGAGGACGCCGAGCACCAGCACCACGAGGGCCGAAGCGCGCGCGGCCGGCTTGTGGATCCAGACGTGCACGTCGAGCAGCAGGAAGCGGATGCCGGCCCAGAAGTGATGCGCGTAGAACCAGATGGCACCCAGCACCAGCAGCTTCACGATCGGGCGCGAGAAGAACTCACGCCAGTGCTCGTAACCCTGTTCGGAGCCGAGGCTCGAATGCAGGACGTAGAGGAGGAGCGGCAGGATCGGGAAGAACAGCGCCAGGCCGGAAATGCGATGCAGGATCGAGACGATCCCCGGCGGCGGCAGGTGCGCCAGGTTCAGGTCGTAGTACTTGGGCCGGGGCTTGGGCGCGGAGCTCATGTTCTTGTTTCCGGTTGGCAGGCGGTCGATTTTATCAAACCAGGTCGTTGCAGTAGGAGAAGCCGTCGGTCAGGCAAAGGCCGCGGCGCCACTCCACCGGCTGGTCGCCGTAGGTGTAGGCGGTGCGATCGACGCAGAGCAGCGGAGCCCCGGCGGCCACCTTGAGGTGCGCGGCGGCGACGGAATCCGCCGCAATCGCGCGCAGGCGCTCTTCCGCGCGGATCATGCGCACGCCGAAGACCGTCTCGTAGAAGCTGTAGACCGAGCCGTTGAAATCCTCCAGCTCCGCGAGCGTGAGTCCGGGAAACTGGCTCGCGGAAAACACGATCTCGTCGAACACGGTGGGTTTGCCGCCAAACGACATCACGCGCTTGAAGCCCAGCGTCGCCGCACCCGGCTCCAGCCTGAGCGCGCCGGCCACTTCGCCAGCCGCCCTGCCACGCTCGAGCCCGAAGAACTGGTTCTTGGGAGCGGCACGCGCACCGGCGTCCGGATTCAGACGGAGGAAACGGTATTGATATTCGGGTTCGCTGTGCGAGGACACATACGTGCCCTTGCCCTGCCGGCGCAGCAGGATGTTTTCCGCGGCCAGTTCGTCGATGGCCTTGCGCACCGTGCCCTGGCTCACTCCGAAGCGTGCCGCCAGTTCAATTTCCGAGGGAATCGCCGCGCCGGGTTTCCACTCGCCGCCCGCAAGGCTCTGGGTGAGCAGCATCTTGATCTGCTCGTATAGTGGCCGGAACGATGGGGTGGCGGAGGCTCGTTTCATCGCCGACCATGCTAGCATGGGATCGCGTCAGATGTCTTATATAAGATATGATTTCACCTGCCGACTACAACAGCCAAATTACGCTAAATAATCAAACAGCTAGCCCATGAATCCTTACTACCGTCCGCGCCGCTCAATGCTCTATGTTCCGGGCTGCAACACGCGCTACCTCAACAAGGCCCGCACCCTGAAGGTCGATTCGGTGATCCTCGACCTGGGCGACCCGATCCTGGTCGAGATGAAGGAACAATCGCGCAAATACGTAACAGAAGCGGTGCTCGCCGGCGGTTTTGGCCGTCGTGAGGTCGTGGTGCGCGTGAACGACCTCGATTCGCCCTGGGGCCACGACGACGTCAGGTCGGTCGCCAACATCGGCGCCGACGCGATCCTGTTTCCCAATGTCGAATCGAAAGCCGACGTCGACGAGGCCCTCGCCGCGCTCGATGCCGCCGGCGGCAAGCACCTGCCGATCATGTTGATGATCGAAAGCCCGATCGCCGTGTTGCGCGCGCAGGAAATCGCCGCCGCCTCGGAGCGCATTGCCTGCCTGGTGATGGCGACCGGCGACCTGCTCAACCAGCTGCACGGGCGGCGCACGCCGGACCGCATCGCCATCGTGCACAGCCTCTCGCAGGTGTTGCTGGCAGGACGTGCCTACGACCGCGCCGTGGTCGACGGCATCTCGACGGATCTCAAGGACATGCAGACTTACGAATTCGGATGCCGCCTCGCCCGCGACCTGGGCTTCGACGGCAAGAGCCTGGTGCATCCCTTCCAGCTCCCGTATTGCAACGATGCCTTCACCCCCAAGCCTCACGACCTCGCGGCGGCCAATGAGGTGATCGAGGCGCTGAGCCAGGCCAACCAGGAAGGCCGCGGCACAGTGGTGGTGAACGGCCGATTGGTGGAAGGCCATCACGTGGCCGCCGCGCGCCGGCTGCTCGCCATGGCCGACATGATCGAGAAACTCGAGGCGGGCCAGTGAATCCGGGGCGCCCACTGGCCGGGTATTTCTTCGAGGACTTCGAACCCGGCCGCCGATTCCGCCATGCAGTGCCACGCACCATCACCGAGGGCGACGCCGCCCTCTACATCGGGCTCACGGGAGCGCGGCAGCCGGTGCATTGCGCCCTCCCCGTGGCGCGGGCCATGGGGCATCGCGCCAGCCCGATCGACGACTTCCTCGTCTTCAACATCGCATTCGGCAAAACGGTCAACGATATTTCGTACAACGCGGTCGCGAACCTCGGATATGCCGACGTGCGCTTCGGCGCGCCGGTCTACGCGGGCGACACCCTCAGCTGCGATTCGGAAGTCATCGGCGCGAAGGCAAACTCCAGCGGCAAGAGTGGCGTCGTGTACGTGCGCTCGCGCGCTGCCAACCAGGACAACGTGGAAGTCCTGTCGTGGATTCGCTGGGTGATGGTGCACGCGCGCGGCGAGGCAACTGGCACGCCGCAAGTGCCGCAGCTGCCGGCGTCGGTCCCCGGCCTCGAGGTGGCCGCGTTCATCAAGGCGCAGGCGCTCGATCCGGTGGCCACCGGCGGCTCACGCCTCTGGGACAACTACGCCGATGGCGAAACCATCAACCATCCGGGCGGCCTCACGCTCGAGGAATCCGACCACATGATGGCCACGCGCCTGTACCAGAACAGCGCGCGCATCCATTTCGACGCCTTCCTCGCGCGTGGCAACCAGTTCGGCAAGCGCCTGATCTATGGCGGCCACGTGATCTCGCTTTGCCGCGCCCTCTCCCACGACGGCCTCGAGAATGCCTTCGCCGTGGCCGCCATCCACGGGGGCACGCACGCCAACCCAACGTTTGCAGGCGACACGATCTATTGCCGCCACGTGGTGCTGGGGCGCGAGGAAATCGCCGGACGCAAGGACGTGGGAAGCCTGCGGTTGCGCATGCTCGGCATCAAGAACCAGTCGCTGGACTCGACGCCCGCGGTGATCGCCGGCGAGAACAATTCCGCGGTGGTCCTGGACCTCGATTACTCGGTGCTGATTCCGCGCCGCCAAAACCCCTAAAATAGCGCTCTCACAGAGAGGTTCCATGCCGACCAGCCCAGCCAACGCCAGCATTCCTCACCCGCGCGAAGCGCTCTTCGCCGGCGAGAAGTCGATCCCGGCGATTCCGGCCTGCGAACATTTCAGCGGCAGCGAGAAACTCATCACCAAGGCGCTCGAGCTGCAGGCGAAGCTGGGCCCGATCTTTGACATCACCTGCGACTGCGAAGATGGCGCCGAGGCCGGCCGTGAGAAGCAGCACGCGGAAATGATCGTCGAGGTGCTGAACTCGCCGCGCAACACGCTTTCGATGGCGGGCGCGCGCATCCACGACTACACGCACCCGCACTGGAAGCAGGACGTCGACATCCTGGTAGGGGGCGCGGGCAAGGTGCTCGCCTACGTGACCATCCCGAAGTGCACGGCGCAGGCGCAGGCGGCCGAGATGATCGCCTACGTGCAGGAGGTCGCCACCCGATCGAAGGCGGGCCGCGCCATTCCCGTGCACGTGCTGATCGAGACCCACGGCGCGCTGCATGACGCCTGGGAAATCGCCGCGCTGGACAACGTGCAGGTGCTCGACTTCGGCCTGATGGATTTCGTGAGCGGCCACCATGGCGCGGTGCACGCCGCCAACATGCGCTCCCCGGGGCAGTTCGAGCACCCGCTGATCGTTCATGCCAAGGCGCAAATTGCCTCGGCGGCCCTCGCCCACGGCGTCGTGCCTTCACACAACGTCTCGCTCGACCTCAAGAATCCGTACAACGTCTTCCGCGACGCCTGGCGCGCCCGCAACGACTTCGGCTTCCTGCGCATGTGGAGCATCCATCCCACGCAGATCCAGGCGATTGTCGACGCGATGAAACCCGACCTCGGCGAAGTCGTCGACGCCGCGGAAATACTGCTGGCCGCGCAGCGCGCCCGCTGGGGGCCGATCCAGTACCACGGCGAACTGCACGACCGCGCCACCTACCGCTATTTCTGGACGCTGCTGCAGAAAGCGCGAGTCACCGGCATGGAGCTTCCAGAGGAAGCAGCCAAGGCGTTTTTCTGATGGCGCGATTTGCCGCTTTTATGTCCGTTTTCCCCGTTTTTCCAACCGTATGCTGAGAAGCTCATGACCCCCGGTGCAAAATTCAGGCAGGCCCTGCGCGACGAGAAGCCGCTGCAGATTCCCGGCGCGATCAACGCGTACCACGCCACGCTCGCGAAGGCTTCCGGCTTCCGCGCGATCTACCTTTCCGGCGGCGGTGTGGCCGCCGGCTCCCTGGGATTGCCCGACCTCGGCATCTCCGGCCTCGACGACGTGCTCACCGACATCCGCCGCATCACCGATGTCTGCGACATACCGCTGCTGGTCGACGTGGACACCGGTTTCGGCAGCAGCGCCCTTAACGTGGCGCGCACCGTCAAGTCGCTGATCAAGTTCGGCGCGGCCGCGATGCATATCGAGGACCAGGTCGGCGCCAAGCGCTGCGGCCACCGTCCCAACAAGGAGCTGGTCTCCAAGCAGGAGATGGTGGATCGCATCAAGGCCGCGGTTGATGCGAGGACCGACAAGGACTTCTTCGTAATCGCGCGCACCGACTCACTCGCCGTCGAGGGACTCGATGCCGCGGTGGACCGGGCGATGGCCTGCGTGGAAGCCGGCGCGGACGGCATCTTCCCGGAAGCCATCACCGACCTGGCGATGTACAAGCGCTTCAAGGACGCGGTGAAGGTACCGACGCTCGCCAACCTGACCGAGTTCGGCAAGACCCCGCTCTTCTCGATCGAGGAGATCCGCTCCACCGGCACCGACATGGCGCTCTATCCGCTCTCCGCATTCCGTGCCATGAACCAGGCCGCGCTCAACGTCTACAGCCACATCCGCAATGACGGACACCAGCGCAACGTGGTCGACACCATGCAGACACGCGACGACCTCTACAAGTACCTGGGTTATCACGACTACGAGCAGAAGCTCGACGCACTCTTCGCAAAGGCCAGATAGAACGATGAGCGATTCCGCTACCCCCGCCACGCCCAAGCCGAAAAAATCCGTCGCCCTTTCCGGCGTCACGGCCGGCAACACCGCGCTCTGCACCGTCGGGCGCACCGGCAACGACCTGCACTACCGCGGCTACGACATCCTCGATATCGCCGACAACGCCGAATTCGAGGAGATCGCCTACCTGCTGGTACACGGGAAGCTGCCCAATGTGGCCGAGCTGGCCGGATACAAGCGCAAGCTGAAAGCGCTGCGCGGCATCCCGATGGGCGTACAGGACATCCTCGAATCGATCCCCGCCCATGCGCACCCGATGGACGTGATGCGCACCGCCGCATCCGCCCTGGGCGCGGTGCTGCCCGAAGGTGAAGAGCACAAGATCGCCGGCGCGCGCGACATCGCCGACCGCCTGATGGCCTCCTTCGGTTCGATGCTGCTCTACTGGTACCACTTCTCCCACTCGGGCAAACGCGTCGAGGTGGAAAGCGACGAGGATTCCATCGGCGGGCATTTCCTGCACCTGCTGCACGGCGCGAAGCCCTCGGCGCTGCAGGTGCGCGCGATGCACACCTCGCTCAACCTCTACGCTGAGCATGAGTTCAACGCCTCCACCTTCACCGCGCGGGTCGTCGCCGGGACGGGCGCGGACATGTACTCCGCCATCACGGCCGCCATCGGCGCGCTGAAGGGCCCGAAGCATGGCGGCGCCAACGAGGCCGCCTTCGACACCATCGGCCGCTACGACAATGTGGACGAGGCCGAGGAGGACATCGTCCGCCGCGTGTCCGAGAAGCAGGTGATCATCGGCTTCGGCCACCCGGTCTACACCATTGCCGATCCGCGCAACCAGATCATCAAGGAAGTCGCACGCAAGCTGTCCGCGGACCAGAAGAACATGAAGCTCTTCGACATCTCCGCGCGGATCGAGGAGGTGATGATGCGCGAGAAGAAGATGTTCGCGAACCTCGACTGGTACAGCGCCACCTCGTACCACATGCTCGGAGTGCCGACAGCCATGTTCACGCCGCTTTTCGTGATCTCGCGCACCTCCGGCTGGGCTGCGCACGTGATCGAGCAACGCATCGACGGCAAGATCATCCGCCCGAGCGCCAACTACAACGGGCCCGAGAACCTCGAATTCATTCCCCTCGCGAAACGTACCTGACCACATCCCACAAGGAGGTCCGCCGATGAACGCCGATAAACGCAGATGTCCCCTATGAATACCTTCCAGAAGCTGTCTCGGAAAAATCAGCGTTTATCCGCGTTCATCGGCGGACTTGTTGTCCTGTTTTTTTCGGCGGAAGCCAGCGCGCAGATGTACAAATGCGTGCAGGACGGCAAAACCGTCTACCAGCAGGAGAAGTGCCCGGACAAGGCCAAGGAAACCACGCTCCGCGGCTCCGATCCACCGGCCGCGACCCAATCGCAGGTGGCGGCTGGCGAAGCCAAGGCCGAGAAGACCAACACCCAGGGATTCGAGCTGGTGGCCGACGTCACCACCGGCTTCAACCTCTGCTCCGATTACGACCCCGAGTTCCGTGCCAAGTACACCGTCGCCTACAACGAGTGGGCCGGCCGCAATTCGGCTGCAGTGAAGGCCTTCACCGCGGATGCGGGCAGCACCAAGACAGTGCAGGAGCGCATGGCCATTTCGCGCGCGCGCACCGCCGGCGACGACCTCGAAGCCAAGGCCAAGCGTGCCGCCGTCTGCGCCAAAGTGCTCGCCATCATCCAGTGATCCGTTAAACCGAAGCCGAAGAAGAAACCGCCTCCATGTCCGCGCATATCTCCAACGTCCGCCCCGATCCCGACAAGGTGCTGGTCGACATCGTCGACTACGTCCAGAAATACAAAGTCACCTCGAAGGAAGCCTACGAGACGGCTCGCTACTGCCTCATCGATACGCTGGGCTGCGGCTTCGAAGCGCTCGAGTACCCCGCCTGCACCAAGATGCTTGGGCCGATCGTGCCCGGCACGGTGGTCCCGAACGGCGCCAGGGTCCCGGGCACCTCCTACTCGCTCGACCCGGTGAAGGCCGCTTTCGACATCGGCACGATGATCCGCTGGCTGGACTTCAACGACACCTGGCTTGCCGCGGAATGGGGCCATCCGTCCGACAACCTGGGTGGCATCCTCGCCACGGCCGACTGGCTCTCCCGCAACAACGTGGCGGCCGGCCGCGCACCGCTCACGGTGCGCGACGTGCTTACCGCCATGATCAAGGCGCACGAGATCCAGGGCGTGATTGCGCTGGAGAACAGCTTCAACAGGGTCGGCCTCGACCACGTGGTGCTGGTGAAGGTGGCCTCCACGGCGGTGGTCGCGCAGATGCTGGGCCTTGCGCGTGACGAGATCATCAACGCCGTTTCGCTCGCGTGGGTCGACGGCCAATCGCTGCGCACCTATCGCCACTCGCCCAACACCGGCTCGCGCAAGAGTTGGGCCGCGGGGGACGCCACCAGCCGCGCCGTGCGCCTCGCGTTGATCGCGAAGACCGGCGAGATGGGTTATCCCTCGGTGCTCACCGCCAAGACATGGGGCTTCTACGACGTGCTCTTCAAGGGCAATGAATTCAAGTTCCAGCGCCCCTACGGCAGCTATGTGATGGAACAGATCCTGTTCAAGATTTCCTTCCCGGCGGAGTTCCACTCGCAGACCGCGGTGGAAGTCGCGATGACGATCCACGGGGAGTTGGCGCGCCTGGGCAAGACGGCCGAAGACATCGGCAAGATCACCATCCGCACGCACGAAGCCTGCATCCGCATCATCGACAAGAAAGGCCCTCTCAACAATCCGGCGGACCGCGACCACTGCATCCAGTACATGGTGGCGGTGCCGATCCTCTTCGGCCGCCTCACGGCTTCCGACTACGAAGACGCCGTGGCGAACGACAAGCGCATCGACAAGCTGCGCGACAAGATCAGTTGCGTCGAGGACAAGCAGCTCACGAAGGACTACCACGACCCCGAAAAGCGCTCGATCGCCAACGGCCTTACCGTCGAGTTCAACGACGGCAAGAAGATGAAGGAGATCCTGGTGGAGTACCCCATCGGCCACCGCCGCCGCCGCAAGGAAGGCATGCCGGTGCTGGTGAAGAAGTTCGAGACCAACCTCAAGCGCCAGTTCGCGGAGAAGCAGCGCGCGGCCATCCTTGCGCTGTGTCTGGACCAGAAGGCCCTCGAAGCAACGCCCGTCAACGAATTCGTCGACCTGATGGCCAGGAACTGAACGCCATCTTTTGAAAGAGAGATACCGCCATGTCGCATAACTCCTTCAACACGCTCAAGAGCTTCCAGCCCTCCGCCGGCAAGTCCGGGAAGTACTACTCGCTGCCCGCCCTTGCGCAGACCTTCCCCTCGGTCAAGCGCCTGCCGATCTCGATCCGCATGGTGCTGGAGAGCGTGCTGCGCAACGTCGACGGCAAGAAGATCACCGAGGAGCACGTGAAGCAGCTGGCGAGCTGGAAACCGGGCGCCGCGCGCACCGACGAGATCCCGTTCATCCTCGCGCGCATCGTGCTGCAGGATTTCACCGGCGTGCCGGTGCTGGCCGACCTTGCCGCGATGCGCACCGTAGCGCACAGGATGGGCAAGAACGCCAAGTCGATCGAGCCGCTCGCGCCCGTCGACCTCGTTGTCGACCACTCGGTGCAGATCGACTATTTCGGCGGCCCCAACGTCCTCGACCTCAACATGAAGCTGGAATTCGCGCGCAACAAGGAGCGCTACCAGTTCATGAAGTGGGGCATGCAGGCGTTCGACACCTTCAAGGTCGTGCCCCCGGGAATCGGCATCGTCCACCAGGTGAACCTCGAGTACCTGGCGCGCGGCGTGTTCCAGAAGGACAGCATGTACTACCCGGATTCGCTGGTCGGCACCGACAGCCACACCACGATGATCAACGGCATCGGCGTCGTGGGCTGGGGCGTGGGCGGCATCGAGGCCGAAGCCGGCATGCTCGGCCAGCCGGTGTATTTCCTCACGCCCGACGTCGTTGGCGTGAACCTCACCGGCGTGCTCAAGGAAGGCGTGACCGCTACCGACCTCGTGCTCACCGTCACCGAGATGTTGCGCAAGGCGAAGGTGGTGGGCAAGTTCGTCGAGTTCTTCGGCGAAGGCACGGCGACGCTCTCGGTTCCCGACCGCGCCACGCTCGCCAACATGGCCCCGGAATACGGCGCGACCATGGGCTTCTTCCCGGTCGACGACAAGACCATCGATTTCTTCAAGGGCACCGGCCGCACGGACGAGGAATGCGCCGCGCTCGAAGCCTACTTCCGCGCGCAGGAGATGTTCGGCGTGTCGAAGCAGGGGGATATCGACTACTCCGAGGTGCTGTCGCTCGACCTCACGACCGTCACGCCGTCGGTCGCTGGTCCGAGGCGCCCGCAGGACCGCATCGAGCTCGGCAAGCTCAAGAGCAAGTTCACGGAGCTTTATTCCGCCGCGGCCGCCGCCAGCGGCTTTGCGAAGAAGCCGGAGGATCTCGCCAAGCGCGTGACCACCACCGACGGCGTCGACCTCGGTTCCGGCGACATCCTGATCGCCGCGATCACCTCGTGCACCAATACCTCGAACCCCAGCGTGATGATCGCCGCCGGCCTGCTCGCGAAAAAGGCCGTCGAGCGGGGCCTGTCGATCAAGCCACACATCAAGACCTCGCTCGCCCCAGGCTCGCGCGTGGTCACCGAGTACCTCAAGGCGGGCGGCCTGCTGCCCTACCTCGAGAAACTCAATTTCTACGTCTCGGCCTATGGTTGCACCACATGCATCGGCAACGCCGGGCCGCTGGCCGAGTCCATCGACCTGGCGATTGTCGACAACGACCTCGTCTGCGCGGCGGTGCTCTCGGGCAACCGCAACTTCGAGGCGCGCATCCACCCGAACCTGCGGGCCAACTTCCTCGCCTCGCCGCCGCTGGTGGTGGCCTACGCGATCGCGGGCACGGTGCTGAGGGACCTGCAGACCGAACCACTCGGCACCGGCAAGGACGGCCAGCCGGTGTTCCTCAAGGACATCTGGCCCACCAGCGCGGAGGTGAACGCTCTGATGCAGTACTCGCGCGACCCTGCGGTCTTCCGCAAGCTCTACAGCGACTTCACCAAAGACAACCCGATGTGGCAGGCGGTACCAAGCGCCTCGGGGCAGGTCTACAACTGGCCCAAGTCGACCTACATCGCCGAGCCGCCGTTTTTCGAGGGCTTCGGCATGAGCCCCGGCACGGCAAAGGACGTGAAGGGCGCGAAGGCGCTCGCACTCCTGGGCGACTCGGTCACCACCGACCATATCTCCCCCGCGGGCTCGATCAAGGACACCTCGCCGGCCGGCAAGTACCTCATCGCCAATGGCGTGCAGAAAGCCGATTTCAACAGCTACGGCGCACGCCGCGGCAACCATGAAGTGATGATGCGCGGCACCTTCGCCAACGTGCGCATCAAGAACCTCATGCTGCCTGCCAAGGCGGACGGAACACGTGTCGAAGGCGGTGTCACGCTGCTGCAGCCTTCGGGCGAGCAGTTGTCGATCTACGACGCCGCGATGAAATACATCGCCGCGGGAACACCGACGGTGGTCTTCGGTGGCGAAGAGTACGGCTCCGGTTCGTCGCGCGACTGGGCCGCCAAGGGCACGGCGCTGCTGGGGGTGAAGGCTGTCGTGGTTCGCTCCTACGAGCGCATCCACCGCTCCAATCTCGTCGGCATGGGCGTGCTGCCGCTGCAGTTCAAGGGCACCGATTCCGCGCAGACGCTTGGCATCACCGGTGAGGAGACCTTCGACGTGGTCGGCGTGGAGGCAGGCATCCGCCCGCAGATGGACGTGACGCTGGTGATCCACCGCAAGGACGGCACCTGGAAGGAAGTGCCGGTGCTGCTGCGCATCGATACGCCGATCGAGGTGGATTACTACCTTCACGGCGGCATCCTGCCGTTTGTGCTGCGCGAGCTGATGGCCAAGGCCCCGGCTGCTGCCGCTTCCGCGTAATTGTCGGGTGGCGTCTCGGTTTGGGCGCCGATTTTTCAACACAGAGGACACAGAGGAAAAAGCGAGGACACGGAGTAAAGCAAAATGATTGGTTCGAGTTGCCGCCACCATCATCTCGAAAAATCATCTTTTCGCTGTACTCCGTGTCCTCGCTTTTTCCTCTGTGTCCCCTGTGTTTAAACCCGGCGCGTCAATTCAAGGCGATCTTCCCGCCAGCCGCTCATGGGGAGGCCTTCCCCCGCACCGCGGCGTACACGTAGTTCTCCCCGCCGAGGTAATGCTTCGCCGCCCCCTGCAGGTCCGCGACGCTCAGTCGCGGCATGATGCCCAGCATCTTCTCGGTGTGGTCCAGCGGCACACCCAGAACGTAGCTGCGGGCATAGTCGGAGGCAAGCGCCGCGTTGGTCTCCAGGCCCCGCCTCGTCGAGCCCGCGTAGAACGCCTTGGCGCGCGCCAGGTCATCGGCGGTGATGCCTTCGCCCTGCAGCTTGCGCATCTCCTTCAGCAACCCTT
>JBDSMR010000090.1:0-24880 GCA_039915735.1 Usitatibacter sp. | reverse complement strand
ACGGATTCGATTTCGTGGCGCTCAGCACCGACATCCGGCTCTTCACCACCGCCGTGGCCACGGCCCTGGCCGATGCCCGGGGAACCACGGCCCGCGTCTCCGGCGGACAGTACTAGGGTCGATAAGTCTTGCTAATGGTCGTTGGACGGTGCGAGGCCGTCTGTGACACTCGAACCTCAACGCGTCGCCAAAGGAGTCAACATGCAAATTAAATCCCTGATCGTCGGCCTGGCGGTCATGGCGGCTGTTGTGCACCCCGCCGCCGCCCAGAGCATCACGGTGGGCGTGAAGGCGGATCCCACAGTCGATCCGCATTTCCTTTATCTCGCCCCCAACATCGCGTTTGCCCGCCACATGTTCGACCGGCTGGTGGATACGGACGCGAAGTCGCAGCCGGTCCCGGGGCTTGCGGTCTCCTGGAAGGCGCTGGACGAGAAGACATGGGAGTTCAAGCTGCGACCGGGCGTCAAGTTTCACGACGGATCGCCCTTCACGGCGGAAGACGTCCTGTTCTCGATCGAGCGCGTGAAGACGCTTCCCAACAACCCGAATCCTTACATGGCGGGTTTGCGCACCGTGAAGGACATCTCCACTCCCGATCCGATGACGGTGCGTTTCACCACCGAAGTCCCGAATCCGGAATTTCCGATGCAACTTCGGATCATCTCCATCGTCTCGAAGAAGATCGGTGCCGCGAGCCCGTCCGACTTCGTCTCCGGCAAGGCGACGATCGGCACCGGCGCGTACTCGTTCGTTAGCTTCGCGCCCGGCGACCGCCTGATCCTCAAGCGCAATGAAGGATACTGGGGCAAGAAGCCCGCGTACGAGAACGTCACGTTCAGGATCATGACCAACGACGCGAGCCGGGTCGCGGCCCTGCTCTCCGGGGACGTGGATGCGATCGACAACGTGCCGCCCACCGATGTCCCGCGCCTGAAAAATTCGAAGGACGTAAAGCTGTTCACCAGTCCTTCCGATCGCATCATCTATCTCGCTCTGAACTCAACGCCGGACAAGCTCACCGGCGCAACGGACCGTAGCGGCGCGCCGCTCGACAAGAATCCGATGAGGGATGAACGGGTCCGCTTGGCGATCTCCAAGGCCATGGACCGCAAGGCACTTGTCTCACGAGGGCTGGAGGGGCTCGGCGTTCCCGCCGGCCAACTCGTTCCCGAAGGCTTCCCCGGGTACAGCGCCACCATCAAGGCAGAAGGGCCCGATGTCGCGGGCGCCAAGAAGCTCCTGGCGCAGGCCGGATATGCCGACAAACTATCGCTTGACCTGCTCTGCCCCAACGGCCGGTACGTGAACGACGCCGCGGTGTGCCAGATGGTGGGGGCGATGCTCACCCGGATCGGCATCAAGCCGCAGGTAGAGGCGCTGCCGCCCACGGTGTTTTTTCCGAAAATCAAGGTGCCGACGCAACAGGCGTCGATCATGCTCATCGGCTGGGGACTGGGCAGCGGCTCCGGGCTCAGCATGCTCACCGATGTACTGCGCACCTACGACAAGGACGCCGGGGCAGGGGCCAACAACCGCGGCGCGAGCGACCGGGAGCTCGACAAGCTGATTGACGCGGCGGCCAAGACCTTCGACAACACGGAGCGCGTGAAGATGATGGAAAGTGCGCTGCTCCTGGCGAAGAAGAATACGGTTGCGGTGCCGCTCTACGCCGAGATGGTGGTGATGGCCGCGCGCAAGGGCATCACGCTCGTCCCGCGCTACGATCAGCAGACGGTGATTGTCCCTGCCTATCCCGCGAAATGAGGCGGGTGAATTCATGAGCGTGGTCGCCACGAAGAGCATCCCGCCGGGGGTTTACGCCTCGCCGGAAGCCCTCGCGCTGCATCGCGAGATGATCGTATTCGATTGCCTCAGCCTTTCATACCTGATCGATCCGCCCTACGTCGAGCGGGCCATGGAAGGTGGCGTCTCCGTCACCAATCTCACCATGGCGACCGAGGGCGAAACGTTCGACAAGGTGCTGGAAAACATCGATACCGCTCTCGACAAGATCGCCAGGCATCCCGACCTGGTGCTGGCGACAACGGCGGTGGAGGTCCGGGAAGCGAAGCGCAAGGGCAAACTCGCCATCATCCTCGGCACCCAGGGGTCCGAGGCGATCGGAAAGCAGCTTAATCGAGTGGGCCTCCTCCACAAGCTGGGCGTTCGCTACATCGGCCTCGCGTACACCGGTGCCACGTTGCTGGCAGATGGATGCGGCGAACCGCGCGACGCCGGCCTGACGTTCCTCGGGCGCGACTTCATCGAGGTTGTCAATGGCCTGCCAATGATCCTCGACCTGTCCCATACCGGCCATCGCTCGAGGCTTGAGGCGGCGCAACTCGCGAAGAACCCGGTGTGCACGCATTCGAACGCCTACACGGTCAACCCCAACGATCGCAATTCCAAGGACGAGGTCGCACGAATCATTGCCGCGAAAGGTGGGGTGATGGGGGTTTGCGGCCTGGTGCGCTCGGTGGCACCGAAGGATTCCACGATCGAGCACATGCTCGATCACGCGCGGCACTGGGTGGATACCGTGGGCGCCGACCACACCGGCATCGGTCTGGATTTCACCGAGGGTTACCAGGACGCGTTCAAGGCAGGCAAGACAAAGCCGCAGACTCACCGCTGGCGCGTGTTGCGGCCAGACATTTTCGGTTCCAGCGAGGAGTTCTTCACGGTCGAGTATCCGACCGGGGTGCAGAGTATCCGGCTGCTGCCGAATTTCACCCATGGCTTGCTCGAGCGCGGTCACAAGCCTGAGCAGGTGCGCGAGATCATGGGGGGCTCCTGGATGCGCAACCTCGAGTTCGCGGTCGGCTAAAGATGCTTCCAGGGTCGACGCAGGAAGCGGGGCGGATCGATACGGAAGCGCTCCTCGCTGGAATTCGTGAGTGGGTCGAGATCGAGACGCCGAGCACCGATGCCGTCGCTGTCAACACCCTGGTGGCGCTGGTCGCGTCGCAGTTCGCTTGCCTCGGAATGGACGTGCAGCGGGTGGCTGGCCGCGACGGACGCGGCGACCATCTGCTGGCGCGCTCACCGTGGGGACAAGGGAAGCCTGGCATCCTCGTGCTGGGCCACTTGGACACCGTCTGGCCAATCGGAACGCTCGCCCGCCGTCCCCTGCGGCTCGAGGCCGACAAGGCATTTGGTCCGGGAACCTACGACATGAAAGCGGGAGACTATGTCGGCTTCGCCGCATACCGGCACCTCGTCGACCAGGGAAAAACGACTCCGCTTGCGGTGACTTTCCTGTTCGTGTCCGACGAAGAGGTGGGAAGCCCCACTTCGCGTGAGCTCATCGAAGAGATTGCGCGGCGCTCGCGATACGTCCTCGTGATGGAGCCCGGTCGCCCGGCCGGAGCGGTGGTCACCAGCCGCAAGGCGATCGCGAAGTTTGTCGTCACCATAAAAGGGGTGGCCGCCCATGCGGGTGTCGCCCACGAACAGGGGCGCAGCGCAGTCGTGGAGCTTGCGCACCAGATTCTCTGCCTCGAAGCGCTTACCGACCATGCGCGCGGAATTACCGTCAGCGTGGGCGTCATTGCCGGCGGCAACAAGGGGTTCAGCAACGTCGTTCCAGAACACGCCGAGGCATATGTCGACTGCCGCGCCGTCGACGCGACGGGAATGGAGCATCTCGTGCGTTCCGTCAAGGGTCTCTCGCCGAAGGGCCGGGATGTCACGGTCACCGTGACAGGGGGCGTGACGCGGCCCGCGTTCGAGCGCACCTCCGGCGTGGCCGCGTTGTATGACCACGCCCGAGAGGTGGCGCGCGAGCTTGGTCAGGATCTGCCGGAGGTCGCTACCGGCGGCGGCAGTGACGGAAATTTCACCGCCGCCCTTGGAATCCCCACTCTCGACGGGCTCGGCGCTGTTGGAGCCGGCGCACACGCGGAGCACGAACATATCCTCCTGTCGTCGCTTCGCCCGCGCGTGGAATTGGTATCCCGGCTGATGGAAACCCTGGAATGACCCTTCAGAGGTACTCGCTGCTCAACCTGGTGCGTGGCAGCATGAATGGACATCGCAACTGGGGACGGGCATGGCGCGATGCCGAGCCGAAGAAGGGCTACGACATGGTCATCGTCGGTGGGGGAGGACACGGGCTCGCCACCGCATACTACCTCGCGCGCAACCACGGCATCCGCAACGTCGCGGTGATAGAGAAGGGATGGCTGGGTGGAGGCAACACAGGGCGGAACACCACGATCATCCGCTCCAACTACATGCTGCCAGGCAACGCGCAGTTCTATGAGTGGTCGCTCAAGCTCTGGGAGGGCTTGAGTCGCGACCTGAACTTCAACGTGATGTTCAGCGCCCGGGGTGTGCTCAACCTCGCGCATTCCGACGCTCAGATGGATCAGCACGCGCGCAGAGGCAACTCGATGCGCCTCAACGGCATCGACTCCGAGCTACTCGGTCGACGTGAGGTACAGCGCATGGTGCCCGAGCTCGACTTTTCCGCGGATGCGCGCTTCCCCATTTATGGCGGGTTGCTGCAGCGACGGGGGGGCACGGCACGACATGACGCCATGGCCTGGGGATACGCGCGGGCCGCCGACCGACTTGGCGTCGACATCATCCAGAACTGCGAGGTGGTGGGATTCATGCGCGAAGGCGAGAAGATCGTCGGCGTGGAGACTTCCCGTGGTCCGATCCGGGCAGAGCGCGTCGGCACGGCCGTTGCCGGGCACACCGGCCAGCTCGCTGCGCTGGCGGGCCTGCGCCTTCCCATCGAGACGCACGTCCTGCAGGCCTTCGTTTCCGAGCCGCTCAAACCTCTCATCGACACGGTCGTCACCTTTGGCGCAGAGCACTTCTACATCAGCCAGTCGGACAAGGGAGGGCTCGTGTTCGGCGGCGACCTGGACGGCTACAACAGCTACGCGCAGAGGGGCAACCTCCCGGTGGCGGAACATGCCATGGGTGCCGCGCTCGCGATGTTCCCGATGCTGGGGCAGCTTCGCCTGCTGAGGAATTGGGGAGGAGTGATGGACATGACGATGGACGGCAGCCCCATCATCGCCAGATCGCCGATTGATGGGCTATATATCAATGGTGGCTGGAATTACGGAGGCTTCAAGGCAACTCCGGCCTCGGGTTGGGTTTTTGCGCACACCCTTGCGCGTGACGAGCCCCACGAGCTCAACGCGAAGTTCACCCTCGAGCGCTTCGCTCGCGGGCGCGTGATGGACGAGAAGGGGGCCGGTCCGGTCCCGAACGCACACTAGGAATCGATCCATGCTGATCATTCGATGCCCGTGGTGCGGAGATCGCGACCACACAGAGTTCAACTATGGCGGCGACGCGCGGGTCGTGAGACCTGCCCCCGATGCGCCCCTGGCCGACTGGGTGGACTACGTGTACATGCGCGACAACCCGCGTGGTGCCCACGAGGAGTACTGGCACCACGTCCAGGGCTGCCGCCAATGGCTGCGGGTAGGGCGGGACACGATGACCCACACCATCTTCCGTGTCCTCCCGGCGGCCACCAGGTTTGTCGAGCGATGAGTGCGGCCGTGACGGCGGGTGGCGCGCAGCCGTTCCGCCTCGCCTCCGGGGGAGCGATTGACCGATTGGATCCGATCGCATTCACTTTCGACGGCAGGGCTTTCACGGGATATCAGGGTGATACGCTTGCCTCCGCATTGCTGGCCAATGGCGTGCGCCTGGTAGCCCGGAGCTTCAAGTATCACCGGCCGCGGGGAATCTACGGCACCGGCCCGGAAGAGCCCAACGCGCTCGTGACCCTCGATCGTGGCGCGGCGGCGGAACCGAACACGCGGGCCACCACGACCGAGCTTTTCCCCGGGCTGGTGGCCCGCAGCCAGAATCGCTGGCCGTCACTCGCGTTCGACCTGATGGGCATCAACAACCTTCTCTCGGCCTTCATTCCCGCGGGCTTCTACTACAAGACGTTCATGTGGCCCGGGAAATTCTGGATCCACTACGAGAAGCACATCCGGCGGGCTGCGGGAATGGGCCTGGCATCTCGGGGCGCCGACCCATCGCGTTATGAGCGCAGCAATATTTTCTGCGACGTACTGGTCGTGGGCGGTGGCCCGGCAGGCCTTGCTGCCGCGCTGGCGGCAGGTCGTGCCGGTGCGCGGGTCGTGCTTGCCGAGAGCGAGCCGGTGACGGGCGGAGCGATTCTGCGCGACGGCGACCCTGTTGAGGGGCGCTCGGGAATCGACTGGGTCGCGGCCGCGACCTCGGAGCTTCGCGCTTTGGCCAATGTTCGGGTGCTGTTGCGCAGCACCGTGTTTGGTTATTACGACAACAACGTGCTGGGAGTCATCGAGCGCGTGGGCGACCACGTTCCGGGCACCCTTCCAGGGCTTCCGCGGCAGCGCATGCACGTCATTCGCGCCAAGCGCGTGGTGCTCGCGACCGGCGCTATCGAGCGGCCGCTGGTTTTCGAGAACAACGATCGACCCGGGGTGATGCTGGCAGGTGCGGTGCGCACCTACGTGCGTCGTTTCGCGGTGGTGCCGGGCCGTCGTGCTGTGATCTTCTGCAACAACGACGACGCTTACCGCACCGCCCTTGCCTTGCACGAATCGGGTGTCGTGGTCGCGGCGGTAGTGGATTCCCGGGCTTCGTCGGACGGACCGCTCGCGGCCGCCGTGCGCGGCCTGGGGATTGAGTGCATTTCCGGGCACGCGGTATTGCGCGTCGAGGGAAATCTTCATGTTGCCGCAGTGCAAGTGGTGAGTATCAATGCCACATCGGGGAAGCCGCGAGGTTCGCGCCGCATCGAGTGCGACCTGTTGGCGATTTCCGGCGGCTGGAGCCCCACCGTCCACCTGCAGAGCCAGTCGGGCAGCAAGCCGGTGTACGACGCGGGCATCGCGGGATTCGTGCCGGGCCTCGCACGGCAGGCCGAGTGCTCGGCCGGAGCCGCCACAGGCACCACCTCCCTCGATTGCTGCCTTTCCCAAGGGCACGCTGCCGGATGCGAGGCGGCCGCAGCAACGGGGTTCGTCCCGCCTGCGACAGGCGCGCCGAGGGCGGATGCACCCGAGAGTTCGGCCATCGAGCCGCTGTGGCTCGTCCCGGGCGCGGTGCACAAAGCGTTTGTCGACATCCAGGACGACGTGACGTCCGCCGATCTCGCGCTGGCCCATCGTGAGGGGTACGTATCGGTGGAGCATCTCAAGCGCTACACAACACTTGGGATGGGCACGGACCAGGGCAAGACCAGCAACCTGAACGGGCTGGCCATCATGGCGTCGCTGCGCGGCCAGTCGATCCAGAAGACCGGGACCACGACCTTCCGTCCACCGTTCGCTCCCGTTGCGCTCGGTGCGTTTGCCGGCCGCGAAAGGGGGCTCCACTACCAGCCGATCCGACGCACCCCGATGCATGACTGGCATGTCGCGCGAGGTGCCACCATGGTGGAGGCAGGCCTTTGGATGCGCCCTCGTTGTTATCCCAAGGGCGGCGAGGATTTGCGCGCGGCCTATTCAAGGGAAGCGGAGCATGTGAGAAAGGCCGTCGGGCTCATTGATGTCTCGACCTTGGGCAAGATCGACATCCAGGGACCGGGCGCAGTGGATCTCATCGAGCGCGCCTACGCGAACAATTTCCGTTCTCTCCCGATCGGCAAGGTCCGCTACGGCCTGATGCTCCGCGAGGACGGTGTCGTGTTCGACGATGGCACGACCGCCCGACTCGGCGAGCACCACTATTTCATGACCACCACCACGGTCAATGCGGGCAGGGTACTCGCGCACCTGGAGTTCCTCACCCAGGTCGTGTGGCCCGAGCTGCGTGTGCACGTCACTTCCGTCACCGAGCAGTGGGGCGCCATGGCGCTGGCCGGTCCGCACAGCCGGTCGGTGCTCGGCCGGGTGATCGAGGGTGGGGAGCAGGGTGCTAGCGATGCCGCACTGCCCCACCTTGGCGTGGCGTGCGTGCGGGTTGCCGATGTGCCCTGCCGCGTATTTCGAATGACGTTTTCGGGCGAGCTCGCCTACGAGATCGCCGCGCCCGCCGACCGAGCCCTTGAGGTCTGGGAGGCGATCATCGCCCACGGCACCGGGGAGGGGATCGCGCCCTATGGAACCGAGGCAATGGGAGCGCTGCGCATCGAGAAGGGGCATGTCGCGGGCGGGGAGCTGAATGGCACCACCACCGCACTCGAGCTTGGGATGGCGCGCTTGCTGAGCGATCGCAAGGATTTCATCGGCCGCCAGCTGTCCCAGCGCCCGGATCTCGTCGATCCGGCCGGACCGGGGCTGGTGGGCCTCGTCCCGATCGACGCCCGCGCGCGCCTGCGTGCCGGTGCGCAGCTTGTGGAGCCAGGCTCTCGTGCCGAATGCGGCGTGACGCCGATGGTCGGTCATGTGTCCTCGATGACTTATAGCCCGGCGCTGGGGCACGATATCGCCTTGGCGTTCGTCGCAGGGGGATCGGCGCGGCACGGGCAAACGCTGCACGCCGCTTTCCCGCTCCGCAACGAACTCACGGCCGTAAGGGTCGTCAACCCGGTCTTCTATGACCGCGAGGGAGCCCGCTACCGTGGATGAGCCGATCTCGATCGTGGAGCGCACCGGACTCGCGATGGTCCAGGTCTCGACGTGGCCAGACTCGGATGCGGCTGCGAGGAGTTGCATCGCGGGCGTTGTGGGCCTGGAGCTACCGCCGGGCGCCAACACTGCGGCAATGGATGGCCCGAACCGGATCCTGTGGCTCGGGCCCCATCGCTGGCTGGTCGTCGCTCCTTTGGCGCCGGACCGGGATCTGGCCGCTGAGCTCGCCGCAGGGCTGCCTCCTGCGATCGCCGCGGTGGTGGATGTCGGCGCGGGTCGCCAGGTCCTCCAGGTCTCGGGTAGTCGCACCCGCGACCTGCTTGCGAAGGAGCTGCCGATCGACCTCCATCCTTCAGCTTTTCCCGTGGGGCACTGCGTCCAGGGATCGATGGCGCACGTGGGGGTCCTCATCCATGCGCTGGCGGCGAACACCTTCGATATCTTCGTCTATCGCGCGTTCGCCCGGCACCTGCGCGAGATGCTCGAGGACGCAGCGACGGAGTACGCCACATCGTGCGTTCCATGAAGAAGCCGAAGGTGGCACTGGTGGCGACCGGCGGAACCATCGCCTCGCTCGGCGCCGATTCACTCGACGTCCTGAATTACGGGGCGACGAATCGCAGGCTCGGTGCGTCGGATCTCATTGAGCGCTTCCCCGAACTGTCCCTGGAGCATGTAATCATTGCCGCGGAGTTTCGACGGGTCGCGAGCAATGACATCGGATTCGCCGAATGGAAGGAACTGGCACTCCTTCTCGAACGGCTCCCGCAAGAGAATCCCGACCTCGCCGGCATCGTCGTCGCCCATGGAACCGCTACTCTCGAGGAGACGGCGTACTTTCTCCACCTGACGCTTCGCGTCGGCGTACCCGTCGTCCTGGTGGGCTCCCAGCGGCCGCCCACCGCCCTGTCGTCGGATGCCGGGATGAACCTCCTTGCCGCAGTGCGTACCGCCGCGACTCGTGAGGTTCGCGGGGCTGGCGTGCTGGTGGTGATGAACGACGAGATTCACGGCGCGAGGGAGGTCACCAAGACCTCGACTCTGCGCCTGCACACATTTGCGTCGCCCGATTTCGGAATGCTGGGCCAGGTGGACAACGACCGCGTCGTGATGCTGCGAACACCGACGACGCGCCATCCCATCGACGCACCATTCGATCTCGCCTCGATAGAGGCGCTGCCGCGAGTCGACATTTGCCATGCCTATGCAGGGTGCGACGGGGTCGGGTCTCGGGCGTTCGTGGCGGCGGGGGCGCGGGGGATCGTTTCGGCAGGCTTTGCTCCCGGAGTGACTTCGCCCGCGGAGACAGCGGCCCTCGTCGAGGCGGTACGTGACGGGATCGCCGTGGTGCAGGCCTCGCGTGTGCTGTCCGGTCGAGTTCCGCGAACCCTGCGCAATGACGAGCGCGGCTTCGTCTGCGCCGGGAATCTCAATCCCCAGAAATCGCGCATCCTCCTCGCGCTTGCGCTGACGGTCACCCGCGATCGCGCGCAGCTGCAGCGCTGGTTCGACCGCTATTGAGGCGGGGGAATTTCCCTGGTGGAGGAGGTATTGCCAACGGCGAGCTCGGAACCGATCCAGGGGATCATCCGGCGAATTTCCGGAATCACTGCCGAGACCAGGATGCGATGCGCGTGGCTCGCGACCTTTCGTGGAAGCTCCGCGTATTCGCCCGACCTCGCGATCAGAACCAGCGACCGGGTGAATCCGGGGCCGGGCAGGCGCATCGGCAACGCGCGTTCCGCGTGGGCCCGCCCCTGGAGGTAACAAAGGGGTGTCGTGATCGCCCACCCGCATCCCGCGGCCACCATCGCAACCAGCGTATCGGAGGTGTCCATCTCGACGGTTCTGGGCGCCACGATGCCCAGGCGACGCAGGTGGCGCTCCACCTGCGTGCCCAAATGGGAGCGGGCGCTGTACCGCACCATGGGATACCGCGCCGCTATCTGGTCGAGAGTGAGGCCAGCGGTGTCCTCGGCGTAGTCGGTGGGCACCACGAGGAGAAACGGCTCCTGAAGGAGCAGGTGGCGCTCGAGCCCATCGATATCGTCCAGCGAGTCGCTGGTGACCGCAAGGTCGACCGCGCGGCGTTGAAGGGCCTCGCCATGGCTGGGGGAGAGGCCCGAGTAAACCGAAAGATGCAGGGTTTCCCGGAGCAGGTCACGAATGAGGTGGGGACCTACGGTGGCGGCGAACGAGTCCACGAGGCCGATGCGGATGACGGGCAGGCTCCCACCGATCTCCTGCAGCAGGCTCGGAAGATGGTTCGCATCCTCAACCAGGCGCGCCGCGCGTTCGCGCAGGGCATTGCCAGCTGGCGTGAGCTGCAGCGGCCTGCGGTCGCGTGCGAATAGCGAAACGTTGAATTCGGCCTCAAGCTGGCGAAGGCTCTGTGAGATCGCCGATTGGGTCAGCCCGAGTTGCTGTGCGGCTGCAGTCATGCTGCCGGTCTCGCTGACCGCGAGGAACACGCGCAGGAGCCTGAGGTCGACGAGGGGAGGGGGTGTCGTGGTCATGGCAAGGCGCAGATACCTCGCGCGCACCACAAAGAAGCGGATGTGAACGGACGCATTAGAACCGATGATGGTGTCCGGCCTAGGGGCCGGGGCACGGCTTTACCACGTATGCTTCGGCGAAAGTCTAGCACCACAGAGCGGAGTGTTCCGGATTGACCACCTGGCTGCTGCGTCGCGTTTTCCAAGCCGGGCTGGTGGTGATGCTGATGACGGTCATCGTCTTCATAGGCGTACACCTCATCGGCGACCCGATCGAGATCATGATTTCGCCGGAAGCCAACCAGGCGGAGCGTGCAAAGGCCATCGCCGACCTGGGGCTTGACCGGCCGTTGTGGCGGCAGTACCTGGCGTTCCTGTGGGATGCCGCGCATGGTGACCTCGGCCGCAGCTTTGTCTACAGCGCACCGTCCCTGTCTCTGATCGCCTCCAGGCTACCGGCCACCTTGGAGCTCGCCCTCGCCGCGGTCCTGCTTTCGATCGTGGTCGGGATTCCTCTCGGGCTCCTGGCGGGCCTTTATCCCGAACGCACCTTCTCGCGCGCGATCGTGGCCGCAAGTATCCTCGGCTTCAGCATGCCGGCCTTCTGGGTAGGCTTGATGCTGATCATGCTGTTCGCGGTCCATCTGGGGTGGTTGCCCAGCACGGGTCGCGGCCAAACCGCAGAGCTATTCGGCGTGCGATGGTCGTTCCTGACCTACGATGGCCTGCAGCACATGCTGATGCCGGCTTTCAATCTCGCCATCTTCAACATTGCCCTGGTGTTGAGGCTGGTGACCGCCGGCGTGCGTGAGACGGTGCTCATGGACTACGTGAAGTTCGCCCGGGCCAAGGGTCTCACAAGGCGCCGCATCATCTTCGTGCATGTGTTGAAGAACATCATGATCCCGGTGGTGACGGTGGTCGGTCTCGAGATTGGCTCCACTATCGCCTTCTCCGTCGTGACTGAAAGCGTCTTCGCATGGCCCGGGATGGGCAAGCTCATCATCGACAGCATCAACGTGCTCGATCGCCCGGTCATCGTCGCCTACCTGATGATGATCGTGCTGATGTTCATCACCATCAACCTCGTGGTCGACATCCTCTACATGGTCCTCGATCCACGCGTACGAGTGAAGGCCGGGGGATGAGCGACGTGGTCGACACTATGGCTCCTCGCGCTCCGTCGCGCGCATCTCCGTGGCGCCGGTTCGCCGCCGAGTTTGCCCGCTCGCGCCTGGCCCTCGTGGGAATGGTGGGCGTGGTGTTGATCGTGGCAGCGGCGCTGTTCGCCCCCTGGGTCGCGCCGCAGAACCCTTACGACCTGGCGCAGCTGGACCCCATGGACATCCGGCTGGCACCGGGTTCCGAGTCCGCCGACGGTACCCGGACCTACTGGCTGGGCACCGACGACCAGGGACGCGACATGTTCTCGGCCATCGTGTACGGGTTGCGCATCAGCCTCGGCGTCGGTGCGGGCTCGGCCATCATCGCCGGCATCCTGGGCGCCTGTCTTGGCCTTCTAGGAGCGTATTTCGGCGGACGGGTGGATAGCTTCATCATGCGATTGGTGGACCTGCAGCTTTCGTTTCCGTCGATTCTAGTCGCGCTGATGATCCTCGCCGTTCTAGGCAAGGGGATCGGCAACGTGGTCCTTGCCCTGGTCCTGGTGGAGTGGGCGTACTACGCGCGCACGGTGCGTGCCACCGCGATGGTCGAGCGCCGGCGCGAGTACATCGAGGCGGCAGAGTGTCTGGCCCTCCCAACGCGCTACATCCTGTTCAGCCACCTCCTGCCCAACTGCATGCCTCCGTTGCTGGTCGTCGGCACGCAGCAGGTTGCAAGGGCGATCGCATTGGAGGCGACGCTGAGTTTCCTCGGCCTCGGCGTGCCGATCACCGAGCCATCGCTGGGCCTGCTGATCGCCAACGGTTATCAGTACCTGATGTCCGGCAAGTACTGGATCAGTTTCTATCCCGGCATCGCGCTGATCCTCACGATCGTGGCGCTCAACCTGGTAGGTGACCAGCTGCGCGACATGTTCAACCCGCGCCTGCGCAAATGAACGGCCCTACTTTGGAGGTGCGCGGCCTGCGCACCCACTTCTTCACCGACGAAGGTGTGGTGCGTGCCGTCGATGACGTTTCGTTGTCGGTGGCGCGCGGCAAGATCCTGGGATTGGTGGGGGAGTCGGGCTCCGGCAAAACCGTCACCGGATTCTCGATCATGGGTCTGGTCGATGCGCCCGGGCGAGTCATTGCGGGCAGCATCCTGTACCACGGACGCGACCTCTCCACGCTCGACGACGAGGAGATGCGCCAGCTTCGCGGAAACAGGATCGCGATGATCTTCCAGGACCCGATGATGACGCTGAACCCTGTGCTTCGCATAGACACGCAGATGGTCGAGACGGTGCGCGCGCATTCGTCGATGTCGCCAGAACGCGCGCGGGAGCGGGCCCGGGAAACGCTGGGGCTCGTGGGGATCTCAAGCCCGGACGAGCGACTCCTGGCCTACCCGCACCAGTTCTCGGGGGGAATGCGCCAGCGCGTTGCCATTGCGATCGCGCTCCTCCACAACCCGGACTTGATCATTGCCGACGAGCCGACCACGGCGCTCGACGTCACGATCCAGGGCCAGATCCTGTCCGAGGTCCAGAAGCTCGCACGCGAGCGCCAGACCGCGTTGATCTGGATCACCCACGACCTTTCCGTGATTGCGGGCCTTGCTGACGAGATCGCGGTCATGTACGCGGGGCGTATCGTGGAGACCGGGTCCGTGGATGAGGTGCTGGACCACCCCGCGCATCCTTATACAAGTGGGCTGATCGGCAGCGTCCCGAGCGCCAACCGTCGCCGCTCCCGGCTGAGGCAGATTCCTGGGATGACACCCAGCCTGCTGCAGCTGCCGGAGGGCTGTGCTTTCCGAACGCGTTGCGAGCGGGCCGATTCGCGGTGCCAGCGGGAGCCCGAGCTGATGCAGGTCGCCCCGGGCCGTGCGCACCGATGCTTTCATCCCCTGAAGGAGTCGCCGAATTGACCGCCGTCCGTCCGGCGGCGGCGGCCCCACTGCTCGAGCTCGAAGGAGTGTCGCGCCACTTCGGCCACACCCCGGATGCGGCTGAGCGGGTGATCGGGCGTATCCGTCGGGTCGTCGGGGCAAGCGTCCTCGACAGGGTCGTCATCGCAGTCGACAACGTGAGCCTCCAGGTGCGCCGCGGAGAGGTCGTGGGCCTGGTGGGGGAGTCGGGCTGCGGGAAGTCCACGCTGGGACGCATGGCCGCCGGCATCCTTTCGCCCACGGCCGGGCGCGTGTCGTACGAAGGTGCGGAGCTGCAGGCCCTCGGCCCCGCCGAGCGCAAACGCGCCAAGCTCAAGGTCCAGATGATCTTCCAGGATCCGTTTTCGAGCCTCAATCCTCGAATGCGAGTGGAGGACATCGTAGGCCAGGCGCCGCGAGTCCATGGCCTCGTTTCTCGGCGCGACCTTCCTGCCTACGTGGATGCGCAGCTCATGCAGGCGGGCCTCGATCCGGCGCTGAAGAATCGCTATCCCCACCAGTTCAGCGGAGGGCAGCGCCAGCGCATCGGGATCGCGCGCGCCTTGGCGGTCCAGCCGCGTTTCCTGGTGTGCGACGAGGCAGTCGCGGCGCTGGACGTATCGATCCAGGCCCAGATCCTCAACCTCTTCATGGACCTTCGCGAGCAGCTCGACCTCACCTACCTGTTCATCAGCCATGACCTCGGGGTCGTCGAGCATCTTTCGGACCGGGTGGTGGTGATGTACCTCGGCCGCATCGTGGAGGAGGCACCCACGGAGGAGCTGTTCGCCCGGCCGAACCATCCCTACACCCAGGCGTTGCTCGCGCAGGTGCCCCGCCTGGATCGAAGAGGCAGCATCTTCACCGTGGTGAAGGGCGAGATTGCAAGCCCGCTCAATCCGCCCAGCGGCTGTCACCTGCATCCGCGATGTGCGCACGCGATGCCCCGATGCTCGGTGGAAGTTCCGCTGTTGCGTGAGATCGCCCCTGGCCATCGAAGCGCCTGCCACTTGAACGACACGACGCGCGCCAGCCCTGGCGCCGCAGAGAGATGATGAAAAACCGAAACGGCATGATCGTGGCGCCTCAACCCGAGGCGGTGGAGGCCGGGGCACTGGTTCTCGAGCAAGGCGGGAATGCGGTGGATGCCGCGATCGTTTGCGCCCTGGTTCAGGGCGTGGTTGATCCGCAGATGACTGGCATCGCCGGGTTCGGAAGCATGCAGATCTTCATGCCGGGCCGCGGAGTCCACGAAACGATCGACTTTCACGCGCGGTGCCCGGCGGCGGTGCGCCCCGACATGTGGGCCGACAAGCTGATCGGCGAGGTCCGAGACGGATTCGGCTTTCGCGTTGAGGGGCAGGTGAACGATGTCGGCTACCAATCGATCGCCGTTCCCGGGAGTCTCATGGCGTATGCGCAGGCCGCCGCCGAGTTCGGAACCATGGAGTGGAAGGACGTGGTGCAGCCGGCCATCGATGAGTGCCGCGCCGGATTCGTCGTGCGACCTCATGTCCATGGAATGTGGGTTAAGGACTATTCCTCGGTGGGCCGAGTCGATTATGTCGACAAGCTGCGATTTACCGAGCCCGGACGGCGCATCTACTTCCATCCCGACGGTCGGCTCAAGGGGGTCGGCGAGCGGATTCACAACCCTGGAATGCTCGCTTCCCTCGAGCGCATCGCGCGCCATGGGTACGAGATCTTCTACCGGGGCGAAATGGCTGATGAGATCGACGCCGACATGCGCGCCAACGGGGGATTGTTGCGTCGCTCGGATCTCGAATCCTATGGGACTCGCAGGGGGCCGCCGCTGTGGGGTCGGTACCGCGGGCGCCGCATCGCGACCGCCCAGCCCCCCGGGGGGGGCCTGATGATGCTGGAGATCCTCCACATCCTCGACGAGTTCGACTTGCGCGCCCTGGGGCACAACTCCTCCGTGCACCTGAACATACTGGCCGAGGCAATGAAACACGCCACCATCGACAAGGATCGCCACATAGGCGACCCCGAGTTCGTGGATGTCCCGGCAGAACGCCTTCTGAGCCGCGATCACGTGGCCTCCATAGCCGCACAGATCGCCGCAGGGAAGAAGGCGAACGTGGTCCGCCTTGCGACGCGTGAGGCCAAGAACACGACCACCCTCGGAGTGATCGACGGCTCGGGGAATGTGGTGTGCCTCACGCATTCCCTCGGCGCGCCCTCCGGCGTGATCACCCCGGGGCTGGGCTTCATGTACAACGGCTGCCTGGGCGCCTTCGATCCCAGGCCCGGGCGAGCGGGATCCCTCGCAGCAGGCAAGAGCCGGTTCGCTTCGATGGCGCCTTCGATCGTATTCGAAGGCGAACGCCCATCGCTTGTCATTGGGGCGCCGGGAGGAGCGCAGATCCCCACTGCACTCGCCCAGGTGATCTCCAATGTGCTCGACTTCGACATGCCCATCCTCGAGGCGGTGGTGGCCGCACGCATCTCGGCCACCAGCAACACCATCGAAGTCTCGAACCGCATCCCCCGATTCGTGACGCGATCGCTGGAGGCCTCGGGGCATCCTGTCGCCCGCAACCCGGCGAGCTATGTCTTTGCCGCCGTCCACGCCATCCACGACGATGGCAGCCGGTTGCGCGGTGCGGCCGATCCACAGCGTGACGGCATGGCACTGTCGGTGACAATCCCATGATGGCCCGCGACTTCGAGCCGGGCGCGAAGTGTCCCTTGGACGGCATCCGCGTCCTCGACCTCAGCCGCCTGGTGGCGGGGAACATGGTTTCGCTCGCACTCGCCGATTTCGGCGCGGAGGTTCTCAAGATCGAGGATCCGAAGAAGGGCGACCCGCTGCGCGATTGGCAGGAAACCGGGCCCGCGAATCCCGAGGGCGTATCGGTCTTCTGGAAGGTATATGCGAGAAACAAAAAGAGCGTCACCCTCAACCTGCGTTCGGACCGGGGGCGCGAAATTGTTCGCGAGCTGGTGCGCGGCTGCGATCTTCTGATCGAGAGCTTTCGTGTCGGTACGCTTGAGGAAATGGGTCTCGGCCCCGAGGACCTGCTTCACATCAATCCCACGCTTGTCGTGATCAGGGTGTCGGGCTGGGGCCAGACCGGACCCTACGCCGACCATCCCGGGTTTGGCAGCCTTGTGGAGGCGATGGCGGGCTATGCGGCGAAGAACGGCTTTCCCGGCCAGCCGCCGATGCTTCCCAATCTCGCGCTGGCCGACATGGTCGCGGGATTGTGGGGCGCCTACGCGGCGATGGTGGCCATCCATGAGGTGAAGGTCAACGGCGGAGCGGGGCAGATCATCGACCTGTCGTTGCTCGAGCCCCTGATCTCGATCCTCGGTCCCGACGCCCTCACCTATCGAATCACCGGTGAAGTCCCCGCGAAGACTGGCAATCGCACCAGCATTTCTGCTCCGCGCAACGTCTATCGAACTCGCGATGGAGGATGGGTGGCATTGTCGGCATCGATCCAGTCGATGACGGAGCGGCTGTTTCATGCGATGGGTCGGCCCGACCTCGTGGACGACCCGCGGTTCAGGACCAATCTGGATCGTCGCAACAACGTGGAGGAACTCGACCGGATGATCCAGGAGTACGTGGAGAAACTGTCGCTCGATGAATGCGTTGAGTACTTCCGCAAGATGCAGGTCACCATCGGGCCTGTCTACGACATCTCGCAGATCGTGCAGGATCACCACATCGTCGAGCGCGGCGTGCTGGTCGAGCTTCCCGACGCGGAGCTGGGCAGCGTGCCGATGCATGATGTGTTGCCGCGCTTGTCAGGTACTCCCGGGCGCCTGAGGACACCCGCGCCCGGCTTGGGCGAGCACACCGACGCCATTCTCGCCCGGCTGGGGATCGGCGCGGCCGCCAGGGCGCAGCTGAAGAAGGACGGGGTGACATGAGCGCGCTGCCTGGAGTGCCGATTCGCGCCCCCGCCTTTCGATCGCTGCTCTACATTCCGGCGCTCGCATCAGAGTTCCTCGCCAAGGCGCACACCAGGAGTGCGGACGTGGTCATCGTAGACCTCGAGGACTCGATTCCTGCTGCTCGCAAATCGGAGGCTCGGGCAGCCCTCTCGGGCGCGGTCCAACTCCTGACAGGAAATGGGGTCACCGTCTGGGTGCGCGTCAACAGTGCGCCGGAGCTGCTCGGCGCCGATCTGTTGGCAGCGGTGCTTCCGGGTGTGGACACGATCCTGCTGCCGAAGGTGGAGAGCGGGGATCAGCTTCGGAGCGCTGCAGACGCCATCGGTACCGCGGACTCCATCAACCTGTCCGCCCTGGTCGAGACGCCGATGGGAGTGCTGCGACTTACGGAGATCTGCGGTGCTACCCCGCGCCTTACGTCCCTCGCTTACGGCAGCGAAGATCTCTCCCTGGGCCTAGGCGTCTCGCCACGCTACGATGCGCTCGTCGTCTCGGCGCAGATGACCCTGCTTGCGGCGCGCGCCTTCGGATTGGACGTCTACGGTGTGCCCGGATCCGTAGCGGAGTTTCGCGACCTGGACGCTTATCGAACACTCTGCGAGCAGGCTAAGGTGATGGGGTTCGACGGGGTGCTGTGCATCCATCCGTCGCAGGTTCCAGAGATCAATCGTGTCTTCGGCCTGAACGAGCTCGACCGGCAACATGCCGAGCGCGTGGTGAAGGCGTTCGATGACGCGGCGAAGGAGGGGCTCGGCGCGGTCGCTCTCGAGGGAAAGATGATTGATCTTCCCGTCGCGGAGCGTGCACGCCGTACGCTCGCCCGGCGCTAGGTTTCCCCTCATCGGCGATCGCGACGCGCTGAGGCATTCCCCTCGGCGTGCGCGCGCGCCTCGACACGCAAGCGGCAACACTCACGCTGCTGGAAACCGCGGTGAGCTGAAGCTAGTCGGCGCGTCCCTGCACCGCGCGCCGGTAAAGCGCGCTGGCGATGCGCTCCTCGAATCCTGCAGCCGCCGAGTAGGTGCCGCGATCGGTCTCCGGATCGAAGCCGGTGCCGCCCACGAGGAACACCAGCCCATCGCCGCTACGCGGGTCGAAGGCGAGCGTTCCCATCAATCCATACGCATCGCCGAGGTGGCCCACGGCGGTAAAGCCACCGCCACGCACCAGGCGGTCGCCGTAGTCCGGCCCGGTCACGTCGAGGAAGTGCTGGTTGCCCAGTCCCCATTCATTGAAGCGCGCGCGGTGGTCGCCGTATTGCGACTCGCCATTGCCGCCTTCATGGCGCCACTGTGGCGCCAGCATCGTCGCGACGCTTTCAGGCTCGAGGAATCGCCGGCCCTCGAGCATTCCGCCGCCCGCCAGCATGCGCATCACGCGTGAAAGGTCTCGTGCCGAGGCGCGCAAGCCGCCTTGCGGGCCGAAGAGCGTGCCATTGCTGCCGGGTACATAGGCGTTCCCCGCACGCGCCACTGGCGCGGTGAGCGAGTAGTCATCCACCTGCGGGATCCACGGCCCTCGCGGATTCCAGTCGTTGCTTTCACCGGCGGGACGGCGGCGATAGAGCGTGGCCAGGTTCGCGAGCCGTGCAGGCGAAAGCGCCGCCGGGTTGTAGCCGCCCTGCATGCCGAGGGGTTCGATCACCAGTCGCGCCATCAGCACATCGAAGCGCTCGCCGCTCACCTTTTCCATCACGGTGGCGACGACGCCCCACGGCAGGTTGGCGTAGCTGAAGAACGTGCCCGGCGCATGGTCGCGCGACCACATCGCGCCATCGGCGTGCAGCGCGCCCCCCGGCACCAGCATGTCACGCAGGTTCACGTTTGCGTCGAACTGGTAGTAGCCCGCGTCATCGCGCATCGACGAGGTGTGCGTGAGCAACATGCGCAGCGTGATTGCGATGCCGGGAAATTGCGGATTGCGCACCGGATAGCCGAGGTAGTTGCTGATGTCGGCGTCCAGCGAAAGTTTGCCTTGCTCCACCAGCCGCATCACGCCGAGTGTGGTCACCAGCTTGGAGATCGAAGCGATGCGGTAAAGCGTATTCGCATCGGCGGGTTTGTCCGCACCGCGTCCGGACAGATCGATGAAGCGCCGGCCGAAGTGGCGCTCATACGCCACCTCGCCACCGCGCAGCGCAATCACCGAAAGGCTGGTGAGCTCACGTGCCGGATCGCCGGCGATGGCGGCCAGTTCACGGTCCAGCACCTGCAGGGATTGGGCCTCAGTTGTCACGGAATTCACGGCGCAAGCGGCGAGCGTGATGGCGCCCGCGCAGCAGATCGCGCGCATGCGCCATCGAGTGCTCATGGATTGACCAGTGCATCCAGGATCGCCGCGGTCTCCGCGTCGGGCGCGCCGTCGAAGCGCGCCGGCCGGTACTTCATCTGGAAGACGCTGATCACGCGCACGGTTTCCTCGTCCAGTTCGCCATTCCGGGGAACCGCGAACCCGTGCCGCGCGAGACGCTGCTGGAACCACTCGATGTCGGGCAGGTTCTGCTCGAAGGTGGGCAGGCGCGCCGCGACGGTGGTGGCGTTCGGCCACGGGATCAGGCCTTCATCGGCCAATCGTTTCCACGGAAACATCGGGCCCGGGTCGGAGCGGCGCTGCGGCGCAATGTCGCTATGGCCCACCACACGATCGGGGCGGATTTCGTGGCGCTTGATGATGTCGCGGATCAATGCCATCACCGCCTCCATCTGTGCCGGAGGGTAAGGCTGGTAGACCTCCTCGCCGGGCGGCCCCCGGAGGCCGCGATTGGTGATCTCGATGCCGATCGAGGCGGCGTTCAGCTGCGTCTGTCCCTTCCACGAGCTCACGCCCGCATGCCAGGCGCGGCGATTTTCGTCCACCAGGCGGTAGATGGTGGGCGGATCGTCGCGCACCAGGTAATGGCTGCTTACGCGTCCCCCGGTGGTCAGTGTCTTGAGCGCCGACTCGAAACTCTCGGAGGTGAAGTGGATCACGAGGTATTGCGCGCGGCTGTCCTGGTTGAGCGAGGTGTAGGTGGTGTCGAGCGGCGGGCCGCTCGCGCAACCGGCGAGCAGGAATGCGGCGAATATTGCGGTGAGGCGTGTCATCGGTCCTGGGCCTTGCGGCCGAAGTGGGGATCAACGTCGACCAGCGCCACGACGGCGAACGAAGGGATGGTGGCGACGCAGATCCAGATGAAGAAATTGGCATAGCCGAGCTGCTCCTGGATCCAGCCGCTCGCCATTCCGGGAATCATCATACCGAGAGCCATGAAGCCGGTGCAGATGGCGTAATGCGCCGTCCGGTTCGGGCCATCCGAGACCATCACCATGTAGAGCAGGAAAGCGCAGAAGCCGAAGCCATAGCCGAACTGCTCGAACGCCAGCACCGCGCAGATCACCGCGAAGCTCTCGGGCTGCGCGAAGGCGAGGTAGACAAACAGCAGGTTGGGCAGGTGCATGCCGATGGCCATGGGCCAGAGCCAGCGCCTGAGGCCATGGCGCGAGATCACGAAGCCGCCCAGCAGGCCGCCCATGGTGAGCGCGATCACGCCGACCGTGCCGTAGGCGATTCCTGTCTGCGAAGTCGTGAGCCCAAGGCCACCGGCAGCGCGCGCATCCAGCAGGAAGGGCGACACCAGCTTGAGCGCCTGCGCCTCGGCGAAACGGAACAGCATCAGGAACGCGAGCATCGTGAGGATGCGCGGCTTGCGGAAGAACGAGATGAAGGTGGCGCTGAATCCCGCGGCGATCGAGGCGTGCTGCACGGGCACGTCGATGGCCGGACGGGGCAGGGTGAAGCGCAGCCAGCCCGCGGCCAGCAGCATCGTGGCCGCTGCGACGAGGAAAACGACCGACCACGCCATCGCCACGCTGCCGGTGGATTCCGCCAACGCGCCGCCGAGGTACACGAGGCCGCCCTGGCCCACGATGTTGGCCAGGCGCCAGAAAGCGCTGCGCACGCCGACGAATGCGGCCTGGCCATCGCTCGGCAGCGCCAGCATGTAGAAACCGTCGGCGGCGATGTCGTGTGTCGCGGAGGCGAAGGCCAGCAGCCAGAGGATTGCGAGCGAAGCCTGGAAGAAACGTGGCAGCGGAAGCGTAAGCGCCACGGCCGCCAGCGCCAATCCCAGCAGCAATTGCGTTGCCAGGATCCATGCACGCTTGGTGCCGATGAGGTCCACGAGTGGTGACCAGAACGGCTTCACGACCCACGGCAGGTAGAGCCAGCTGGTGTAGAGCGCGATGTCGGTGTTGGACACCCCGAGCGTCTTGTACATGACGACGGAAACCGTCATCACGATGGCGTAGGGGAAGCCCTGGGCGAAATAGAGCGCCGGGATCCAGCGCCAGGCGCGGGTCTCGGGCATGGGCTATATACAATACGTCATGCGGGCACGAACCCGCCAAAAAGGGAGTGACCCCATGAAGCTGCGGTATGTGCTGCTGTGCCTTGCCCTCGTGCTTCCGCTTGCCGCGCCAGCGAAGAATTTCCGCTGGTCCTCGCAGGGCGACATCGCCACCCAGGACCCACATGGGCAGGACGAGTCGTTCACCAAGTCGATCAACGCGATGATTTATGAGCGCCTGATCATGCCGGGCAAGGACATGTCGCCCACCCCGTGGCTCGCGACCTCCTGGAAAGTGGTCTCGCCGACGGTGCGCGTGTTCACGCTCCGCCGCGACGTGAAATTCCAGGATGGCACGCCGCTCACGGCTGATGACGTGGTGTTCTCCTTCGAGCGCGCCGCCAAGTCGAAGCAGTTCCGCACCTACACCAGCCAGGCGGGTACCGCTCGCAAGATCGACGACTACACCGTCGAGTTCACCACGGCCGCGCCCAATCCGGTGGGTGGCATCGCGGTGGGCGAGATCCCGATCATGAGCAAGGCCTGGGCGGAGAAAAACGCCTCCACCAGCCCGCAGGACTATTCAACCAAGGAAGTCACCTTCGCCTCGCGCAACGCCATGGGCTCGGGCCCCTTCAAGCTGGTCTCCTACGAGCCGGGAGTGAAGACAGTTCTGGCGAGGAACACCGATTGGTGGGGCATCAAGGACGGCCGTTGGCATAGCAACATCGATACGATGGAATACCGTCCCATCACCAGCAACGCCACGCGCATGGCGGCGTTGAGCTCCGGTGAAATCGACTTCGTGCTCGATCCGCCGGTGCAGGACATCGCCCGCATGAAGGAAAACAAGGCGTTCAAGGTGTGGGAAGGCGACGAGACCCGCATCATCAGCCTCACCTTCGACCAGGCGCGCGACGAGCTGCTGTTCTCGGACGTGAAGGGCAAGAACCCGTTCAAGGATCGCCGCGTGCGCATGGCGCTCTACCAGGCCATCGACATCAACGCCATCAAGACGCAGGTGATGCGCGGCCTGGCCACGCCCACCGGCGATGCGTTCCCGAGCCCGAAGTCCGAAGGCCACCCGGCATCACTCGAGAAGCGCCTGCCCTATGACGTGAAGGCCGCCAGGAAGCTGCTGGCTGATGCGGGTTACCCGAACGGCTTCGGCTTCACGCTGCATTGCCCCAATGACCGCTACGTGAACGACGAGAAGATCTGCGTCGCCGTCGCCGGCATGTGGGCGAAGGTGGGACTCAACGTCAAGGTCGACGCGATGCCCAAGTCGCAATACTTCGCGCGCACGCCGAAGAAGGAGTTCAGCGCCTGCATGCAGGGCTGGGGCGATAACAACCGCGATTCCATGTTCACGCTCAAGCCGCTTTTCCACAGCCTGAATGACAAGGGCGCGGGCGACACCAACTACGGCAACTTCAAGAACGTCGAACTCGATGAGCTGATCGACAAGGCGGAAGTGGAGATGGACGCGGCGAAGCGCCAGGCCCTGATCAACCAGGCGGTGGAGCTGATCCAGAAGGAAGTGCTGGTGATCCCGCTGCACCGCCAGGTCATTCCGTGGGTGACGAGCAAGAACATCACGCTGGTGCATCGCTCGGACAACAAGTTCAACCCGCTCTGGACCAGGGTTAATTGACCCTGACGTACCTCTGGGCCGGCATGTTCATCGCCGGCTTCCTGGCGGCGTTCGCCCAGTGGATTTTCCTGGGCGACGCCGAGGTCTTCAAGCGCATCGTTGACGGCACCTTCGATAGCGCAAAGCTCGGCGTGATGGAAATCGCGCTGCCGCTGGCGGGCGTGATGACGCTGTGGCTCGGCATCCTCTCGATTGCGCAGCGCGCGGGTGCGATCGACTCGGTGGCGCGGCTCATCGCGCCTTTCTTCGCGCGCATCTTTCCTGGCGTGCCCCGTGGCCATCCGGCCCACGGCCTCATCGTCATGAACTACTCGGCCAATTTCCTCGGCCTCGACAATGCGGCGACACCCATCGGGCTCAAGGCGATGGCGAGCCTGCAGGAGCTCAATCCGGTCAAGGAGGAGGCCACCGACGCGCAGATCATGTACCTGGTGCTCAATACCGCCGGGCTCACGTTGATCCCGGTGACGGTGATGGCGCAGCGCGCGATCCTGGGCGCCAAGGATCCTTCCGACATCTTCATCCCGACGCTCATCGCCACCTTCGCCGGTTCGCTGGTGGCCTTCATCGCGGTGGCGCTGCGCCAGCGCATCCGCTTGCTCGATCCGGTGATCATCGCGTGGGTGGGCGGCCTTACGGCTTTCGTGGTGGGCGTGGTCTGGATCTTCAGCACCCAGCTCACGCGCGAGCAGGTGCAGGCGGTCTCGCGCATCGCCAGCAACGTGCTGCTGTTTTCGGTGATCGTGGGTTTCATCACCTGGGGGCTGGTGAAGAAGATCGACGTCTACGAGGCGTTCATCGAGGGCGCAAAAGACGGCATCGACATTTCGCTCAAGATCATTCCCTACCTGGTCGGCATGCTGGTGGCGATCAGCGTGCTGCGCAACTCCGGCATCCT
>JBDSMR010000077.1:0-16183 GCA_039915735.1 Usitatibacter sp. | reverse complement strand
TCCACATCATCGCGCAGCCGCATGAACACCGGCGCGCGCAAGTGCCCATCGTCGGTCCAGCTGGCGTAGCTCACCTCGGCGACCACCTTCGGTTCCACCCAGGTTGTCGGCGCGTTGAGCTCCGGCTTCTGCGCGAACGGCATGGTCTTGCGTTCGAGCTTCTGCATGCGCGCCTTCACCTGTGCCAGCGTGCGGTCGTCGAATCCCGAACCAACGTGTGATGCATAAACCAGCTTCGGACCTTTCCAGTAACCCACGAGGATGGAGCCCAACGCGGCGCGCGAGCCTTTGCCCTTCGTGTAGCCGCCGATGACGAAGTCCGCGCTTTGCGTGGGCTTCACCTTCACCCAGGTGTTGGAGCGCTTGCCGGATTCGTAGCGGCTGTCCATGCGCTTGCCGATCACGCCTTCGAAGCCACTCGCGAGTGCGGCCTCCTGCAGCGCCACGCCGTCCTGCGAGGCGTGCACCAGTTGCACCAGCGGCGACGGCAGCAGGCACTGCGCCAGGTAACGCCGGCGATCGCCGTAGGCCGCCGCGCGAAGATCCACGCCGGCGAAATTCAGCAGGTCGAAACAACAGAATGCCACGGGCATCGTGGCATCGGCAGCGGTGATGTCGCGCTCGGCCTTCAGCTGCGCGCGATCCTGCAGCGCGCCGAAGGAGGGGCGCCCGGAGGCATCGAATGCGACCAGCTCGCCATCGAGGATCATCGGGCCGGCGTTCTGCTTCGCGAGCTCCGCGCACAGGCGCGGGAAGGTCTTCGAGTAGTCGAGGCCGCGGCGCGATCGCAGCGTGACGCCATCCGAAGAGATGAAGGCCAGCACGCGGTAGCCGTCGAGCTTCGGCTCCCACATCCAGCCTTCCTTGTTGAAAGCCTTGTCGCCCAGCTCCGCCAGCATCGGCGCGAGTTTCTGCGGCAGCGGCGTCGCCTTGCCCGTGGGGATCAGTCGCGCAGCCGGAATGTGGTGGACCGGCAGGACTTTCAGCTCCTCGACAGTTGCGCCTGAGAGTACCGACCTGTCCCGCAGAGTCAGGTCCTCGCCGCTCACGAAGCGGTCCTTGTGCTTGATGAGGAGCCAATCCTTCTTCTCCTTCATGCGCACGAGGGCGAATGACCCCTTCAACTTTTCACCGCGCAGTTCGAAGCCGATCTTGCCCTTCTCGAATCCTTCCCGGACTTCTCGCTGCGCATCTTCGCGGTCGTGAAACCGGACCGGCCCTTCCTCGTCCGGCGAATAGACACCGCAGTCCCAGACGATCATCTGGCCGGCGCCATATTGCTTCGGCGGGATGATGCCCTCGAAGGAGGCATATTCAAACGGGTGGTCCTCGGTGAGCGCAGCAAAGCGCTTCTCTCCAGGATCCAGCGACGGCCCCTTGGGAATGGCCCACGACTTGAGGACGCCATCACATTCCAGCCGCAAGTCATAATGCAGGCGGCTCGCGGCATGCAACTGGACCACGAAGAGCAGCGGGCCGCTGCGGCCGCGGGCCAGCTCCGGCCCCGGCTCTGGAGTTGTGCCGAAGGTCCGTTTCGATTCGTACTCGCCGAGGCTATTCTTCGCCATGCCCGATCCGAAGGTTTCGAGAATTCTAGCTGGCGCCAGCGGTTACTCCTTCAAGGAATGGAAGGGCGTCTTCTACCCGGAGAAATGCAAGCCGGAAGAGATGCTGCCTTTCTACTCCCAGCGCCTGCCCACCGTGGAGATCAACAACACCTTCTACCGCATGCCCAAGACCTCGGTGCTGGAGGACTGGAAGAACACCGTGCCGGCGGACTTCCGCTTCGCCATCAAGGCCTCACGACGCATCACGCACATGTCGCGCATCAAGGCCGAGTCGTCCGCGGAGCCCGTCGAGTATCTCTACAAGAACCTCGCTTCACTCGGCGAGAAACGCGGACCTACCTTGTTCCAATTGCCGCCGAATCTCAAGAAGGACCTGCCGCGGCTGGTGGATTTTCTTGCGCTGCTTCCTGAAGACCACCGCGCCGCGTTCGAATTCCGCAACGACGAGTGGTTCGACGACGAGGTGTACGCAGCCCTGAAGGCGAAGGGCGCTTCGCTGGTGCTTTCCGAGCGCGAGGACAACGCGCCGCCGCCGCTGGTGGAAACTGCATCCATGGGTTACGTGCGCCTTCGCCTCGAGAACTACAGCGATGACGACCTCAAACGCTGGGCGCAGCGCCTCGCCGCCACCGGCTGGAAAGAGATCTTCGTCTACTTCATGCATGAGCCGACCGCGCCTGCATACGCCGCTGCATTGATGCAGCACGCCTCCGGGGGCTGATGGAAACGCTTCTCACGCTGCCGAAGGATGCACGCGCGCTGTACGTCCTGGCGCACGGCGCCGGTGCTGGCATGAACCACTCGTTCATGGCTGCCGTGGCCGAGGAGTTGTCCGCTCTGGGCATCGGCACGTTGCGCTACAACTTCCCGTACATCGAAAAGGGCTCGAAGCGGCCCGATACCCCGAAGGTGGCGCACGCCGCCGTGCGCGAGGCGGTTGCCGAAGCGGCGCGACTTGCCCCGGGCGTGCCGCTTTTCGCGGGCGGCAAGTCCTTCGGTGGCCGCATGACCTCGCAGGCGCAGGCGACAGAACCCCTGGCCGGCGTGAAGGGGCTCATCTTCCTGGGATTTCCGTTGCATCCCGCGGGCAAGCCCTCGGACGAACGCGCGGCGCACCTGCGTGAGGTGAAGGTGCCGATGTTGTTCCTGCAGGGCACCAGGGACGACCTCGCGACGCTTGAATTGCTGGAGCCGATGGTGGCGTCACTGGGACCACGCGCGACCCTCGAGCTCTCCGCCGGTGCGGACCACTCCTTCCACGTGCCGGCGCGCAGCGGGCGCAAGGACGCGGAAGTGCGCGGCGAATTGCTCGACGCACTCGCGCGCTGGATCGATCAGGCCCTCATCAGCGCTTCGAACCCGCCGTAGATCATCCGCTTGCCGTCGAAGATCATGTGTTTCGAAACAATTGGAACAATTGGGGTCAGGTTACCTTTTAGCGAAAGGTAACCTGACCCCAAGGATTCAGTCTTTCAAGGCTTCCACCTGGATCCTGAGCTTGATGCGGCCGGCCTCGCCTTCGCTGTATTGCTTCATGCCGAAGTCGGCACGATGGAATTCACCTTCCGCGTCGGCCCCGCAGACTTCCCGCTTGAAGATCGGGTGCGGGATGCACTTGAATGAATTGATACGCAGCGTGAGCGGCTTGCTCACGCCGAGCAGCGTGAGGGTTCCTTCCAGCGCCACCGGCGTGTCGCCTTCGAAACGCAGCTTGCCCTGATAACTCATCGTGGGGTGCCACTCGACGTTGAGCCAGTCTTCCGTGACGGCGAAGGTGTTCATGCCCTTGTGCCCGAAGTCGATGCTGTTGGTATTCACCACCACCTGGACCTCGCCGGTGCGTGCCTTGCGGTCCATCTCCAGCCGGCCGGAGGTCTGCGTGAATTTTCCACGCCAGACCGAGATGCCCATGTGCGAAAACTCGAAGCTGGGTTGCGTGTGGTCCTTGTCCAGCGTGTAGCTTTCCGCAAACGCTGCGGCAGGCAGGATTGCTGTGAGGAGGAGCGCTGGTAACTTCATCGCGTTTCGTTTCATCGGTTTGTGGCGAGGTTGGCAAGCAAAGAGAGCCGGCCGGCGAGATTCTCGAGGTTGTCCTTCCAGCCTTCGGTCCAGCCATTTTCCATGAACTCCATCGTCCACATCGGGTTGCGGCCCGGCACGCCTTCCAGGCGAGCACGCAGTGTGATGCGGGTCTTGTGTTGATCGAGCTCTTCGAAGGTGACCGTCACGAGAGCCTTGTGGAAATACTTGCCGTCCTTGTCGTCGCAGAAATCGTCCCAGGCGATGCGTTGGTTGGGGACCACCCGGCGATAGATGCCATAGGCCGTGCAGTGAGTGCCATCGAGTGCCGGCATGCGGATGCGCCACTCACCACCCACGCGCACGTCCATCGCGAGCACCTCGGGCGCAGCGAAACCGTTGGGGATCCACCAATGCACCACATGGCTGGGCTGGGTCCACGCGTCGTAGACAAGGGCGACCGGCGCGTCGAACACGCGGGTGACGACAAGGTCTTGCTGCGAAACTTCGGGGCTACTTTTTTTTGCGGCGGACATGCTTCTGCTCCTTGTGTTGGAGCTCACGGAGATAAACGCCCAGGCCATCGAGTCTTTCCTCCCAGAAACGGCGGTAACGCTCGAGCCAAACGGCGGCGTTCTTGAGCGGCGCGGCCTCGAGCCGGCACGGCCGCCACTGGGCTTCCCGCCCGCGGGCGATGAGGCCGGCGCCTTCCAGCACCTTGAGGTGCTTGGAGACAGCCGGCAGGCTCATCTCGAACGGCTCGGCCAATTCATTAACCGAGGCTTCTCCCGACATCAGGCGTGCAAGGATGGCGCGCCGCGTGGGATCGGCAAGTGCTGCGAAGGTGGCGCTGAGCTGGTCGGGCTGCACGTTGATTAACCGTAAGTTTAATTAACCAAATGGTAAAATACAGCCTTCCTCCGACACCTGTCAAGCGGCCGGTTTCGTTTCCGAAATCGCCTTGAGTCCCGCGAGTCCTTTCTCGAAATCGCCGCCGACCATCCTGTCCATGCTCATGAAGACGCCGATCACCTTGGTGAGGAAACGGCTGGGGCCGGTCATTGTCCAGGTGAGCTGCGTCGTGTCACCTTTCGGCTCGAGCAGGAACGTCGCGGTGTTGTGACCTTCGATGGGTTTGATGAAGTCCAGCGCGATGACAACCTTACCGGGTGCCTGCGCATCCTTGATCTCCATGCGCCCCTGCCCCACCTGCCCGTTGCCTTCCCACGCATAGATGGCGCCCTTGCCCGCGTTTTCGCCGCTGAAGGTGCGCTTCAACTCCGGGTCCAGCTTTTCCCACGGCGACCAGGCGCTCCAGGCGTGGAAGTCGACGATGTGGGGATACACCTTGCCGG
The DNA here is from genome assembly GCA_039915735.1 of Usitatibacter sp. Classification (GTDB taxonomy): domain Bacteria; phylum Pseudomonadota; class Gammaproteobacteria; order Burkholderiales; family Usitatibacteraceae; genus Usitatibacter. Next base: position 11,241 of record JBDSMR010000077.1, on the reverse strand, counting down.
CGGGTGCGTTGATGGTTACGGTCCGCGAGACCGCGAAGCTGTCCGGCTGCATCGTGGCCGCAACCAGGATTCCGGCGACGATGAGTGCGAGGACGATGGCGACGATCTTGAGCATGTGTATTCCTTATTGCATCGGTTTGGGGCCGCCAACCACCATCCACGACATGCCGAACTTGTCGGTGCACATGCCGAAGGTGTCGGCCCAGAACGTGGGCGTGAGGTCCATGAATTTGCTGCCGCCTTCAGCCAGCGCATTGAACGCCTTCGCGCCTTCCGCGGCCGTGGGGTAGCTGAGCGCGATGGAGACGTTTTTCATTCCCTCGTACGGCTGGCCGGGCATGTTGTCCGAGGCCAGCAGGTTGCGGCCATCGATGGCGAGGCAGGCGTGCATGATCTGGTCGCGGAACGCCTCCGGACACTGGTCCTTCATCGGCGATTCGCCGTGCGTCATCATCATCTGCATCTCGCCACCGAAGGTTTTCTTGTAGAACTCCATCGCCTGGCGGCAGTTACCGTTGAAGATCATGTAGGGCTCGAAGGTGGGCATGTCTGTGGCTCCGGGTTGATGTGTGCCCACGATAACCGTGCAAGTCCTGAAAAGCAACTAGTAAATTTGACTTTAGGACTTCCGCCGCGTAGACTCCATATATGTCCACAAAACGCAGCTACGAAGACGGATGTGCCGCATCCCACGGCCTGGACCTCGTGGGAGAGCGCTGGGCGCTGCTGGTGGCGCGGGAATTGATGCTGGGTCCCAAGCGCTTCACCGACCTGCGTGCGGGCCTGCCGGGCATCAGCCCCAACGTGCTCACGGAACGGCTGGAGGAACTGGAGCGCGTCTCCATCCTGCAGCGCCGCAAATTGCCGCCGCCCGCCGCCACATGGGTCTACGAACTCACCGAATGGGGCCATGAGCTGGAGCCGGTGATCATGGCTCTCGGCCGCTGGGCCGCGCGCTCGCCAGTGCTGCCGATGACCAATCCGATCAATGCCGATGCGCTCATTCTCTCGTTCCGCACGATGTTCGATGCGGGCAGGGCGCAGGGGTTCGATGCAGAGCTGGAGTTGCGCCTGGGTGAGGCAACCTACAGTGCAAAAATTGCCGAAGGCGAGGCGCATTTCGATTCAGGCGCGGCCATTGCTCCGGATGCAGTCGTGGAATCGGATTCGAACACGCTGGCCGGCGTTATTTACGGCGGCATGAAAATCCCCGACGCCATTCGCACCGGAAATTTCCACGTGGAAGGCGACCGCAACGTGTTGAAGCGATTTGCCACCTTGTTCCCGATGCCGAAACAGGCACCGGCACTCTTCAGCGCGCCGCCTCCATCCTTGAGAGCACGGGCAGCAGGTTCAGGCCGCTAGCGGCCTTGAGCTGCGAGGCGGCCGGCCGCAACTCCTGCGCCGGCGTGTCGATCGCAGAAACCGAGGCCAGCACGACGGTGTTGCCTGCATCCGAAGGAGCGATCATCCGAACGTGGTCGCCAAAGGCCTCGCGCATGCGAGCCACGCTCGGCCCCGTACCGCTACGCCGCGTGAGCAAATTTACTGAAAGCATTCCTGCGCGCGCCAGCCGCTCGCGGCAGTTCATGTAGAACACCTCAGTGTCGAGCATCCCCGGGCGGCCCTTTTCGTCGAAGCCGTCGAGCAGGATGAGGTCGAAGCGCGTCTTCGCTTCCATCACGAACTGGTAGCCGTCGCCGATGATGATGCGCAGGTGCTGCGATTCCTCGGGCAACTTGAAATACATCTTCGCGGTGGCCACAACCTCGGGAAGGATCTCCACCACGGTGATGCGTGCATCGGGCCGGTTGCGATGGAGGAACTTGGTGACCGAAGCGGAACCGAGGCCTATCTGCAGGACATTGCGCGGCCACTCCGGCCCATGGAACAGCAGCGGAACCATCATGTCGCGCGTGTATTCGAGTTCGAGTGCAAACGGCCGCGCGATACGCATCGCACCTTGCACCCACGGCGAGCCGAAATGCAGGAAACGGACCCCCTGACCTTCGCTGATGGTGATGTTGGACATCCGCTAGCGGAACTTGAGCTTCATCGCGACGATGGCGATGGAGAGCAGCAGCGTGATGGCGTTCCAGATGATGATCGGTGGCTCCTGCTTGAGGAATCCGTAGGCCAACCACAGCGCCACGCCGAAGGAGAAGGTGACGTAGGTTCGCAGCGAGATGTCCCTGGCGGACTTCGACTTCCAGATCTTGACGACCTGGGGCACAAACGCGAGGGTGGTGAGCAGCCCGGCCGCGAGGCCGACAAGCGAAGCGGTGTCCATCCCCACAGCTTACTGAAGCAGCGTGCGCTTCGCGAATTCCACCATCGAGCCGAAGAGGTAGTCCTGGTTCGGCTTCTTCGCGAAGCCATGGCCTTCGTCGCCGGCCATCATGAACCACACCGGCGTGCCGCGTTTCTTCAGCGCCGCCACCATCTGCTCCGACTCGGTGTAGGGCACACGCGGGTCGTTGCGGCCCTGGGCGATGAATAGCGGCTTGGCGATCTTCTCCACGCCTGCGAGCGGCGAAATCGATTCCAGGAAGGCGCGCATCTCCGGATCGCGCTCGTCACCGTACTCCGCGCGGCGCAGGTCGCGGCGATAACTTTCCGTGCGTTCCAGGAACGTCACGAAGTTGGAGATCCCGACCACGCTCATGGCGCCAGCGATGCGATCGTTTAGCAACACAGCCGATGCCAGCGTCACGTAGCCGCCGTAGCTGCCGCCGGTGACCAAAACCTTGTCCGCATCGAGGTCGGGCTGCAGCTTGATCCAGTCCAGCAGCGCGCCGATGTCCTTCACCGAGTCTTCGCGCAGCCGCCCGTTGTCCAGCTTGAGGAATGTCTTGCCGAAGCCGGCCGAGCCGCGGATGTTCGGATAGATCATCGCGATACCGAGCTCGTTCACGAAATAGTTGTTGCGGCCGATGAAGCCGGGCCGCGCCTGGCTCTCCGGCCCGCCGTGCACGCTGATGATGACTGGCCGCTTGCCGGTGAATTTCTCGCCTGGGTGATAGTGCAGGCCGGTGATCTGGCGGCCATCGAAGCTCAGCCACTTGATGATGCGCGGCTCGGCGAACTCGCGCGTGTTGACCTCGGGGTTGTTGCCGTTGGTCCAGCGCGTTAGCTGGTTGCCCTTCACATCGTACGAGAAGACGTCGCCCGCGGAACGCGCGGAGGTGACGTGGAAGCCGATCTCGCTCGAGCTGCCGCGCCATTCCAGTCCGCCGATGACGCCGTTGAAAAGCGGCGGGCGCGGCAGCTCCTTCATCGAGGGCAATTCCAGGAAACGCAGCACGCTGGACCCATCCTCGTTGGTGATGAAGGCGATGAGGTTTGCCTCGTTGGAGACGGCGAAGTCCTCGACGTCGTAGCTGTTGCGGGTCAGCGCCTTTTCCGGACCGCGGCCCATTGGAATGTAGGTGAGGCGCTTGTATTCAGAGCCACGATCACTCAGCGCGAAAAGCCCGCGTCCGTCCTTCGAGAACTGCGGCGAGCCGTAGAAGACCGGCTCCCCTTTCTTCGTGGCCGGCGTTACGCGGCGTTTCCTGCCGGTGGCGATATCCATCACCCAGAGGTGGCTCTCGTTCACCGAGAGGAACTCGACGTAGGCGAGGCGCTTGCCGTCCTCCGAGAAGCGGAAGTTGAACCAGCTGCCCTTCTCCCACCTGGCGATGACCTTGTCGCCCTGGGGCTTGAGTGGATCCACCAGGTGCAGGCGCGTGCTGGAGTTGCGCTCTGGATTGTTCTTGTCGACCTGCAAGGTGCTGTAGACGATGCGGTCGCCCTTGCGATTGAAGGCGCCGCCACTCGCGCGCTCGCCATCAGGCGAAAGCGGCGTGATGGTTTTGCTCTCGATGTCGTAGCGGTTGAGGCGGAAGACTTCGTTGCCACCCTCCCCCATCGGGAAGACGAAGTATTTGCCGTGTACGGGCTGATAGCCGGCGCTGCTCACGGCGTTGGGCAGATCCGTCACTGGCTGCGGCGGCGTAAGTGGTTCGGAAACCAGATGAACCTGGCTGGTGGCGTTGAGGCGGCGTCTCACCAGCATCTCGCGTTTCAGCGGGTGCCACGACATCAGGCCATGCGGGCGGAATTCGCCGTAAGGCTTGAGCTTGAGCGCGATCTCCGTCGGCACGGGCGGCACGCCATCGAGCGTCAGCGCCGCGGGAGGGGTGACGACCTCCTGGGCTGCGAGCGGAAATGCGGCAAGGCAGGCGAGGAGGGCGACAACTCTCTTCATCGTTCTACTTGGCCACCGCGCGGGCCGGGTCCGCACACCACTCGCTCCACGAGCCGGGATAGAGACGACCGGTGGGCAAGCCCGCCAACTCCATCGCAAATGCGTTGTGGCAAGCGGTGACGCCGGACCCGCATGAGTGAACGACCTTGGAGGGATCAGCACCACCGAGCAACTCGGCAAACTCCGCGCGCAACATCTCGGACGATTTGAAGGTGCCATCCGCATTCAGGTTCTTCTGCCAGAAACGGTTCACCGCGCCGGGGATGTGGCCACCGACGGGGTCGAGCGTTTCGCCTTCACCGGCAAAGCGGTTGGGTGCGCGCGCATCGATGAGCGTGATGTCGCCGGATTCCTTGAAGCGGTCGACGAAGTGCACGTCCACCGTGGCGCCGAGGGTCGGACGCGCAATGACGGAGCCGGCGCGTTCCGCTGTGACGTCCTTCGAAAGGGCGCGGCCTTCCTTGATCCATTTGGGAATGCCGCCATCAAGCAGGGCCACCTTGTCGTGGCCGATCCAGCGCAGCATCCAGAAGAGGCGCCCCGCATAAGAGCCGCTGGTGTCGTCGTAGATCACGACATGTGTGTCCGGCGTGATTCCGAACCCGTTCATCGTCGCGGCAAAGGTCTCCGGCGCAGGCAGCGGGTGGCGGCCGGTCTTGCCGGTCTTGGGGCCGGAGAGATCTTTGTCGAGGCCGATGAAGTACGCCCCGGGAATGTGGCCGGCCTCGTAGGCGTTGCGACCTTTATTGGCATCCGCCAGGTCGTGGCGAAGATCCAGCACGACCCATTGCGGGTCACCAATGTGTTTCGCCAGTTCTTCCGTCGTCACAAGCTGTGTCATTTCGTCATCCTTTTCCCGGCCCGCATGGCGAGAATCCCGGAAGCGATGATAACCGCGATGCCGGCCCATTCGAGCGCGCCGAGGCGGTCGTTCCAGAGCACATAGGTGAACAGGGCCGCGAAGACGATCGAGGAATACAGCAGCGCGCCGACCACGAGCGTGTTGCCGGTGCGGTATGCGCGCGTCACCGCCCATTGCGCCAGCGCGCCGCAGACACCGAGACCCAGGAGCATCCACCAGTTATCGCGCGTGACGGGGTGGAAACTCGATGTGACGCCCTGCCAGACCGCGCAGAACACGGTGGCGAAGGCGCCGTACCAGAAGACCACGCGCCAATCGGGTTCGCCGAGGCGGCCAAGCGTGCGAACGCTGAGGTAAGCCCATGCCGCCAACATGCCGCCCAGCACTCCCGCCAGCACGGCGACTTCCTTGCCTTCGTCGAAGTGCGGCTGCAGCAACAACGCGACGCCGACGAACCCCAGAGCCACCGCGGCGACGAGCCAGCGCGAAGGGCGTTCGCGCAGCACCACGGTGGTGGCGATGGCGATGAATAGGGGCGAGGTGTAGTAGAGCGTCTGCGCGGTGGCGAGCGACAGGCTGGAGATCGAGTAGAAGTAGCAGATGATCGCGAGGGCGCCGACGAGCCCGCGGATTGCGTGCATGGCGAGGTAACCGGTCCTCACGGTGCCGCGTGTCGCGCTGAGGCAGATGAAGGCCACCACCATCGTGACCAGCGAGCGGTAGAACGCCAACTCCGCGGCGCCGAAGTACTGCGAGCCCAGCTTCACGAACACGGCCATCGTCGCGAACAGGAAGGCCGCGACCACCATCCAGGAAGAAGTCATTTGAGGCTCAGCTTTCGAATCCCGCTTCCTCGACCTGTTCCTTCTTCTCGACCCGCATGGCGAGAATCCCGGACGCGATGATAACCGCGATGCCGCCCCATTCCAGCAGGTTCAGGCGATCGTTCCAGATGATGTAGGTGTACGAGGTTGCGAAAACAATCGCCGAATAGGAAAGCGCGCCCACCACCAGCGTGTTGCCGGTGCGATAGGCGCGCGTCATGGCGAGCTGCGCCGCGGTGCCGCACACACCCACCCCGGCCAGCATCCACCAGTTGGCGGCGGTGATCGCATGGAACGTGGACGTGGCGCCTTGCCAGACCGCGCAGACGGCCGTGGCGATGGCGCCGAACCAGAAAACCACGCGCCAGTCCGGCTCACCCAGGCGGCCGAGCGTGCGCACGCTGAGGTACGCCCACGCGGCCAGCACGCCGGAGAAGAGACCGATGAGCGCGGCACCCTCCTTGCCTTCCTCGAAGTTGGGTTGCAGCAGCATGGCGACACCGGCAAACCCCATGGCCACCGCAACGATGAGCCACGTTGAGGGCAGCTCGCCCAGCACCACGGTGGTGGCGATGGCGAGGAACAGTGGCGAGGTGTAATTGAGTGTCTGCGCGGTGGCCAGCGGCAGCTTGGTGATGGCGTAGAAGTAGCCCACCAGCGAGATGGCGCCCACCAGGCCGCGGACGAAATGCATGGTCAGGAACGGGCTCTTCACCGTGCCGCGCGTGGCAGAGAGGTAGCCGAAGGCCATCAACATGGTGACGAGCGAGCGGTAGAAGGCGAGTTCGGCTGCGCCGAAGTATGCGGAGCCCAGCTTCACGAAGACCGCCATGGTCGCGAAGAGGAAGGCGGCGACCAGCATCCAGGAGGAGGTCATGGGTCATTATCGCACTTGACTGGCTTCCCGAATCGTCCAAAACGGAACATAATAGTTTCATGGAGACGTTTGATGCCTCGGAACTGAAGGTGCGATTGGGAGAGGTGCTGGCGCGCGGCTCGATGACGCGGGTTGCGATCCGGCGTCACGGCAAGGTCGTCGCTTACCTGGTACCCGCTCGCGAGTTCGAAAAGCCGAAGGCAGAGCGTCCCATCCGCGCGATGCGTTCGCTTTCCCGCGAGCAGGAAGAGCGGTTACTCGCTCTTTGCGCCTCGGGGGATTTCCGCCCTTCGCGCTGGCGCCGCGCGGGAGCTGCACGACTCATGGCGGGCGTGGCTGCCTTGCTCGCGAGTGTGGACATGTTTGATCGTCCCAGGATGTTCGCGTTGGCCGAGCGCCTTCATCCCGGCATGAGCACGCTGGAAGGCTATTCGGCCTGGCTCAGGAACTCACCCGTGAAACCGTATCGGTTCCTTCCGATGCTGCGCGCGCGCTTGAAGGGGCAAGCGTGACGACGATTGAACTCCGGGCGGACCCGGAATACTGGAAGGCATTTGCGAAGCTCATGTCGCGGATCGAGTCGGGCCTCGGAGATTACAAAGGGCCTCCGGTGCCCGTGTATGTCGCTGGTGGAGCGGCGGCCCACATCTATACGGGAGCGCGGTTCTCGGACGACATCGATGCCTCGATTTCCCTGCGAAGATTTCTTTACCCTGAGAACCTGGCCGTAACCTACAAGGGGGGCGATGGCGCTCCCCGTACCTTGTACTTTGACACCCAGTACAACGACACATTGGGGATCCTGCACGAAGACGCGCACCACGACTCCATCGCGATCGATGTCCCCGGGGTAAACCGCCAGCGGCTGGATGTACGCGTTCTTTCGCCACTCGACCTGGCCGTCTCCAAGCTCGCGCGCTTCGAGGAGCCGGACCAGGAAGACATCCGGGCGCTTGCAAAGGCGCGGCTGATCGATTCGAAGGCGCTCAGGTCGCGGGCCGAGGAAGCCCTCGCCGGATATATTGGACGGGTGAACCCGGTGAAGATCTCGATCGACCAGGCGTGCCGCCTGATTGACAAGGCTCGCTTGCAGCGGTAGCGATCGACTCGTCACGTGCCCGCCAAGCTTTCCGCCCTGCAGTTCTCCTTCGCCCTCACGTGGATCGTCTACGTGATCTACCTTCCCGCGCTCGCAGCGCAGGCCGGAATCGACAAGCGCTACGTGCCGTGGATTCTGGCGATGGACCAGCTGATTTTCATCACTTGTGATTGGGCTGCGGGCGTGTATGCGGACCGTGTGGGACGGCTGGTTGGAAAAATCGGTGGGCGCATGGCGCTGGTGACGCTGGGTTCGTGCGCCGCGTTTATCGCCATGCCGTGGATTGCGCCGGCTTTCGGGGCGGTTGCGTTTCTCGCGTTGACCGCGCTTTGGAGCGCTTCGTCGTCAGCATTGCGCGCGCCACCCCTGGCGCTCGTCTCGCGTCACGCCCCTACGCCCAAGCAGCCACTGTTTGCGGGCGTGTACCTGCTGGGATTCGGCCTGGCCGCGGCAATCGCGCCATATCTCGGGCTGGCGCTGAAGGGCGTCGATGCGCGTGTTCCGTTTGCGGTGGCTTCGGTCGCGCTGGCGGTGCTCGCGATGCTGCTGGCCCATGCGGAGCGCGGGTACGAGGCCCCTCCAGGTAAGGAGCAACCCGTCGGCGAGCGAGCCTCGCTTGGAGATGTCGTCCTCTTCGCCCTTGCCGCCCTGCTTTTCGGCGTGGGTTTCCAAGCGCACTTCTCGATGAACAGCGCGCCCAGCTATCTGCGCTTCGTGGCGCCCCAGGAGTTGTCGCAATACATGCCGATCTTCTGGATCGGGTTCAACGTCGCCGTCATTCCGGCGTGTATGTTGCCGAAGCGCTTTGGCGGACTACCGGTGATGGCGGCGGGAGGATTCGTCGGAGTTGTTGCGCTGGCCGCGTGTGCCGTTGCACCGACGCTGCCGGGACTGGTCATCGCTCAGCTTCTGGCTGGCGCCGCGTGGGGGGTGACGCTGTGGGCGGCATTCACGGCAGCAATGGAGGCAGGGCGACCGGATCGGACAGGGCTTGCGACGGGGCTACTCTTCTCGATGCTGGCCGGCGCGGCGTTGATGCGGCTTGCCGTCATCGTCAGTGGATTGGCGGCGCAGATGTCTTTCACGCCGATTCCGTTCTACGCCTGGGGTGCGGCGACGCTGGTCACGGGGATGCTGGTGATGCGCCGGAGGCGCTGAGCGAGCCGTTCAGGCGCCGAAGGTCCTGCGCCACCTTCCCGTTCTGCAGCACGATCACCCGCTCTGCCGATGCGATGGTCTCCGGTCGGTGGGCGATCAGGATGCGGGTGAGCTTCAGCGAGCGGATGGCCTCGTTCACCGCGCGCTCCTTCTGGACATCGAGCGCACTGGTCGCCTCGTCGAGGAACAGGATGCGCGGCTGCTTGTACAGCGCGCGCGCCAGCAGGATGCGTTGTCGCTGGCCACCGGACAAAGCGGCCCCCATGTCGCCGATCAGCGTGTTGTAGCCCATCGGCATGGCGGTGATGTCGTCATGCACCGCAGCCAGTTGCGCGTAATGCTCGATCAAGCTGTGGTCGGGAGAAGGGTCGAAGAAACTGATGTTGTCCGCGATGGATCCCGCGAACAGCTGGTCGTCCTGCATCACGGTGCCCACCAGCTTGCGATAGCGGTCGATGCCGAGCTTCTGGATGTCGACGCCTCCCGCAAGGATCTTTCCGTCGGTTGGGGGCAGCAATCCAAGCATGAGCTTCAACAGCGTGGTCTTGCCACCCCCCGACGGACCAACAATCGCCAGCGACTCACCTTGCGTCACGGTGAACGAGCAGTTCAGCAGCACGAAGGGCTCGGTGTCGGAGTAGCGATATGAGAGGGCACGAACTTCCAGCGACGCATCGATGGCGTCGACCGGCAGCGTGGACGATTGCTCTTCGGGCGCGGTGAGGACGATGTCGGCGAGGCGCTCGCCTTGCAGGCTCAGCATGCGCAGCTCGATCAGCTTGTCGATGAGGCCCGCCACGCGCGCCGTGAACTGTTCCTTGTAGGCGACGAAGGCGAACAACATGCCGACGGAGAATGCGCTGTCGAGGATCAGCAGCGCGCCCAGCCAGACGATGGCCACGCGCTCGATGCCGAACACAAGCCCGTTGGCGCACCGGAAACCCAGCCCGAGCTTCTGCGCCACGAGGTCCTGGTTCACGGCGTCAACCACGAGGTTCAGCCAGCGCGAGCGGCGTTCCTCCTGTCGGCCGAAGAGTTTGATCGACTGCACGCCGCGCACGGTTTCGAGGAAATGACTCTGCTGCTTGGCGGAGTGAACGATGTGTTCCTCGGTGGCGCGTCGCAGCGGCTCGTAGAACGACCAGCGCAGGATTCCGTAGATCGCGACGGCGCCACAGGCCACAACGGCCAGCGAGACGCTGTAGACCAGCATCATCGCCAGCGTGACGATCGCCATCACGCCGTCGATCATCGCCTCGACGAAGCTCGAGGTGAGCGTGCGCTGGATGGCGTTGACGGCGCCGAAGCGCGAGACCACGTCACCCAGGTGTCGCTTCTCGAAAAAACTCACCGGCAAACGCAGCAGGTGCGAAAACACATTCGCAAGCCACTGCAGGTTCATCGTTGTGCCGAGGTAGAGCACCACCCAGGATCGCAGCGCGGAGATGCCGACCTGCACGAGTGCCAGCAACATGAACCCCAGCCCCAGCACCGTCAGCAGGTCGCGATCGGCTGAGACGACGGCGCCGTCGATCGCCCACTGCATGTAGAACGGACTCACCACGGCGATTGCCTGCAACGCCATCGCGAGCAGGAATACCTGCGCCAGTGAGCGCTTGAGCCCCACAACGGGGCCCATCAGGTCGCGCATGCGGATGCGCCTGCGATCGTCGGCGGGCTGGAAGTCCGACGTGGGCGAAAGCTCGAGTGCGATGCCGGTGAAATGTTTCGAGACCTCGGCCAGCGACATGCGCCGCACGCCGAATGCTGGATCGTGAATCACCGCGCCGCGTGAATCGAGCTTGTTCAGCACGACGAAATGATTCTGGTCCCAGTGCAGGATGCAGGGTGCGCGTAGTTGCGGCAGCTCTTCGAGTTCGAGGCGCAACGGCCGCGGGGCAAGGTGCAATCGTCCCGCTGCCTGGATGAGATAGGCCAGCGTGGCGCCCTTCAACGAAACCGTGAATCGGCGCCGCAATCCGGCGAGATCGATGCGATGACCGTGGAAACTCGCGATCATGCCGAGGCTTGCAAGCCCGCATTCGGCGGCTTCGGTCTGCAGGAACATCGGCAGGCGCCGGCGTGCGCCGAACTGCAACTCGCCCAGGAGCTCCATCACGCGCGGCCGGAGAGGCTCAACAGCGGCTCGAAGATCCATTCGATCAGGCGGCG
>JBDSMR010000064.1:0-6405 GCA_039915735.1 Usitatibacter sp. | reverse complement strand
GTCCATCAGACCCTCGCCATCGCGCATTACGGCTATGTGCTGATGCAGGGACGCGTCGTGGCACACGGCTCGATGGATGCGCTACGCGACAACGAAGAGGTGAAGAAGGCTTACTTCGGCTGAAGCGGGCGCCAAGCTCTCCGCCAGCAGATCAAGATCGCTTCACATTGCGCTGGCGCCGGGGACCGGCGGGCGGCATCATCCATTTGTCCTTTTCCGCCATGGCGCTGTCGCGGAAGCGGCGGAGCGCCTCCGACGGGTGGTCCTCGAGCCACGCGGCGAAGATGGGAATGCGCTCGCGCACGTCCGCGATCGACTTCACCACCACGCCGGTGCGGCGCACGTTGCGGGCACACCCCGCGTAGGCGGTGATACCTGCGCCGGCGGCCACGAGCCCGAAAATGCCACTGCTGTTGGAGGCCTCCTGGACAACATCGGGGACAAAGCCTGCGCGATGGCACAGGTCGAAAAAAACCCGCCGGAAGCTGCTGAAGGTTTCTTCGGAGCCGATCACAAAGGGCTCGCCCGCAAGGTCGGCGAGCTTGAGCGCCTCGCGGCCGGCGAGGCGATGGCCTTCGGGAAGCATCGCCACGAAGTCGTCCTCGTCCACCAGCAGGTTGGACATGCGGTGCGACTGGAACGGCCCGATCATGAAGCCGATGTCGATGCGTCCCTCGAGGAGCGCGCGGTGCTGCGCGGCGGTAGGGAGGTATTCGAGGTCGACAGTGACACCGGGGGCTGCAGCGCGGAACGCCTGCAGGATCTGCGGCAGCCGGCCGTTGATGGCGAAGTCCATGTAGCCCACGCGCAGCCGGCCACTTTGCCCTTCGGCCGCGCTTTTAGCCGCGTTGGCCGCGAGTTGCAGGTGGCCCATGGCGAGCTGGCACTCGGCCGCGAAGGCCGCTCCCGCCGGAGTGAGGCGAACGCGTCGCGTCGAGCGCTCGAAGAGCGCCACGCCCACCGCCGCCTCCAGCTCGCGGATGGTCCGGCTCACGGCGGGCGCCGTCATCGCCAGCTGTTCGGCGGCGCGGCCGAAGTGCAGCTCCTCGGCGACCCGGAGGAAGGCACGCACCTGGCGCAGGTCGAAACGAAGGAGAACGCGGGTCATGATTATTGCCTCAATAGGCATCAATAATGCCCCAATTCATATCAACGAGCCAACTCAAGCGCCTACGATGGGGTATCGAACCCACCGCAAGGAGCCACACCATGTCCGACAAGCTCACCGAAGCCCTGGAACTCGCCTTCGAAGAAGCCACCCGCCGTTACCGCGAGCGCGGCTTCCAGCGCCGCGTCGGCTTCGGCTCCAAGCCCGCCCTCATCAACGTGGACCTCGCCAACGCCTGGACCCGACCCGGCAACCCGTTCACCTGTGAACACATCGACGACCAGGTGATCCCCGCGGTGCAGAAGCTGCTCGTCGCATTCCGCAAATACAACTTCCCCGTCGTGCACGTGACGACGTGTTATCAGGTGACCGACCGCAACAACCCCAATACCGACATGGGCCTGTGGCACAACAAGATCCCGGTCGAGGTCGTGGCCGAGAGCAACAAGACGCTGTGGGAAATCGACTCGCGCATCGCACCCATCGCCGGCGAGCAGGTGCTGGTGAAGAAGCGCGCGAGCGCCTTCCACGGCACATACCTCGCGGGCTTCCTGCGCGCGGCCGGCGTCGACACGGTGCTGGTCACCGGCGTCACCGCATCGGCCTGCGTGCGCGAGACCGTTTGCGACGCACTTGCCGACGGCTTCCGTCCGATCGCGGTGAAAGAAGCAATCGGCGATCGCGTACCGGGTGCGGTGCTCTGGAACCTGTTCGACATCGACGCCAAGTTCGGCGACGTGGAGACCACCGAGCGCTGCCTGCAGTACCTGGACAGCATCGGCAAGAAGGTGCGCCAGCCCGTTGCTGCCTAAGCTTGTCATCCCCGGCCTAAGCTCGTCATCCCCGCGTAGGCGGGGATCCAATTCGAGATGACCGATACCACAGCCAAATCCGCGGCGGACGAGTTGATCGCCGCCGCGGTCGTCTGTGACATGGTGTTGCCGTGGGGCGCGCGCTGGATCGGCGTGCGCGGCGATACGCTCGAGCGCTTCGCGAAGTCGGGCTTCAACTACGTTTCGCTCACCGTCGGGCTCGATTCGGTGCCATCGCTGGAGGCCACGATCCAGCACATGGCCGCCGAACGCCGGCGAATCGAATCTGCGCCGGACAAATACGTATTCGTCGAAAGCGTGGACGACATCGCGCGGGCGAAACGCGAAGGCAAGCTCGCCCTGGGCTTCCACCACCAGGGCACCAACGCACTGCAGGGCGACGTCAACATGGTTTCGCTCTACTACCGGCTCGGCGTGCGCGCGCTGCTGCTCTGCTACAACAGCAAGAACTCGGTCGGCGACGGCTGCCACGAGCCGACCAACGCCGGCCTTTCGAGTTTCGGGCGCACGCTGATCCTCGAGATGAACCGCGTCGGCATGCTGGTTGACTGCTCACACACCGGCCACCGCACGACGATGGAGGCAATGGAGGTTTCCACCTCGCCGGTGATTTTCTCGCACTCGAATGCACGCGTGCTGCGCGACCACGAGCGCAACATTCGCGATGACCAGATCAAGGCGTGTGCGGCCAGCGGTGGCGTGATCGGCATGAACGGCATGGGCATCTACATCGCCGACAACGTGGCCGACAACGAATCGATGTTCCGGCACGTCGACTACATGTGCGAGCTGGTCGGATGGCAACACGTGGGCCTGGGCCTCGACTACGTCTACTTTGCCGACGGCTTCTACAATTTGATTCGCGCCAAGCCCGACATGTACCCGCCTGCTGACTACCCGATCCCGCAGGCGTTCTTCGAGCCCGAGCAGTTGCGCGGGCTCACGCAAGTGATGATCGACCACGGCTATACCAGCGAGCAGGTGACGGGGATCCTCGGCGGCAATTTCCTGCGGGTGGCCAGGCAGGTCTGGAAGTAGCGGTGAGCCCGCAGCGCTTCAGCTGCTGACGACAAAGCTGTCTTCAGGGCTCCACGTGAGTGCCATGCGCTCGCCGTTGCGCGCCGCGCGCCCCTCGATCGAAGCGGCGGTGACAAGCAGCTTCACGCCGCCATCACCCTCGAGTTCGTATTCGGTGGAAGGGCCCAGGTAGGTCACCAGCTTCACCGTCACCGGAACGCTGTTGCCCGTGGCGGAGCCCGCCGGGGCGAGGCGCGCGTGCTCGGGCCGGAAACACAGCGCCGCCGCGCCCGCGGCGTGGTCGCCGGCGAACTGCAGCGCCTGCCCGGCGGCGGTCTCGAAGCGGTTCGCGCCCGTCACCTTCCCCTCGAGGAAGTTGCATTTGCCGATGAAACCCGCAACGAAGCGCGAGACCGGGCGTTGGTAGAGGTCCTCGGCGCTGCCGAGTTGCTCGAGGCGGCCGTGGTTCATCACGCCGATACGGTCCGCGATCGCCATGGCCTCGTCCTGGTCGTGGGTCACGAACACCGAGGTGATGTTGGCGCTGCGTTGCAACTCGCGGATCTCGGTGCGCATCTGCAGGCGCAGCTTGGCGTCGAGGGCCGAAAACGGCTCGTCGAGCAGCAGCACGTCGGGGTGGATCGCCATCGCGCGGGCGAGTGCGACGCGCTGTTGCTGCCCGCCGGAGAGCTGGCGCGGGCGACGCTCCGAGAGCGCGCCCAGCTGCACCCAATCGAGCATCTCGGCCACGCGCTCGCGCACCTTGGGGCGCTCCCAGCCGCGCACCTTGAGGCCGAATTCCACGTTCTGCGCCACTGTGAGGTGCGGGAACAACGCGTAGCCCTGGAACACCATGCCGACCTGGCGTTTGTGCACCGGCACGCGTGTCACGTCGCGTTCGCCAAAGTGCACGCTGCCCGAGTCGAGCTCGACGAAACCGGCGACCGCGCGCAGCGTCGTGGTTTTGCCGCAGCCACTCGGCCCAAGAAGCGCGAGTAACTCTCCGTCCTGGATCGAGATCGACACGTCATCGACGGCGCGCATCTCGCCGAAGGTCTTGATGAGGTTCTTGAGGGTGACAGCCATGCTAGAACGCCTTGCCGAGATTGACGAACCGGTCCGAAGCAAGGAGCGCCGCGCCGATGATGAGGATCTGCACCGTGGCCACAGCCGCGATGGTTGAATCGAGGTTCCACTCGAGGTAGTTCACGATGGCGATCGGCAGCGTGGTTTTGCCGGGGCCGACGAGGAAAAGCGACAACTCGAGTTCGGTGAACGAGGCGATGAACGAAAACAGCGCCGCGGCAATGATTCCCGGCCGGATCACCGGCAGCGTCACGTAGAAGAAGGTCTGGAACGCGTTGGCGCCGAGACTGCGCGCCGCCTCCTCGGCAATGCTGCCGTTGGACGCAAGCGAGGCGCTTACCAGGCGCATGGTCCACGGCAGCGCCACCAGCGTGTGCGCGGCGAGCAGGCCCGGGAAGGTGGCGGTGAGCTGCAGGCCGGTCGAGATCTCCACCTGTATGTAGTAGAGGTACACCGCTGCGCCAGCCACGATTGCGGGAACATACATCGGCGCGAGCAGGATGTGGCGCAGCGGTTCGCGCCCCGGGAAGCGGAAGCGCTCTATCGCGAGCGAGGCCGGCACGCCGATGGCGAGCGAGGTGATTGTCGCGCACACGGCCACCTTCAGGCTGATCATGAACCCGAGGGCGAATTCCTCGAGATCCCACGCGCGTGCGTACCAGTGCAGCGTGTAGCCCGAGGGCGGAAAGCTCAATGTCTTGTCGGCGAAGAAGCTGGCCCAGATGATCACCACCAGCGGCGCCACGAGGAAAATCAGCGCGGCGATCACGTAGGAGAGATAAAGGACGCGGCCGGGTCTCATCGCGTGGCTCAGAAATACTTGCGGTTGAGGTAGGTCGCCGAGACGATTGTCATCACCAGTGTGACCGTCATCAGCACCCACGCGAGCGCCGAACCGAACGGCCAGTTGCCCACCTTGGAGATCTGCTGGAACACCAGCGGGCCCATCATGTGCACGCTGGGGCCACCGATCAGCACCGGCGTGGCGTAGGCGTTCATCGCGAGGCAGAAACAGATCGCCCCCGCGGCCACGATGCCCGGGATCGAAAGCGGCATGACCACCGCCACCATGGTGCGCAGCGGCGAGTAGCCGAGCGAGCGGCCTGCCTCCTCGAGGCTCACCGGGATCGAGTCAAGCACGCTTTGCAGCGTGATGATGGCGAAGGGCATCAACACCGACACCAGGCCCACCACCACCGCGGTCGGCGTGTAGAGGATCTTGATCGGCTCGTTGATCACGCCGAGCGCGAGCAGCAGGCCGTTGATCATGCCGTTACTGCCCATGACCACCATCCACGCCGCCGAGCGCACGGCGTTGCCCATGAGCAGCGGCAGCACCGTGAGGATGATGAGGATGCTGCGCATCTTCTCAGAGCGGGAGCGAGAAATGAAATACGCCACCGGGTAGCCGAGCGCGAGGCAGATGACGGTCGACAGCGCCGCGATCTGCGCGGTGAAGACGAGCACCCCGGTGTAGAAGTCGTCCTTCAGCAGCTTTACGTAGTTGTCGAGGGCGAAGACCCCCTTCATCAACGTCGAAGGATCGTAGACGTCGAGGCTGAAGCGCAGGATGAGCCCCAGCGGGGCAAGCAGGAAAACCGCCACGAGCAGGAGCGCCGGGAACACCAGCGCTCCAGCCCGCAGGCCGCGATTCCCGGCGTCAGTCACCCGGCAGGTGTCCGGCGCAGGATCCGCGGCACGCTACCGTCACACGAACTCCTTGTTCCACCACTCGAGCTGCGCCGCGTCGTGCTTCGACAGCCAGTCGAAATCCGGCGGGATGAGCTTCTTGCGCTGCTCTGGCGTGAGGGTGATCTTCTTGCCCACCTCGCCCGGGAGCACCACCTTGTTCGACGCCGGCGAGTAGAAGTTCACCTGGCACAGGTCCGCGAGGCCCTTCGGGTCGAGCAGCGCGTTCATGTAGGCATAGGCGCCTTCAAGGTTGGTGGTCTTCTTTGGCAGCACGGCGCCGAAAGTCTGCAGCGCGGCGCCTTCCTGCGGGAACGCCACGTCCACGGGAATTCCATCGTGCTGGAACTGCAGTGCGCGCGCGCGGTAGTTGCAGGCAATCCAGATCTCGCCTGCCTTGAAGCCGGCGGCGATCTGCTGGTGCGACTCGTACACACGGGGCTTGTTGATGCGCTTCAACTCGAGCAGCTTCTTCTTCGCCGCCTCGAAGTCGTGCAGCTTGCCGCTGGCGAGCAGGCTCGCCATCTGGATGTAGTCCTGGTAGTGCTGGTTGGTGACACCGACGCGGCCGGCGTAGGCCGGGTTCCAGAGCTCCGCGAGGCTGGTGGGCGGGGTCTTGATCTGGGTCGGGTTGTAGACGATTTCCCAGGTGCTGTAGAGCCACGGCAGGAA
>JBDSMR010000059.1:0-16349 GCA_039915735.1 Usitatibacter sp. | reverse complement strand
AACACCCCAGCGCAGCTCTTCGAAATGGGCAACGAGAAGATGCGGGCCTCGGTGGAGGCATCACACGCCATGACTCGACAATGGATCCAGATGGCGGGGCAGGCGGGCCCGGTTTCCCTGCAGCAGTGGGCTGCGTTCTGGAACAGCGGCCTTTCGCCGTACCACCGCAAGGCCGTGAGCAACGCCAAGCGGCTGCGGTAATGAAAAAGCCAGCCTTGCGGCTGGCTCTTTCTCGAATTTGGCTCCCCGACCTGGACTCGAACCAGGGACCTGCGGATTAACAGTCCGTCGCTCTACCAGCTGAGCTATCGGGGATCAGAACAGCTGATTATTCTAGCCTTTTTAGGCCACCCCGGTCAAACCTTAACGGTCCTAGTGGCGTGTCTCGTTGCCCTCGACTGTCGCTTTTTTCTCGTTCTCGCGCTCCTCTGCCAGCATCAGGCGGATCTTGTTGCGCGCCTGCAGGAACGGAGAGTTGCGCCCCGCGCGGCCCAGGTACTCGTCCAGGTCGGCCTGTTCGTTGCGCAGGCGATCGATCAACTTCAGGAAGACGTCGGTCAGCTCCGGGTCGAACTGCGTCCCGCGGCGCTTCTGGATTTCCTCGATCGCCTGGTCCATGGGCCACGGCTTCGAGAACGGCCGACCATGGGTGAGGGCGTCGAACACGTCTGCCAAGGCCACGATGCGTGCGTGGATGGGGATTCTCTTGCCCGCAAGCTTGGTCGGGTAGCCTTCGCCGTTCCACCATTCGTGGTGGAAGCGGGCGATTTCTTCGGCGATTTTGAGTTGGGGGACGTTGCTTTTTGAAAGAAGCTCGGCCCCGATAAGCGTATGGGTAGAGATGAAATGTCGCTCGGCTTGTTGTAGTTCTTGGGAATTGAGCAATATGCGATCTGGCACCGCAATCTTCCCAATGTCATGAAGTCTTGCGGCCATCTCAATCGCAATAGAAGTTTCTTTGTTTTGGCCGAGCTCTAGCGACAGCATTCCTGAAAGCTTGCCTACCCGATAGCCGTGCTCGCCCGACTCCTCTTCCTTCAGATCTGCCGTAGTCGCAAGGCGTTCAAGCATTTCAAGTCGTGAACTGACAAGTTCGCGTTCCGCGACTTGGACTCGAAGACGCGCTTCCTGGTCCGCCAATTCACGAAGGTCAGCACCTTCCGTAGCCACACTAAATGGCCGCTCATCAACTGAGCGCATCGCCAACAGCGCCATGATTCCTTTCTCACGCGACTCCCGAATAGAGCCGATGAGAGTACGAAGTGTTTCTAGCGCAAGTTCGGGCCTAGATGCGCGGTCGTAGGCTTTAACTAGGCTGGTCAGAGTGTTCTGATATTCAATCCCCGTTTTCTCCGTGCAACGGTCGAGGGCGCGCTCCAGCAAATCGAGTCCGCGTTGAACATCACCAGCATGAATTTCACAAAGCGCCTCGCACAGCGCTGCTGGAAGCTCAGTCCGCTTGACACCGCTCTGTCGACAGAACTGGGTACAAAGTAGAGAGTGTTTGCGCGCAAGATCGATCATGCCGAGTTCAAGGGCTAGCTGAACCATCGTGTACTCGCGCGCCACACGTGCGAATGCAGTGAATGAATCTATCGGTTCCGCACTTTTCTTCAGGCAGAGAACGATTTGATCGAAGCCTTTTCGGTACTCGCCTAGGTATAGATAGCTTTGAGCAAGGTTGCAGAGAGCCCCTGGCTCATAAGTCGAGTGCTCCGGGTATCGCTGGATAAGGTTTAGAGCGGTTAGGAAACACGGTATGGCTTCCCTGTACATTCCACAGTAGTTGAGGCTCGTTCCTAAGTTGCAAAGAACGGAAATCTGCCCATCACTTTGGCCCAGGCGTCGCGCAAGCTCGAGTGCGGTGGAGAAGTGGCCTACTGCCTCCCCAGAATCGCCGGCGTGTGAATACGCAATGCCTTGAAGCATGTGCGCCTTTCTGAGCCATGGGTCATTTCCCGCCTGTCGCGCCAGATCAATCAGATTCTTTGCGCAGGCGACAGCGGGGCCGTTGAAGTTGTTAGCGAACAGGAATGCCCCACTGTCGTACAAGCAAATCATTCGAATATCGGCGTGCGCATTCCCTCGGATCTTAGAGAGAGCTTTGACCGCATTCGAGACGAACTCAAAGGATGTCGGTGCCCCTTTGTTGAAACGATGTTTTAGCTCGGCGGATAACCGGGTAAGGGTGGTCTTTAAATCGCCAGCGGCGAATGGCTCGCTGCCAAGCACCAATGCCTCAAGCTTGTCCGTAAGCGCAGAACCCAAAATGATCCCCCTTAGGTGGCGACAGCCTCTCCACACTCCCGCGACGACACACCGCTACCGCTGTAAATCTAGTCTGCTTCCGCTTCCTTCTCCGTCACGATCTTGGCTCTTGTGCAACACGTTCCAAATTCGCGATCGCGCCTGCAGAAATGGCGACTGATGGGCCGCTTGGCCAAGAAATGCGTCGAGATCAATGTGATCGCGTCGTAGCCGCTGCACTAGAACAATGAAGAGATCGCAGATTTGGGGATCGAACTGTAAGCCTTTTAGTTGGGCAATCTCGTCCAAAGCCGAGTCGATTGGCCACGCGACTTTGTAGGGTCGCTTATGGGTCAATGCGTCGAAGACGTCAGCTAACGCAGTAATTCTTGCAGCGAGGGGAATTGCAGAACCAGATAGGTTTCCAGGGTAACCGGATCCATCCCACCACTCGTGGTGATAGCGCGCGATCTCTTCCGCCATCTGCATATGGGGAATATTGCTTTTCGAGAGCAGTTCCGCACCGACGGTCGTGTGAGTGCGCATGATTTGCCGCTCAGCGTCGTTGAGCTTCTCGGGCTTCAGCAAAATCGCATCCGGAACACCGATCTTTCCAATGTCATGCAGCCGGGCAGCCAAATCGATCATGTAGCGAGTGGACTCGTCGCATCCGAACTCTTGGGCGAGCAGTGCTGACATTCGACCAACTCGGTACGAGTGTTCGCCCGTGGAGTCATCGCGGAGTTCTGCGGTCACCGCGAGGCGTTCGAGCATCTCGATTCGCGACTTAAACAGCTCTTGTTCGGCTACTTTCCCCTGGAGCAGCGCCTCGTGTCGTTTTAGTCGAGTGGATAGTTGCGCTTCCCCAATTAGTTCGTGGCCAAGTTGGTCAAGGTGAAGCTGGACGTGCTTAAGCGCATTTTCTTGTTGTGTTTGTCTCAGCGCATCCATCATCTCTCGAAGATAGATGAGCGCGCGCTCAGGCTGACCAATCAGTTCAAACGCCTTGACTAAAGCAGCAAGCGCTTCACGCAGCATCGGTCGAAGTAAGCGAGCTCTTTCGAGGGTATTTGTCAATCGCGAAATTCCGACATCCGCCTGTCCTGCGTGCACTTCGTACAGTCCTTCAGCGATGGCAGCCGAAATTTCTGCGCGTGCTGATTGCGACCGGGCTGCGTATTTGCGGGCAAGGTCGCAGCGCTCCCGAGCCTTTTCGATTGCATCTACTTCCAGCAGAAGGCGCGTGTAGTTATTCTCGCGAATGACCCTGTTCGCTAAGTCAGCTGCCGAATGGGGCTCTGCACTCTCGCTAATGCTTTTCTCCGCAGCTTTCAGGCCGCGCGAAAAATCTTCGAGATGAAGACAGCAGAGAGCAATGTTTGAGAGCGCAACGGTGCGGAATTTGGTTAGAGCCGGATTTGAGCTCGCCATGTGCACGGTGTGTTCAAGGCAAGAAATTGCATCCTTGTACTGCGCGGCGTACAAAAGGGCCACGCCGAGGTTCACCCAGACTGCGCACTCGGCCTCAGAATCGCGAAGCTCGCGCGCCAGGTCCAGCGCCCGCGCGTAGCACTCAATGGCGCGCGAGGTGTTGCCTGTGTCCGCATATAGCACGCCAGCAAACGTCATTGCCTTGCGAAGAAGTGGCTTATTCCCGCTCTGTTCCGCTATCTCCGTGGCGTCGTTGGCCGGCTGAATTGCATTGAATGTTCTTCCAACGTGATAGTAGAACTGCGCCGCGTCTAGCAGAGTATTGATTCGCAGTTCAGAACTGGACGCGCCTTGAATTGCCTTCAAGGTCTTGACCACGTCCGCGACGTACTCAGCAGACGCAGAAGAGGCTGCCTGAAGACGGGAATTCATCTCCATAGCTACGCGCGAGAGCGCGACCTTCAGATCAGTTTCGGACGCGTTAGAGACGGCGGCGTCGATAGCACTTAGATCATCAATAGCAGGTGGATTCACGGGGCCCACAGTTGTTGTTCGGCAACGATTTATGGACTAAGCTTCGGCAAAAATGTGAATTAATTCACATTTTTAGCGAGGGAAGCTCGAACTATCAACGAGCCTTGTTGTTTTTTCGCAACAGTCTATCGGGGCGCTGTTGTTGCCTAACTTAGGGAGCATCAACTTTAAAGTTACTCTGGAATTAACAAAAACGCACCACAAGCAATAGAAGTCGCTTTGACACCGTTCTTTTGACCAACTCTTTTAGCAGAGGATTTGAAATGGAATACGCAAAAAACGAAATCACAGTTGTTGAGAAAACAGTTGCCGAGGTAAGCGAATTGAATATTCGTGAATTGGCTGATCTTCAATTAGCTCTTGTTGGCGGCGGCGGCGGCGAAGTTATCTTTTTCTAAATCGACACTCACTAAGGAGATCACCTTGGAATTTACCAATATCGAAGTTTCCCGCGTTGAAGAACTCTCCCACCAGGCAGCTGAACAACAAATGCACGAACTGAATGACCTGCAACTCGCATTGATCGGTGGTGGTGGTGGCGAAGTCATCTTTTTTTAGCTGATTGCCTATTTCTCTTCAATTCAATTACGGAGCTTCCATGAAATTTGAAAACCGTGAACTTGCCCTTGTGCAAGAAGTAGCAGAGAAAAATGACGTGGCTGTTATCGAGCTGAGCGAGGCGCAATTTGCGCTGGTCGGCGGCGGCGGTGGCGAAGTCATTTTCCACTAATCCACACAAAGGAATTTAAAATGGAAATCAATGAGATCGAAGTTCAAGCGCTTCGCCAATCGACAGACAAAGCGTCCCAAGAGGTAACGAAGGAATTGAGCGAGCTGCAGCTTGTACTGATTGGCGGCGGCGGCGGCGAAGTAATATTTGCCTAAGTACGACCGGTACCGTCGAGTGTCGGCTTGGACAACTCCAACCGCTTGATCGAAGCCCCAATCGTTTCCGGCCGGTGGCTGACGATCAAAAGCGAAGTCTGGCGTTCCGAGAGCGCAGTGCTGATGCGCCGTTCCAAGGCAACATCGATCTGGTCGAATGCTTCATCCAGGAAGAGTATTTTTGGGATTCTATAAAGTGCGCGTGCCAAAAGAACTCTTTGTTTCTGCCCGCCGGACAGCGCCGTTCCGAGGCTGCCGACGATGGTGTTGTACTGCATGGGCATCGCCATGATCTCCTCATCGATCATGGCGGCGCGGGCGCATTCGCGCACGCGCGCGGGGTCATGCTCCGTGTCGAAAAAGCTGATGTTGTCTTCGATCGTGCCGACGAATAGCTGATCCTCCTGCATAACCGCTCCCACACGGGAGCGATACTGGGCCGTATCCCAGTCGGCCAGGTTGCGTCCGTTCACGCGGATCTCGCCCTCCGTGGGTTGCAAGAGGCCCAGCAGCACCTTGATAAGGGTTGTCTTGCCGCATCCGGATGGGCCCACGATGGCCACCGTCTCACCGGGCGCGACCGTCAGGTTCACGTGGCGGAAAACGAATCCCTCCGGTCCATACGCAAATCCCAGGTCCTTTGCCTCGATCGTCAGGCTTCCCACCACGACTTCGCCCGGCATCGAAGGCTTCGCGCCCTCGGGCTCCGCCAGCGCAATATCGGCGATGCGCTCCGCATGGAGATCGAGCATGCGGAACTCATTCCACTTGTCGATCAGGTTGATCATCCGCGTGAGGAAGAGCAGCTTGAAGCCGATGAAGGCGTAGAGCATGCCCACCGTGAACTTGCCCTCCATCACCAGGAGTGCCGCCAGCCAGATCACGATCACGTTCTCGAGACCGAAGATCAATGCGTTCGAAGCGCGCTGCAGGATGCCGACGTTCTGCACCCGCACACCAGAGTTTGTCTGGTCCACCACCAGGTTCTGATACGCAGACCGGCGTTCGCTCTCGCGCAGGTTGAGCTTGATCGCCATCATCCCGCGCAGGGTCTCGATGAAGTGCGTGCCGGAGCGCGCTTCGTGCGCCAGCTGCTCGTCGGTGGCGTAGCGCTGCGGGTAATAGAAAGTCCAGCGAGCCAGGCCGTAGAGCAGGGCGGCGCACACAACCACCAGCGTGAGCGTCACGCTGTAGTACGTCATCACGATCACGGTGAGGATGACCATGAACCCGTCGACCGCGGTTTCCACGAAGGTTGTCGTGAGCGTGCGCTGGATGGCGTCGACGCTGCGGAACTTGGAGACGATGTCGCCGATGTTCCTCTTCTCGAACCAGCCCAGAGGCAGCCGCAGCATGTGGTTGAAAAGATTCGTCAGCAGCTTGAGGTTGATGTTGGTTGATAGATAGACGCCAACCCATGCGCGCACGGCGGTCACCGCCACCTGGATCACCACCAGCGTGCAGAAAGCCACGCCCAGCACGGTGAGCAGGTCGCGGTCGCGTCCCACCAGCACACGGTCCACCGTCATCTGCAGGAAGAAGGGCATCGCGAGGGAAAAGACCTCCAGGGCGAAGGACAGCACCAGGATCTGCGCGATGGTGCCCTTGAGGCCGGAGGCTACGCCCAGCAGCTGCCACGAGCTGATCTTCTCGCGCTCATCCTTCTTCTGGAATTCGTTCGTGGGCGTGAATTCCATCGCCACGCCGGTGAAATGCCGCGAGGCTTCCTCCAGCGTCAGCACGCGCTTGCCGCGAGCCGGATCGTGCACGGTGATGCGTTTGCCCGAAGCTTTCACCAGCACCACGAAATGGTTCATGTCCCAATGCAGCACCGCGGGCAGCCGCAACTTGCTCATCGCTTGCAGCGGCACCTGGACGCCGCGCGCCGTCATGCCCATCGCCTCGCCGATCTGGGCGATGTGCTTGAGCGTGATTCCCTTGAGTGAAGGCGAAAGGCGCACGCGCATGGCCGAAAGGTCGGTGCGATGTCCGTGAAACGAGGCGACCATCGCAAGGCAGGCGATGCCGCACTCCGGCGCCTCGCTCTGGAGGATCACGGGCACCTTGGGGCTCAGCATCTCGGAGAGGAAACCCACTAGAGCCTCCCCTTCAACTGCAGCACCGGCTCGAAGATCCATTCGAGCAGTGTGCGTCTCTCCAGCAGCAGGTCCGCGTTCACGAGCATGCCGGGGCGCAGGGGGAATTCCTGGCCCAGGGCGGTCACGGATTGCTTGTCGAGCAACACGTCCACCCGGTAGACCGGCTCCTTCGCGGTCAGCGAGCCGATGCGCTCGCCTTGGGTCCACACGTTACGGCCGATATCGGCGATGGTCCCGCGGTATTGGCCGAAGCGCTCGTAGGGGAACGCCTCATAGCGCAACACCACTTCCTGGCCCTTGTTGAGGAATCCGATCGCACGCGTGGGAACCAGGAGCTCCACGTGCAGGCCGCTGCCTTTGGGCAGCACCGTGACCAGCGGCGAATCGGCTGCTATGGATTGCCCGCGATTCACCGCGACGTTGGTCACCACGCCGGCGAGCGGCGCTCGTATGACGGTTTCACGGCGCGCTTCAACCTGCGACATGCCCTCACGCAATTCGCTCAGCTGGCGCGAAAGCTGCTCCACTTGGGCGCGGGAACGCAGGGTTATCTGCGGCTCCTCCATGCGCGCGGTGCCAAGGTCGCGCTCCACCTGGGAGCGCTGGCGCCGCAACGCCTGCAGCTTGATTTCCTGGTCCGTGACTTCGTCCTGCTTCTGCTTGCTGGCGACGTCGGAGACGAACTTGTCATTGGCCAGGGCCTTGAATCGGTCGGCCTGCTCGCGTGTGGATCGCACACGCGTGTCCTGCAGCTTCATCTCGGCGTCGATCTGCGCCAACTCGTTTTCCAGGTCGCGCGCCTTGCGCCGCGACTGTTCGGCCTGCTGCACGCCCAGGCTGCGCCACTGGTCCTGTTCCTTCTCGAGGATGGCGCGCCGGCTGACCATCTCCGCGGCCACGGCCTCGCTGGTGGAGCCTCCGGCGACGTTGGTGCGGTCCAGCGATACCTTGGCCAACGCTTCACCGGCGGCGACCTCGTCACCCTCCTTCACCAACAGCTCCAGGATTCGCCCGGCGTCCGGGCTTTGCACACGCGCTGCGCCGGTATCGAGCGCCAGGTAACCTTCCACGCGCTCGCGCCGGGTGTACTGGCCCCAGACCGCCACCACGATCAGCAGCACGGCGATACCGGCAGCGAGCAGGGTGAAGACCCAGAAGGGGACGGGACGGGCAATGGTCGCCTCGCCGAGAAACTTCTCTCTCTGGGCGTCGATCGCCTCTTGTCTGAATAGTTGGCGGGGCATGGGAGGGCTCAGGGATTGTAATAGAATCGCCCCGCAGGAAACCCATCCGGAAAACAGAAATTCGAAGAGGAACTGCCATGTCCCGTATCGCCCGTTTCCTTGTGGCTGCGCTGATCGCCACCACCGCCATCACCGGCACCGCCTTCGCCGAATATCCCACCAAGCCGGTCAAGTGGATCGTGCCGTACCCGCCCGGTGGCACCACCGACGTGCTGGCGCGGATCATCGCGCAGTGGCTCACCGAGAAAATGGGCCAGACCTTCATCGTCGAAAACAAGCCCGGTGGCGGCAACAACATCGGCACCGAGCTTGCGATCAAGTCGCCGCCGGACGGCTACACCATGCTGCTGATGAACCCGGCGCACGGCATCAACGCGACGCTGTATCACAACCTCCCGTTCAACGTGCTGCGCGATGTCGCGCCGGTGGCCGGCATCGTCAAGTCTCCCAACGTGATGGAAGTGCCGGCGGACTTCAAGGCGAAAACCGTCAAGGAGTTCATCGACTACTGCAAGGCCAATCCCGGCAAGATCAACATGGCCTCGTCGGGCAGCGGCACCTCGGTTCACATGTCGGGCGAGATGTTCAAGATGATGACGGGCTGCGACATGCTGCACGTGCCGTACAAGGGTGCCGGCCCCGCGCTTATCGACCTGATCTCCGGCAAGGTCGACGTCCTGTTCGACAACCTGCCTTCGTCGATCAACCACATCAGGGGCGGCAAGCTGCGTGCGCTTGGCGTGACGACGAAGGAGCGTGACTCCAATCTTCCGGACGTCCCGTCGGTATCCGACACTGTTCCTGGCTACGAGGCCACCGCATGGTTCGGTATCGGCATGCCGAAGGGTTCGCCGAAAGAGGCCATCGACAAGGTGAATGCGGAAGTGAATCGCGCGCTTGCCGACCCGGCCATGCAGAAGAAGCTCGCGGAGCTGGGTGGCAGGCCCATTCCCGGAACGCCGGAGGACTTCGGCCGCGTGATGGCGGAAGAAACCGCACGCTGGGAAAAAGTCGTGAAGGCATCGGGCGCCAAGGTGGAGTAAGCCTGGATCCGGATCGCGGCCTCTTCAGTCAAAGAGGCCGCCGATGGTTCCTCGACCTGTTTTTGTTTCTTCTCATTGCCGTCGTTCATGGCCGGAATTCTAACCGGCATAATGCGGGCCACGCAGCGTATTGCTGTGAAAAGCGATGGATACCGCCTTGGCGTTGAAACAGCTCTCACCGAAGGAGATCAGCAGCTGGAGCCGCGAGCAGAAGGATCGCTGGTGGCTGGAGAACGTCTTTCGCGGGGACATGGCGCAGCTCACCATCCGCTCGGCCCTCACCGGTTTCTTCCTCGGTGGGGTTCTGAGCGCGACGGCCCTCTACATCGCGGCCAA
This sequence comes from Usitatibacter sp., assembly GCA_039915735.1. Classification (GTDB taxonomy): domain Bacteria; phylum Pseudomonadota; class Gammaproteobacteria; order Burkholderiales; family Usitatibacteraceae; genus Usitatibacter. The sequence continues at coordinate 6,530 of JBDSMR010000059.1, read as the reverse complement.
GACCGGCATCACCATCGGCGTGGGCCTCACCTCGGTGATCCTCGCCTTCGCGATGTACCGGCTGATGAATGCCGCTGGCTTCGCACAGGATTTCACAATCCTCGAAAACAACTGCACGCAGTCCATCGCGACGGCAGCAGGCTACATGGTGACGCCGCTGGCTGCTGCGCTAACGGCCTACATGCTGGTGACCAACACGGTCATCGATCCCTTCCACATGATTGCGTGGATGGTGGTGTGTTCCGTCATTGGCGTATTGCTCGCATTCCCGCTCAAGCGGCGATTCATCAACGATGACCAGCTGCCATTTCCCGAGGGGCGCGCGGCCGGCGTGGTGCTCGATGCGCTCTACACCGGCGCGGCTGCAGCCGGCATGTTCAAGGCCAAGTTGCTGGCTTACACCGCGCTCGCCGCCGCCACATACCAGGTGCTGATCAGCGACGGCTGGATGAAGTTGCTGCAGTTCAAGATCCTTCGCATGCATGAATGGGCCGGCATGAAGGAGCCGTGGACCTTCCATGAGCGGCTCGACACCTATTACTACGCGGTCTCCACGTATGTGCCCCGCATCCTCGGCACGGACATTCGCCAACTGGGCCTGCGACTCACGCTCGATGTCGCGATGCTGGGCGTGGGTGGCCTCATGGGGATCGCGGTAGCCAGCAGCGTGATCCTCGGCGCGTTCATCAACTTCGTGATCCTCGCGCCGATCATGATCCAGGCTGGCGACATCGCCGCCCGCGTCGGCCCCACCGGCGTCGTGGTGCCGATCTCCCGCAGCGAGATCGTCAACCAGTGGTCGCTGTGGTGGGGTGTCACCATGATGGTGGTGGGCTCGCTCGTGAGCCTGGCCGGCCGCCCGCAGATCATCATCAGCGCGTTCCGCAACCTGGGTGGCCAGAAGACACGCGGGACCGACGTGCTCAAGCACATCGAATTTCCGCTTTGGATCTCGGCTGTTGGCATTCCCATTTTCAGCGTGCTGGGCGCGTGGGTGAGCCACGCATTCTTCGGGGTGCCCTGGTTCCTGGCCTTCATTTCGCTGCCGCTGATCTTCGTGCTCTCCATCATCTGCGCCAACTCCATGGCGCTTACGTCATGGACACCCACGGGCTCGCTCAGCAAGATCACCCAGTTCACGATGGGCGCCATCGACCACACCAACCCGGCGAGCAACCTGATCCCGGCGGGCATGACCTCGGAGATAGCCTCCAACGCCGCCAACCTGCTTTCCGACATCAAGCCGGGGTACATGCTGGGCGCCAAGCCGCGGCAGCAGGCGGTGGGCCATGTGATCGGCATCGTGTCGGGCGCAATCTTCTGCGTTCCGCTTTTCTTCCTGCTGTTCCTGCCGCCCGATGCCAACGGCGTGCGCTCCGCCTCCACCATCCTGTCGGATTCGTTTGCTTTCCCCGGAGCGCTGCAATGGAAGGGCGTGGCGGAGCTGATCGCCAAGGGTGTGAGCAGCCTGCCGTACTCCGCCGTCGTTTCGATGGTGGTTGCAGCCGTCGCGGCGATTTTCATCGAGGTGATGCGCATCATCACCAAGGGACGTTTCCCACTCTCCGCGGTTTCGATTGGCCTGGGTGTGGTGCTTCCGCCGGAAGCGTCGTTGGCGATGTGGGTGGGCGCGCTGGTCTTCTGGGTGATGGGGCGCAAGCACCACACGCCGGGCACCAAAGGGCACACTTTCTGGGTCGAGGGCATGGAGCCCATCTGCGCCGGCCTCATTTCAGGCTCGGCGCTGGTGGGAATCGGCAACGCCCTCGTGAATGTATTGATGTAGTTGCAGCGCGTGACCGGATAGGTGATAGGATTATCACCATCCATGGAAGCCGCGCTCACTACACGCCAGGCTGAAATCCTCGAGGTAATCCGCGCCCATATCGCGGAACACGGGCGTCCTCCCTCGCGCCCGGAATTGGCGCGCATCCTCCGCGTGTCTTCTACCAACGGCATCGCCAAGCATTTGATTGCACTTGAGAAAAAGGGCGCGCTTGAGCTTTCTCCTGGCCTGGCTCGTGGCATCCGCTTGACCAAGGTAAACGGCCTGCCACTCGTCGGGCGCGTGGCGGCGGGCAGCCCCATCCTCGCCATCGAGAACATGCTCGGCCGTTATCCGGTGGATCCGGACCTCTTCAACCCGCGGGCGGACTACCTCCTGCAGGTAATCGGCCTTTCGATGCGTGACGAGGGAATCCTCGAAGGCGACTGGCTCGTGGTCCATCGCACCACGGAAGCCCGCAGCGGGCAGATCGTGGTCGCGCGCATCGGCGATGAGGTTACGGTCAAGCGCTTCAAGGTGCGCGGCCACAAGGCGGAGCTGATCCCCGCCAACCCGGATTTCCAGACGCTGCATCTCGATCTCAATCGCGACCGCCTTGCCATCGAAGGTGTCGCGGTCGGCGTCATTCGCAACCTGCACGCCACGCGCTGATGAAGGCCACCGTTGCCCAGTTGGTGCAATTGCCCGGTGTCTGGCGTGGTGGCGAGCTGGAGCATGTCGTGCATCCCGTCGTGCCCACAGGACACGCGCAGCTCGACGCGGAGTTACCCGGCGGCGGATGGCCGCAGTCGACGCTTACGGAAGTGCTGCATGAGGCGGCAGGCATCGGCGAGGTTTCGTTTCTTTCCGGCGCGTTGCGTCGAGCCGCGGAAGGCCAGCGCCTCATCGCGTGGGTCAATCCCCCCCACCTGCCTTATGCCCCGGCAATTGCCCAGTCAGGCCTTGCGCTGGAAAGCTGTCTCGTCATCCGCCCCGCAGATCGGGAAGATGCGCTGTGGGCTGCGGAGCAATCGCTCAAGTCGGGCGCTTGTGGCGCGGTGATGTTGTGGATGGAGCGCTTCGCGGAGGAATACGCGTGGCTGCGGCGCCTGCAGATGGCCGCTGAAACCGGGCGCTGCATGGCGGTGCTGTTCCGCTCGACACTCGCCGAAAGGCATTCAACGCCTTCACATCTGCGCGTGGTGGTTTCCGCCGCCCCCGGCGTGGTGAAGGTGCGCATTCCCAAGCGGCGCGGTCCGCCGCTGGTCCAGCCCATTTCCCTCCAACGAGAGGGAGCCCGAGGGGACACATGCTCTGGGTCGCACTCGAGCTTCCCGCACTCGCCCTCCAGATCGCTGAACGCGCCGGTCCTGGTCTCCAGCCGCTCGTGATCGCGGAAGGTCCCGCGCAACGCCCGCTGGTGGCGTGTGCGAATGCGGCCGCGCTAGCCGCGGGCATTCGCGAGGGCCAGGCGGTTGCGGCGGCGAAAGTTCTCGCGGGGGAGCTGCGTTCGATCGATCGCGATATCAACGCGGAACGCGAAGCGCTGGAGTGCATCGCTGCGTGGGCCTGCCAGTTCACGCCGATGGTCAGCATCGACGGGCAGGGCGTGGTGCTGGAAGTGGAAGCCAGCCTGCGCCTCTTCGACGGGCACGCGAAGCTCGCGGTGGCGATCCGGCAAGGCATTCGTGATCTTGGCTTCCGCGCTGCGATGGGAATTGCACCCACCGCGCTGGCCGCGAAACTGTTCGCGCGTTCGCAGGCGCAGGGCAAGCCGGTGCGCGCGTGCCTGACTTCAGTCGAGTTGCGCGAACGCCTGGGGGACCTGCCGCTGTTCCTGCTCGACTGGCCGGAGAAGACACTCGCGCGGCTCACGGACCTTGGCGTGCTGCGACTGCGAGACATGCTCGATTTGCCCGCTGAAGGCATCTCGAAACGCTTCGGCCCCGAGATCATGATTTCACTGGACCGCCTGATGGGACGCCTTGCGGATCCGCGCCTGCCGTATGTCGCGCCGCCGCGGTTTCGCTCGCGCCTCGAATTGCCGGCGGAAGCGGAGGGCGTGGAGTCGTTGCTGTTTCCGCTCAGGCGGATGCTGGTGGAGATGGAAGGTTATGCGCGCGGCCGCGGCATGGGTGTGCAGCGGTTGTTGCTGCGGCTTGAACATGCGCGCAAGGCGCGTACGCACATGGAACTGGAATTCGCTTCCCCCGAGCGGGAGGCGGATTTCATACTCGCCATCGCGCGTGAGAAGCTCGGCCGCCTCAAGTTGCCTTCGTCCACCATTGGCCTCGAACTGCGCGCTGAAGCGTTGTTGGCCTACACGCCTCGCGTGTCCACATGGCTGCCGGGCGCCGCGGAACAGAAGGTCGATGCCGAACGACTGCTCGAAAGGCTGAGCGCGCGTTTGGGAAGCGACCGCGTCTTCGGCATCGCGCTCGCCAACGATCATCGGCCTGAAAAGGACTGGAAAAGAAAAACCAGGGACAGACCCTCTTTTTCACCGGCCGGTGAAAAAGAGGGTCTGTCCCTGGTTTTTGGTTCTATCCCGAGGCGACCCACCTGGCTGCTCAATCGTCCGCACAAGCTCATCACGGAGAAGGGCCAGCCCACGCTGCAGGGCTTGCTCGATCTCACGTTGGGTCCGGAGCGGATAGAGGGCGGTTGGTGGGATGGGCAGGAAGTACGGCGTGATTACTATGTAGCAGCCAACGAACGCGGCGAGACATTCTGGATCTTCCGCGAGCATCGCGATCCTTCCTCGTGGTTCCTGCATGGGGTGTTCGCATGATCCCGGGATACGCGGAGCTGCATTGCCTCAGCAACTACACCTTCCTGCGCGGGGCTTCGGATCCGGAGGAGCTGGTGGAACGCGCGATGGAGCTGGGCTATTCCGCGATCGCCATCACCGATGAATGTTCGGTCTCGGGCGTAGTGCGCGCATACAGCGCGGCTAAGGACGCGGGCCTCAAGCTCATCATCGGCGCGGAATTCACGCTGATCGAGGGAATGCGGCTGGTGCTGCTGGTGCGCAACATCCGCGGCTACGAAATCCTCTGCGAGCTGATCACGCGTGCGAGGAGGGCGGCGCCGAAAGGCGAATACAAGCTGGCGCGCGAGGACTTGCCGCAATCGCCCGAGGGATTGCTGGCCATCGGGCTACCCGGGAAACTGGTGTCAGACACGACTTCTGGCGAGACCGCTTCAAAAATCGTGTCTGACACCAGTTTTCTGTCGCAACGTTTTCCCGGTGCGGCGTATCTGGGCATCGAGCTGCATCGTGGCGCCGACGACAACCGTCGCATCGAGGCCATCGAGGCCATTGCGCGTCAAAGCGGCTTGCCCTGCGTCGCGGCGGGTGACGTCCACATGCACATCCGTGCGCGCAAGAAGCTTCAGGACGTGATGACCGCGATCCGCCTGAAGACCACGCTCGCCGAAGCGGGAAAAGGCCTCCAGCCTAACTCGGAGAGGTACCTGCGCAGCATCGGCCGCCTTTCCGCGATTTATCCCGCGCGCCTGCTGGCCACCACGCTGGATGTCGCCAGCCGCTGCACCTTCTCGCTCGACGAGATCCGCTACGAATATCCGGAAGAGCTGGTGCCGCCTGGCCAGACACCCACCACGCACCTTCGCAGGCTCACGCAGGAGGGTATCGCGCAGCGCTACAAGGGTGATCCCCCCGCCAGCGTCCTGCGGACCGTCGAGCACGAGCTCAAGCTCATCGAGGAACTCAAGTACGAGCCGTTTTTCCTCACGGTGCATGACATCGTCGCCTTCGCGCGGCAGGAGAAGATCCTCTGCCAGGGACGTGGCTCGGCGGCCAACTCCGCGGTCTGTTATTGCCTCGGCATCACCGAGGTCGATCCGGGGCGCATGTCGGTCCTCTTCGAGCGCTTCATCTCCAGAGAGAGGAACGAGCCGCCCGACATCGACGTCGACTTCGAGCACCAGCGGCGCGAAGAGGTCATCCAGTACATCTACGCCAAGTACGGTCGCGACCGCGCCGCCATCGCCGCCGTGGTCATCTGCTACCGCTCCCGCAGCGCCTTGCGTGATGTCGGCAAGGCGATGGGCGTCGACGAGCGCCTGGTCGACGAGTTCGCCAAAGACCACTACTGGTTCGACCAGACCGTGCTGGTCGACCGGCTCGAAGAAGCGATGGCCCGCGCCGGCGTGCGCGAGAGCCTGACGAAGCTGCAGCTGTGGCTCGAACTCACGAACAAGCTCAAGGGCTTTCCGCGCCACCTGAGTCAGCACGTCGGCGGCTTCGTGCTCACGCAGACCAAGCTCACGCGGCTGGTGCCGGTCGAGAAGGCGTCGATGGCGGACCGCTCCGTCATCCAGTGGGAGAAAGACGACCTCGAAGCCATGGGCATGCTCAAGGTCGACGTGCTGGCGCTAGGCATGCTGAGCGCCATTCAGCGCGGGCTCGGCTTCATGAACCGGTGGCGTGGCACGTCGGTCCAGATGCATCAGATCCCGAACGACGACGCCAAGGTCTACGACATGATCTGCGCGGCCGACACCATCGGCGTGTTCCAGATCGAGAGCCGCGCGCAGATGTCGATGCTGCCGCGCCTGCAGCCGCGCAGGTACTACGACCTGGTGGTCGAGGTCGCCATCGTGCGGCCCGGGCCGATCCAGGGCGGCATGGTGCATCCGTACCTCAAGAACCGCGAAAAGCTGCGCCGGGGCGAGCAGATCGAATACCGCTACCCGGCGTTGAAAGAGGCATTGGGCCGCACGCTGGGCGTGCCGATTT
>JBDSMR010000032.1:0-30922 GCA_039915735.1 Usitatibacter sp. | reverse complement strand
ACGTGTCGAAGCTGCTCGCGTCGTTCCGCAAGCTGCTCAACGCCGGCAATTCGCTGGTCGTGATCGAACACAACCTCGACGTGATCCGCGCTTCCGACTGGCTGATCGACCTCGGTCCCGAAGGCGGGGATGCGGGGGGTGAGGTGCTGGCGGTCGGCACTCCCGACCAGATCAAGGAGGTCGCGGCCTCACATACCGGCCGCGCACTTCTCAACTACGAAGATGCACTCACGCTTGATCGGCGTCCATCGGCGCTTTCATCCGCGGCAATCGGCGTTCCCGTTGCAAGCGAAGCGGAGCGCGAATACACCCTCTCCCCGGCCCTCTCCCAGGGGAGAGGGAGAAAATCCATCTCGGTGCGCAACGCCCGCGAGCACAACCTGAAGAACATCGACGTCGAGATCCCGCGCGAGAAGTTCACGGTCATCACCGGCGTCTCCGGCTCCGGCAAGTCCACGCTCGCCTTCGACATCGTGTTCGCGGAAGGCCAGCGCCGCTACCTCGAGTCGCTCAACGCCTACGCGCGCCAGTTCGTGCAGCCGGCCTCGAAGCCCGATGTCGACGCGATTTTCGGCATTCCGCCGACGGTTGCGATCGAGCAGCGCACCAGCCGTGGCGGCAGCAAGTCCACGGTCGCCACGCAGACCGAGATCCACCACTTCCTGCGCCTGCTGTTCGTGAAGCTGGGCACGCAGTATTGCCCCGAATGCGACGTGCCGATCGAGCCGCAGAGCATGGATGCAATCGTCGCGCGCCTGATGAAGGAGCAACGCGGCAGGACCATCGCCGTGCTCGCACCGCTGGTCACCAATCGCAAGGGCTTCTACGCCGACCTCGCCAAGTGGGCGCTCGGCAAGGCGGTTTCGCACCTGCGCGTCGATGGCGAGTACCTGCCGACCAAGGGCTGGCCGCGCCTCGACCGATTCCGCGAACACACCATCGAACTGCCGGTTGCCGAAGTGCTGGTGCAACCGCAGAACGAAAAGCAGCTGCGCCACGCCGTGGAGCAGGCCATCGAGATGGGCAAGGGCGTGTTGCACGTCTGCTGCCAGGGCTGGGGCGATCGCGAGACGCAGATCTATTCGGTCAAGCGCGCTTGCCCTTCCTGCGCGCGCAGCTTCCCGGAGCTCGATCCGCGCCTCTTCTCGTACAACTCGAAACACGGCTGGTGTGCGGCATGTTACGGCACTGGCCTCAAGATCGACGAAGTGAAGTGGGACGACGAACGCTCGAAGACCGGCACCGAGGACCACGTGCTCGATTCATGGGTCGACTGGCTGGAGCTGGACGAGCCTTGTGAATCCTGCCACGGCAAGCGCCTCAACAAGGAAGCACTCGCGGTGCGTTTCCGCGGGTCCTCGATCGCGGACATGAGTGCGCAGCCGATCTCGAAGGCGCACACGTTCTTCGAGAAGATTTCGGTAGCGGGTCGCGAGCAGGAAATCGCCCGCGATATCCTCACGGAACTCAGCGCGCGCCTCGGTTTTCTCGAGCAGGTGGGCCTGGGCTACCTTTCGCTCGACCGCGGGGCGCCGACGCTCTCCGGTGGCGAGGCGCAGCGTATTCGCCTCGCGGCGCAGCTCGGCTCCAACCTGCGCGGCGTCTGCTACATCCTCGATGAGCCCACCATCGGCCTGCATCCGCGCGACAACCAGATCCTGCTCGATACGCTCTCGCGCCTGAACGCCAAGGGCAACACACTCATCGTGGTCGAGCACGATGAAGACACCATCCGCCGCGCGGAACACGTGATCGACCTCGGCCCGGGCGCGGGACGCCTGGGCGGCTACATCGTTGCGCAGGGCAATGCCGAGGAGCTCAAGGCCAATCCCAAATCGCTCACCGGGCACTTCCTGCGCACGCCGCTAAAGCACCCGGTGCAGGCGCGCCGCCCGGTGCCGCGCAACGCGCCCGCCATCGAAGTCCGGGGGGCGAACCTGCACAACCTCAGGGACGCGCAGGTGCGATTCCCACTGGCGCGGCTTTCGGTTGTCACCGGTGTTTCGGGCTCGGGCAAGTCGACGCTCGCGCGCGACGTGTTGCACGAAAATCTCTCGCGCCTCGTGGCCGCGACGCGCGACCGCAAGCCCATTGGAGGAGTTTCGGGCGCGAAGGCGATCAAGGGGTGGGAGCCGGTCACGCGCGTGCTCGAGGTCGACCAGACCCCGATCGGCAAGACACCGCGCTCCTGCCCCGCGACCTACGTCGGCTTCTTCGACAATATCCGCAAGCTCTTCGCCGACACGCAGGAAGCGCGCATCCGCGGCTACACCGCGAGCCGCTTCTCCTTCAACACGGCGGGCGGTCGCTGCGACGGCTGCGACGGCCAGGGCATGAAAACCATCGAGATGAGTTTCCTGCCGGACGTGAAGGTGATCTGCGAGGTCTGCAACGGCGCGCGCTTCAACGCCGAGACACTCGCGGTGCAGATGCGCGGCAAGAGCGTCGGCGACGTGCTGGCGATGAGTGTGGACGAGGCCGTCGACTACTTCTCCAGCCACGCCTCGATCCACCACTGCCTGCTGTTGTTGCAGGATGTTGGCCTGGGTTACCTCACGTTGGGCCAGGCAAGCCCCACCCTCTCGGGCGGCGAAGCGCAGCGGATCAAGCTGGTGACGGAGCTGTCCAAGGTGAGGACCAACCAGGCGCCACGGCCTGGCCGCACCTTCACGCAGCACACGCTGTATGTGCTCGACGAACCTACCGTCGGGCTGCACATGGCGGATGTGGAGAAGCTCATTCGCGTGCTGCATCGCCTCGTGGATGCCGGCAATTCCGTGGTGCTGATCGAGCACAATCTCGATGTCATCGCGGAGGCCGACTGGATCGTCGACATGGGTCCGGAAGGTGGTGATGGCGGCGGGCGAGTGGTGCTGGCTGCGGTGCCGGATGATTTCCTCAAGGCCGGCGCTCGCGGCCATACCGCAAAGGCGCTGCGCGAGTTCATGACGGAGGAAAGATGCAACACCACATTGCCAGGCATGTCCTGAATCTGCATTCATCGGCGTTCATCTGCGGATTGCTGTCTTTGACGGCGGCAGCGGCCGACTTCCCCCCGGACCGCGCGCAGAAGGTCCTGCGCTACGCTTTCGAGCGCGCCGAAACCACGCTTGATCCGCAGAAAACCAGCGACGTCTATTCGAACTTCATCGAATCCGCGATCTTCGAGACGCCGCTCGACTATGACTACCTCGCGCGCCCGTTGAAGATGGTGCCGGTGACGCTCACCGGGATGCCGGAGATCAGCGCCGACGGCAAGACCTACATCCTGCGGTTGAAGCACGGCATCTACTTCACCGACCATCCGGTTTTCAAGGGGAAAAAGCGCGAGCTGGTGGCCGAGGATTACGCCTACTCGTTCAAGCGGCTGCTCGACCCGAAACAGGCTTCGCCGCTGCTGGGCGAGGTCGAGGGCGTGATCGCCGGCACCAGCGAAGCGATTGCGCGTGCGACGAAGCGCGGCAAGTTCGACTACGACGAGCCGATCGAGGGGCTCAAGGTCCTCGATCGCTACACGTTGCAGATCAAACTCAACGACCCGTTCTACAACTTCGTCTACAACCTGGCCGATTGCCGCGTCTCCTGCGCCGTCGCGCGCGAGGTGGTGGAATTCCACGGCGATGACATCGGCGCGCATCCCGTCGGGACCGGCCCCTACAGGCTCGCGTTCTGGAAGCGCTCCTCGCGCATCGTGCTCGAGGCCAATCCCGATTTCCGCGAGGAATACTTCGATGCGGAGGCCACCGACGACGTCGGCCGCGAGATCCTCGCGAAGATGAAAGGCAAGCGCCTGCCGATCATCCCGCGCATCGAGATCGCGATCATCGAGGAGGAGCAGCCGCGCTGGCTCTCGTTCCTCAATGGCGAGATGGATCTCGTGTTCCGCGTGCCTGAGGAGTTCGCCAACGTCGGCATGCCCAACAACAAGCTCGCGCCCAACCTCGCGAAGCGCGGCATCGAGATGCGCCAGGTGGCGGCACTCGACCTCACCTTCGCGTATTTCAACATGGACGACCCGATGCTCGGCGGCTACACGCCGGAGCGTGTCGCCCTGCGTCGCGCCATCTCGCTCGGCTACAACGTGCGCGACGAGATTGCGATCATCCGCAAGAACCAGGCGATTCGGGCGCAAACGCCCTACAGCCCCGGTGTGGCGGGCTGGCAGGAGGGCTTCACTACCAGCGCGGGCGAATACAGCCCCACCAAGGCAAAGGCGTTGCTCGACATGTTCGGTTACCTGGACCGCAACGGCGACGGCTATCGCGAAACGCCCGACGGCAAGCCACTCGCCCTGGTGTTCAATTCCACACCTACGGCGCGCGACGTGCAGATGGACGAGAACTGGAAACGCAGCATGGACGACATCGGCCTGCGCCTCACCGTGCGCAAGGGCCGCTGGCAGGACCTGCTGAAGGAATCCAACGCCGGCAAGCTGATGATCTGGCAGCTTGGGGGTTCGGCAGCGGCGCCCGACGCCGACAGCTGGCTGCAGACCTACTACGGCCCCAACGCCGGCTTCAAGGGCAACCGCTCGCGTTTCCAGCTTGCGGCGTACGACAGGATCTACGAGAAGGCGCGCACCACGCCCGACAGCCCCGAGCGTACGAAGATGTACCAGGAGCTCACGCGCCTGATCGTGGCGTATGCGCCCTCCAAGTTCCAGACCCACCGTATCCTCACCGACATGTGGTATCCGTGGGTGGTGGGTTATCGTCGCCCTGCAATGCTTGGTAACCACTTCTGGAAATACGTCGACATCGACCCCGCCCGCCTTCCGGCGCGCTAGTCCCATCCCACCGAAAGCCGCCCATGAAGACCGCACGAACCCTCCTCCCGCTGGCATTTGCCCTCGCTGTGGCGAGTGCCGCGGCGCAGGTGCAGCCCCTCGTAGAGGAGGCGAAGCCCGCCCCCCAACCTTCCAAGGGCGCTGCGCAGTCTCCCAAAAAGCTCGAGGCGAAAAAGGCCCAACCGGTGAAGAAGGCCCAGCCAGTGAAGAAGGTTGTAGCCCCGAAAAAAGCCGCACCCGCGGTGACTGGAAGCCCGAATGTCCGCGTCTACAAGGCGGGGGATCCCAACATCCCGACGCTGCTCGACAAGGACGGCAAGGCCATTCCAACCAGCCCGAACGCATACGACGTCAGCTCCGCCACGAAAAAGTAGGAAAATGGGGGCATGAAACTGCTCCTGACCCTGCTGCTCGCACTGGCGGGCGTTCCATCGGCCGCGGCCGATGGCCCCAAGACTTTCCGCTACGCCTTCGAGGTCGCGGAAACCAGTTTTGATCCGCATCGCATCCAGGACGCTTATTCCAACATCGTGAACCAGGCGATGTTCGAGTCGCCGCTCAACTACGACTACCTGGCGCGGCCGCTCAAGCTCAAGCCGAACACGATCGAGGCGATGCCCGAGGTGAGCGCCGACGGCACGACGTATACCCTGAAGGTAAAGCCCGGCACCTACTTCCTCGACGATCCGGCGTTCAAGGGCCGGAAGCGCGAGCTGGTGGCGGCAGACTACATCTACAGTTTCAAGCGCCTGCTCGACCCGAAGGTGCGCGCCACACAGATCGCCGAGGTCGAACCGTACATCGTCGGAGCGGATGAAGCCGCCAGCAAGGCGCGCAAGGCGAACAGGTTCGACTACGACGCCCCCATCGAAGGCCTGAAGGTGATCGACAAATACACCTTCCAGGTGAAGATCAAGGAGCCGCTGGGAACCTTCATGTTCCAGTTCGCCGACTGCCGCATTTCGTGCGCCGTGGCGCGCGAGGTAGCCGAGCTCTATGGCGAGGACATGGGATCCCACCCGGTCGGCACCGGACCCTACCGGCTGGCCTTCTGGAAACGCAGCTCGAAGATGGTGTTCGAGAAGAACCCCGGCTTCCGCGAGCAATACTACGACGGCGAAGCAACCGACGATCGCGGGCGCGAAATCCTCGCGCAGATGAAAGGCAAGCGCATTCCGGTGGTGGACCGGGTCGAGGTCTCGATCATCGAGGAGACACAGCCGCGATGGCTTTCGTTCCTCAACGCGGAGATGGATTTCATCTTCCTCGTGCCGGAGGAATTCTCCAACCAGGCGTTCCCCAACAACAAGGTGGCCGCCAACCTGGCGCGGCGCGGCATCGGCATGGAGCAGCTGCCTGCCCTCGACCTCACCTACAATTTCTTCAACATGACCGACCCGATTGTCGGCGGCTACGAGCCGGAGAAGGTGGCGTTGCGGCGCGCCATTTCGCTCTCGTACAAGACGAAGGACGAGATCAACATCATCCGCAAGGGACAGGCGGTCGCGGCCGAGGCGCCGTGGAGCCCGGGCGTGGCGGGCTACGACCCGAATTTCCACACCACTGCGGGTGAATACGACGTGCCGAAGGCCAAGGCGCTGCTCGACATGTTCGGCTACATGGACCGCGACGGCGACGGCTTCCGTGAGCGCCCCGATGGCAGCGCGCTGGTCATCAACTTCAGTTCCACGCCGACGGCGCGCGACGCGCAGTTCGACGAGCTCTGGAAGCGCAGCCTCGACGACATCGGCGTGCGGCTCAACGTCATCAAGGGCAAGTGGCCCGACATCCTCAAGGCGGCGCGCGCGGGCAAGGTGCAGTTCTGGCAGCTCGGCGGCAGCGCCTCGATGCCGGACGCCGTCACCTGGCTCACCTCGCTCTACGGCCCGAACGTCGACGGCAACCTCGGCAAGTTCGCGCTTCCCGCCTACGACCGCCTCTACGAGGCCGCGCGCCGGATGCCGGACAGCCCGGAACGCACCAGGCTCTACCAGGAGATGGCGCGGCTGGTGATCGCCTACGCGCCGTGGAAGATCAACACCAACCGCATCCGCACCGACATGTGGTATCCCTCGGTGATCGGTTATCGCCGCTCGCCGATGCTGACCTACAACTTCTGGAAATACATCGACATCGCCCGATGACTGCCCACTATGTGCGCGACGGTGCGGTTGCCGTCGTCACCCTCGACAACCCACCGGTGAATGGCATGGGCCATTCCACGCGTGTCGCGATCGCGGACGGGCTGGCGAAAGCGGCGGCCGATCCCGCGATCCGCGCCATCGTGCTCATGGGAGCGAACGGCTTGTTCTCCGGTGGCGCGGACATCCGCGAATTCAATACACCCAAGGCGCTGGAGAAGCCGACGCTGCGCGACCTGATCGCGATGTGCGAGGCAAGTCCCAAACCCGTGGTTGCGGCGATCGAGGGCAACTGCATGGGCGGCGGCCTCGAGCTCGCGCTCGGTTGCCACTACCGCGTGGCGTCCCCGAAGGCATGGGTCGCGTTGCCCGAAGTGAGGCTGGGATTGCTGCCCGGCGCGGGCGGAACCCAACGGCTGCCGCGGGCCATCGGCGTGGAGCGCGCGCTGGAGATGATTGTCACCGGCGATCCCGTCCTTGCCGACAAGCTCTCGGGCAGCCTCATTGGCCAGGTCATCACCGGCGACTGGCTCGAGGGCGTCGTTGGCTACGCCCGCAACGTGGCGCGCGACGACTCACGGCCGCGGGTTCGCGATCGTCCCGCCACTGCGCCCGACGATCCCGGCTATTTCGCCGCTGCGCGAGCGAAGGCCGCCAAGGGCAGCCAAAACCTGCCGGCACCACAGCGCTGCATCGATGCGGTGGAAGCGGCGACGACGAAAGCCTTCGATGAGGGCCTCGCCTACGAACGCGAACTCTTCCTCGCGTTGATGAATTCGCCCGAGTCGCGCGGACTGAGACATGCATTTTTCAGCGAGCGTGCCGCGGCGCGTATTCCGGACGTGCCATCGGATACGCCGGTGCGCACGATACGCAGGATCGCGGTGGTCGGCGCCGGCACCATGGGCGGTGGCATCGCGATGAGCTTCGTCAACGCGGGTTTTCCGGTGACGATCCTCGAGACGCAGCAGGCGGCACTTGATCGCGGGATGGTTGTCATCCGCGCCAACTACGAATCGGCAGTGAAACGCGGCAAGCTCACGCCCGAGCGCCTCGAGCAACGCATGGCGCTGCTCACGCCGACACTTTCCTACGATGCAATCGCCGATGCCGACCTGGTGGTCGAAGCGGTATTCGAGGAGATGGGCGTCAAGGAAGCCGTGTTCCGCAAGCTCGACGAGGTGATGAAACCCGGCGCGCTGCTGGCCACCAACACTTCAACGCTCGATGTCGACCAGATCGCCGCCGCAACCCAGCGGCCGCGCGATGTCATCGGCATGCACTACTTCAGCCCGGCGAATGTGATGCGCCTGCTGGAAGTGGTGCGCGGCAGGGAAACGGCGAAGGACGTCCTCGCAACCGTGATGCAACTGGCGAAGAAAACCGGCAAGACGGCGGTGGTCTCTGGCGTCTGCGACGGCTTCATCGGCAATCGCATGCTGAAGCAATACAAGGCGCAGGCGAGCGCGCTGGTGGAGGAAGGCGCCAGCCCGCAGCAGGTCGATCGCGCGATGGAAGCCTTCGGCATGGCGATGGGGCCGTTCCGGGTGGGTGACCTCGCGGGCAACGACATCGGGTGGGCGATCCGCAAGCGCCTGTATGCGGAAGACCCCGCGACGCGCAAGCAACCGATCGGCGACCGCCTGTGCGAGATGGGACGCTTCGGCCAGAAAACCGGCGCCGGCTGGTACCGCTACGAACCGGGCAAGCGCGAAGCGCTCCCCGATCCAGCGGTAGACGCGGTGATCGATGCGGTGCGCTCCGAAATGGGCATCAAGCCACGCGCCATCGAGGATCGCGAGATCGTCGAACGCTGCGTCTATGCGCTGGTGAACGAAGCGGCGCATATCCTCGAGGAAGGGGTCGCGCGACGCGCCTCCGATATCGACACGGTGTACCTCACCGGTTATGGCTTTCCGCGCCATCGCGGCGGTCCGCTGTTCTACGCGGACCGCGTGGGATTGGCCAACGTCATTGCTTCGATGAAGCAGTTCGCAGCCACTACAGGCGCCGACGCCAGCTTCTGGAAACCGGCAGCGCGCCTGGCGCGCCTGGCAGGCGAAGACAAGACCTTCAACCCGTAGGCGGCACCTCCTTTTTTCCTCCAATCGCCCGGGAGGATGTTCGCGGTCGCGGCGGCTGCGCTAGCCTCGGAGGATGCATAGACTTCTCGCAGTACTGCTCCTCGCGCTGGCTTCCTGCGGCGGGGGTGGCGATGGCAACCCGGCCCCGCAGCCGTCGATCCCTCCGACGATTATCGTCGCCGAGATCTCCCTGCTCTTCATGGGCAACAGCCACACCTCGGTCAACCACCTGCCTGCGATGGTGACCACCATGGTGCGGGCCGCGCGGCCGGGAAAAAGCGTGATGTCCGCCGAGGCGCCCGACTGGATGTTCCTCGAGGAGCGCGCAATCCATGCGCCCTCACTCGCGCTGCTGCGCGAGCGCAACTGGACCTATGTGGTGCTGCAGGCGCAGAAATACAGCTCCAGCGGCCAGTTCGAATATCCGACTACCGGCGCGGAGGCGCTGATCCGCATGTCGCGCGTCCAGAAGTCGCTGCCGATCCTGTTTCCCGAATGGCCGCGACAGGGCATCGACGAGACGCAACGCATCTTCGAGCTGCACGCGTCCATTGCCCGCAAGGAGCCCGCGTGTGTGGCGCCAATTCCGCAGGCCTGGGACCTGGCGCTTGCGCGCTACCCCACGCTGGTTCTCCACAACGCGGACGGCAATCACTCGGCGCCCGCGGGTGCTTTCCTCGCCGCGCTCATCATCGCCAACACGATGACGGGATACGCGCCGGATCAATTGCCCTACCTGGCGGGCTTCGACGTCGACGAAGAAACACAGCGCAAGCTGCGCGGCGTGGCAGCGGAGACGGTGCTGGTCTACCGGCCGCGCGAGTTCTGCCCGGCGGACAAGGACGCGTAACGCGCGAGGTGGTGGTCCGCGTCGCCGAACTGCTGCGCGATCATCGTCAGGCGCCGGAAGGTGTGGCTCACCTTGAGCTCTTCCGTCATGCCCATGCCGCCGTGCAGCTGCACCGACTCCTGGCTCACCAGGCGGCATGAATCGGCGATCTTGATCTTGGCCGCCGAAACGGCGAGCGCGCGCTCCACCGGATCCGTCTCCGTATCCACGCGCGTGCAGGCGAGAGCGGCCATCGAGCGCGACTGCTCGCAGGCTATGAACATGTCCACCATGCGGTGCTGCAGCGCCTGGAACGCACCAATGGGCACGCCGAACTGCTTGCGTGCCTTGAGGTATTCGAGCGTTGTGTCGTTGGCGAACTTCATCGCGCCCACGGCCTCGGCGCACAACAACGCGGTGGCGAAATCCACCGCCGCCTCGATCGCCGGTAACGCCGCACCCTCGGGCCCCAGCATCGCTTCCGCGGCAACTCGCACGTTGTTGAAGCGAACGTCACAGGCTCGCGTTCCGTCGAGCGTGCGGTAATTGGTGCGCGTGACGCCGGGTGCGTCGGCAGCGACCAGGAAGAGGCTCACGCCCTCACGGTCGGCTGTATCTCCTGCGCTGCGCGCTGAAACGATGAAGCGATCCGCAACGGCGCCACCGAGCACGATGCGCTTGCCCCCTTCGATTACATAACCGCTGCCTTCGCGCCGCGCGCTCACGGACACGCGCGCGAGGTCGTAGCGCGATTGCTCCTCGGTACAGGCGAAGGCGAGTTTCATCGCGCCCTCGGCCACCTTCGGCAGCAGCTCCGATTTCTGCGCTTCACTGCCCGCGAGTTGCACCAGCTTCGCCCCCAGGCCCACCGTTGGCAGGAAAGGCTCAACCACAAGCGCCTCGCCGATCGATTCCATCGTCGCCATCAGGTCAACAGCGCCGCCGCCAAAGCCGCCGGCATCTTCCGGCAGGGTCACGGCGAGCAGGCTAATCTGCGTGAAGGTCGCCCAAATGGAATCGCTCATCCCGCTTTCCGAAGCCACGATCTGCTTGCGTGCCTCGAACGTGTAGTCGCGCGCCAGGAAGCGCCGCACCGATTCGGCCAGCAGCTGCTGCTCTTCGTTGTAGTCGAAGTTCATGGCGTCAGAGCCCGAGGCTCAGCTTGGCGATGATGTTGCGCTGGATCTCGTTGGAGCCGGCGTAGATCGAGGTCTTGCGGAAGTTCGCGTACCGCGGCGCGAGCCCGGCGGTGAAGAGGTCGAAGTCCGGCGCCTCGCCCACGGCCGCGAACGGCTGCGCCAGCGGCCCCGCTGCCTGCATCATCAGCTCCGTGAGCATCTGCTGGATCTCGGTGCCGCGAATCTTCAGCATCGAGATCTCCGCGCCCGGCGGGCGGCCTCCACGAAGTTGGTCGAGGAAGCGCAGGTTGGTGATCGAAAGCGCGGTGAGCTCGACCTCGAGCCGCGTGAGTTTGTCGCGGAAACGCGGATCCTCGATGAGCGGGCGGCCGTCCACAGTCTGGCGGGCGGCGTAGTCCTTGAGGCGCTCGAGCTCGCGGCGCGAGGTGCCGATGCGCGCCGTATTCATGCGCTCGTGCGAAAGCAGGAACTTGGCGACGGTCCAGCCCGCGCCCTCGTCGTGCACGCGATTGGTCACCGGCACCTTCACGTCATCGAAGAAAACCTCGTTCACTTCATGGCCGCCGTCCATGAGCATCAGCGGACGCACGGTGATCCCGGGTGTCTTCATGTCGATCAGCAGGAAGGAGATGCCTTCCTGCTTCTTCTGGTCCGCGGCACCGGTGCGCACGAGGCCGAAGATCCAGTCGGCGTAGTGGGCGAGCGTGGTCCAGGTCTTCTGGCCGGTGACGACGTAGTGCTCGCCATTGCGCACCGCGCGTGTCTTGAGGGAGGCAAGGTCCGAGCCCGAGCCGGGCTCCGAATAACCCTGGCACCAGAAGTCATCACCCTGGTAGATGCGCGGCAGGAAATGCGCCTTCTGCTGCGGCGTGCCGAAGCGGACCAGCACCGGTCCACACATCATCAATCCGAACGGCACCAGCGGCGGCGCTCCAACATAGCCGCACTCTTCCTCGAAGATGTAGCGCTGCACGGCATTCCATCCGGTGCCACCCCACTCCTGCGGCCATGCGGGTGCGATCCAGCCCTGGCCCGCGAGGATGCGGTGCCATGCGAGCAATTCGTCACGGGTGAAATGGTCGTAACCAACAACTTTCTCGCGCAGCTCTACCGGCAGGTTTTCCCGCAACCAGCCACGCACCATGTCGCGGAAAGTGATCTCCTCGGCGGAATAGTTGAGGTCCATGGGCGCAGTCTAGCCGACGGTGTAAGCTTGCGCGTCCCACGACCGGGAGGTGCTCCATGCGGCAAGTGAAGATGACCTGGATGCAACGCGCCGCGGTCGCGGCGGGAGCTGTATTGGCACTCGCGGCGGCGGGCGCCACCGCGCAGGATTTTCCCACCCGCCCGATCACGCTGGTGGTCCCCTGGCCCGCGGGCGGATCCACCGACACGCACCTGCGCAAATTCGGTGAGATCGCCGCCAAGTACCTGGGCCAGCCGATCATCATTGAGAACAAACCCGGCGGCGGCGGCATGATTGGTCCCGCCGGCGTGGCAGCGAACGCCAAGCCCGATGGCTACACGCTCTCGCAGCTCACGGTCGCCGCTTTCCGCCAGCCGTACATCCAGAAGGTCGATTGGGACCCGATCAAGGACTTCACCTACATCATCGGCATCAGCGGCTACACGTTCGGGCTGGTGGTGAAGTCGGACTCGCCGTTCAAGTCGTTCAACGATTTCATCACCTACGCCCGTGCCAATCCCGGCAAGCTCTCCTACGGGTCCACCGGCACCGGCACCAGCCCGCACCTGCTGATGGAAGAGGTCGCCAGCAAGACCGGAGTCCAGTTATTGCACGTGCCGTTCAAGGGGAACGCCGATTCGACGCAAGCCTTGATGGGCGGGCACGTGATGGCGCAATCGGACGCAACCGGCTGGGGCAAGTTCGTTGATGCGGGCACCTTCCGCCTGCTGGTGACCTTCGGCGAGCAGCGCGCGCGCTGGGGCGCACCCACGGCAAAGGAGTTGGGCTACGACGTGGTTTCCTATTCGCCCTACGGCATCGTGGGTCCCAGGGGCATGGACCCGAAGGTCGTGAAGATCCTGCACGACGCCTTCAAGAAAGCGCTCGACGATCCGGAACACAAGAAAGTGTTGCAGCAGCTCGACCAGGTTTATTGGTACCGGTCCAGCGACGACTACGCGAAATGGGCCCGGGAAACCTACGTGGCGGAGCGCGCGACCATCGAAAGGGCCGGGTTGCTGATGAAATGAGGCCTCACGGCGGGCCGAGCTCGATCGGCTCGCTCGCCGCCTCTTCGGCGACGTCGCCACGGTAGCCGCCGCCCTCGATCACCACAAACCGGTCGCCGTCGTTCAACGCCACCAGTCCGTGATGCCAGCAGCCGCGATGCAGGCTCACGCCTTGCCACGGCGCGGTGATGAAAGCACGCACCTGCCGCCACAGCGGCGCCTCGTCACCCGGGGCAACCACCACGATGAAGCGATGCGCTCCGAGCGGAACAAACACCTGCGCGGCCTCGCGATGGCGCTCGAGCACCGCAATGGACAGCGGAAAAGCGCGCGCGCGCGCCACGTAAATTCCGAGCACCGGATCGGCTGCGGGGGCCCGCAGGTCGAGCGAGGCGAGGTCCGCATAACGCGCCGTTGTCCCGGCGTTGATCGCCTCCGGCGTTCGTCCAGCCGTGTCGATGACCTGGCCGAATGGCGCGAAGGCCTCGAGGGTGAGAGGCTCTGCGGCAAAACGCATCAGAAGTCGAGTCCCAGCCACTGGCGCACCTGCTCGTGCAGGTCGCCCTGGAAGTCCTCGCGCCCGCCGGAGGCCGAAACGCGCCCGAGGCTGAGCACGTGGATCGTGTCCGACATCTTCACCACGCGGCGCACGTTGTGGTCGACAAGCAGCACGCCCATTCCCGATCTCGCGAACTTCTCGATCCAGCGGAAAACCTCCTCGGCGAGGATCGGCGACAGCCCGATGCTCGGCTCGTCGATGAGGCACAGCTCCGGGTTCTGCAGCCACGCCTTGGCGAATTCCACCTGCTTCTGCTGGCCGCCTGAGAGGTCGCCCGCCTGCGCGCGGCGCCTCTCGCGCAGGGCGGGGAATATCTCCAGCACTTCCTCATAACGCGCGCCGCGCGCCTCGCCGAAACGCCGTGCGCGTCCCTGGATCGGCAGCAGCAGGTTCTCCTCGACCGTAAGGTAGGGGAAGAGGCTCGACTCCTGTGGGATGCAGCAGATGCCGTGGTCGATCAGCCGGTGTGGCGCGATGCCGGCGATCGACTCGCCGCGCAGCTCGATGCGCCCCGCCTTCGGCTGCAGGAAACCGCAGACGGTCTTGATGACGGTCGACTTGCCCGCACCGTTGAGGCCGATGAGCCCGCTCACCTCGCCCGCGCGCACCTCGAGCGAGACGTCGCGCAGCACGTCAATGTCGCGCGCGTACCCGGCGGTGACGTTGTCGAGCCTGAGGAGCACCTCAGGCATCGGCGCTGCTCCCGAGGTAGGCCTCGATCACCGCCGGCTCGCGCAACACATCCCGGGTGAGGCCTACGGCAATCAGGCGCCCGGCGTTCATGCACACCGTGCGTTGGCATAGCTCCACCACGATCGGCATGTCGTGGCTCACCACGAGGAAGGTGTGCCCCTGCTGGTTGCGCCGCCGGATGAAGGTCGCCATCGTCTCGCGCATCACCGGGTGCACCGCCGCGAACGGCTCGTCGAGGAGCGCCAGGCGCGGGGGTTCGATGAAACACATGCCGAACTCGAGCAGCTTGCGCTGCCCGCCGGAGAGCTGGCCGGCGTCGAGGTATTTCACCGGCCCGAGGGTGAGCTCGTCGAGGAGCACCTCAGCGCGGCGCCCGGCCTCGTGCTGGTCGAGCCCCCGGGCAAGCCCCGCCGTCACGAGGTTGTCGAATGCGGTGATGCGAGCGAACACCCGCGTCATCTGGAACATGCGCAGCAGCCCGCGGCGGGCGAGCGACACGGTGCTGGCTGCGGTGACCTCTTCGCCTGCCAGCCATGCGCGGCCGGCGTCCGGCGCGAGAAACCCCGACAGCATGTTCAGCGCCGTGGTCTGGCCCGAGCCGTTGGGACCGATCAGGCCGAGGATTTCGCCCTCCTCGACCGCAAACGAAAGGTCGTCGACGGCGGCGACGCCGCCGAAGCTTTTTGCGAGCCCCTCGATGCGCAGCAGGCTCAGCTGCGCCTCCCGGTCGCAAGGCCCCAGAGGCCGGTGCGCAGGAAACGCGCGAAGAGGATCACCGCGAGCGAGAAAACGATGAGCTGGATGTTGCCGAACTCGCGCATCCACTCGGAGGACAGGTACACCACCAGCGCGCCGATGAGCGGCCCGGTGAGGGTGCCGATGCCGCCGATCACCACCATCGCGATCACGAGGCCGGTCTGCAGCAGCAGGCCGAGCTCGGGGCTCACCAGCTGGCTGAAGGTGCCGTAGAGCGAGCCGGCGAGCCCGCAGATAGCGCACGAGAGTGCGAAGGCGAAAGTCTTGTAGCGCACCACGTCGATGCCGCGGCTCTCGGCGCCGGTCTCGTCGTCGCGGATCGCGAGCCAGAAGCGGCCCGCGCGGCCACGCAGCAGCACGTAGAGCCCGACCAGTGTGGCGAGCAGCACCGCGAGGAACAGGTAGAAGTAGCCGACGCGGCTTTCCATCAGCGTGGCGACGTTCAACCCCTGGTCGCCGCGCGTGAAATTGTACGAGTTGTAGACCACGATGCGCGCGATTTCCGCGAACGAGAGCGTGGTGAGCGCCAGGTACGGCCCCTTGAGCCGCAGCACGATGCGCCCCAGCACCCAGCCGAGCGCCGCAGTGCCGACGATGGCGGCGAGGATGCCCGCGTAGAGGGGCGCCTTGAGGTGATAGCCGAGGAGCGCCGTTGCATACGCGCCGAGCATCGCAAACGCCGCGGGCGCGAGCGAGAACTGCCCGGTGAATCCCGCCAGGAGATTCCAGCCGAGCGAGAGCAGCGCGAAATAGATGCTCACCACGAGGATCCCGAGTGTGTAGGGCGAGGTAACCACAAGAGGCAGCAGCGCGAGGACCGCAACCACGGCGAGCGCTGCGCGGAAGTCGGTGCGCAGCCGGTTGGCCCAGAGGTTGCGCGCGTCATTCATACGTCGCGCCCCTTCTCGCCGATGAGCCCCTGCGGCCGGAAGATGAGCACGAGGATCAGGATCCCCAGGCCGAGAGCGTCGCGATAGTCGTACGAGACGTACACCGCGAAGTAGGACTCGAGGACGCCAAGCAGGACTGCTGCGATCATCGCGCCCCAGATAGACCCCATGCCACCCAGGACCACGATCACGTAGGACTTGATCGCGGGGAACGCGCCCACGTCGGGTGACGGGTTGATGACCGGCGCGAGCAACGCGCCGGCGAGCGCCGCGAGCATCCCCGAGATGGCGAAGATGAGGCTGGTGGTGCGCGTCGCATCGATGCCCGCGAGCGACGCGCCAAGGCGGTTCTGCGCCACCGCCTGGATCTGGCGCCCCCACAGCGAACGCTTGATGAATATCGCCAGCCCCACCAGCAGCGCGAGTGACAGGCCCGCGGCGATGAGCTTCTGCCCGCTGAGCATCACCGGGCCGATCGCGAGCCGCGAGACGTCCGACAGCGCGGGCCCCTTGAACGGATACGGACCCACGACCTTGTCGACCAGGTTGATGAGCAGCAGCGAGAGCCCGAAGGTGACAACCACCGCGTACTCGTCCTTCATGATGCTCCAGCTCGCATAACCGGCGTACAGCGGGCGCATCAGCAGGCGCTCGACCACCGCGCCCAGCAGAGCGCCGGCCACTGCGGCGAGCGGCAGTGCAATCCAGGGCGAGACGCCAAGCTTGATCGACACCAGCACGTAGGTATATGCGCCCACCATGTAGAACTCGCCGTGCGCGAAGTTCACCACCTTCAGCACGCCGAAGATCATGGCGAGGCCAACCGCCATGAGCGCATAGAAGAGCCCGAAGATCAGTCCGTTGACGAGCAGGTCGAGTGCCAGCATCGGCGGCAGTCAGGCGCCGGCGCGCTGGCCGAGCGGCGGTGCGGCCGCCTCGAGGCGTTGCGCAATGGCGAGCGTCTGCCACTCGCGACCGCGCGCGCCCACGACCTGCAAGCCGATCGGCACGCCGTCGCCCGACAGTCCCCACGGGATCGAGATTGCCGGCAGCCCCGCCAGGTTGAAGGGTTGCGTGAGGTTGGTGACCGCGGTGTGCAGCGCGTAATCGCGCCCACCGATGGCGACACGGGCCGCACCGACGGGCGGCGCCGGCGCGCGCAGGGTGGCGCACAACAGCGCTTCGGCCCCATCAAACGCCGCATCGACGCGATCGACCAATGCGCGGCGCATGCACTGCGCCTTCACGTACCACGACCCCGGCAGGAAGAGACCCATCTCCATGCGCACGCGCACGTCTTCGCCCAGGTCGTTGCCGCGCGCGCTCAGGCGCTCGGCGTGCACCGCGGTCGCCTCGGCGCTGATGGTCACGAGCTGGATCGCGGGTACCAGGTGCGCACCCTCGATCGTCTGGTCCACGGTGCGTGCTCCATCCGCCTGCAGCGCGCGCTCGGCCTCGTCGAGCGCGCGGCGCACGTCGCCATCGAGCGGCTCCTCGAAGTAGCCGCGCAGCCGCGCGATCGTGCGTCCGCGCAGTCCGTCGTAGCGCCACGCGGGCACCGCGTCCAGGCCAAGAAGCGCAGCGAAGATGGTGGCGCAATCGGAGACGGTGCGCCCGAACGGGCCGACGTGGTCCAGAGACGGCGCCAGATCGAGCACGCCTTCGCGCGCAACCGTGTCGTAGCCCGGTTTGAAACCCACGACGCCGCAGCAAGCTGCCGGGATGCGCACCGATCCCGCGGTGTCGGTCCCGATCGCTGCGCGCACGATGCCCGCCGCGACTGCGGCTGCCGAGCCCCCGCTCGAGCCACCGGGAATGCGCCCGTTCGCAACCGGGTTCACGACACGCCCGAAGTGCGGATTGTCGCTGGTGATGCCGTAGGCGAGCTCGTGGAGGTTGGTGAGCCCCATGACCACCGCTCCCGCTCGCTTCAGGCGCGCCACGCATGCGGCGTCGTGCTGCGCTATGCGTCGATCGAGGGCCTTGGTGCCACCGGTGAGCGGCATTCCCGCCACGGCCATCAGGTCCTTGATGGCAACGGGAACGCCCGAAAGCAGGCCCGGGCCCTGCGCGGCCACGACTTCCGGAAGGTAGGTGAACGCGTTGAGTTGCGCGGCGCGGCGCGCGCGTTCCACGGCGGCCGCCCCATCCGCGGGCATCGCCTCACCCGCGGCGCCGACCTTGCCGTCCGGCGGCGCAACCGGGAATGGCTGCGCGCAGTAAGCCGCCATGGGAGGCGTGGGCGCGGACTGGAACACTTCGAGTTCGGGACGATTGATCTCGAGGCGCGCGCACCACGCAGCGGCGCGCTCGCCGTGGCCGTAACCGAGCCAGTCGGCGTAGCCGGCGAGCGCCTGCTTGAGATCCACCCGCCTACTTCTTGGGCTTCTGCAGCTTTTCCACCGCCAGCGGCTGCCCCGGCCCCTGGATCAGCACCGACTTCGAGATCGGCTGGTTCACCTCGGTGAGCTGGTAGTTCACGTAGGGAATATCGACCCACTGCTGGAATGAATAACCGGGGTCCTTGGAGAAGGTGAGCGGGCCGCGCACCCCCGAGAACTTGATCGACTGCAGCGCCTTGGTGATCGCCTTCGGCTCGGCGCTTTTCGCCTGCTTGATCGCATCAACAATCAGCAGCAGCGAGTCGGCAGCCTGGAAGATGAGCCGGTTCGGCTCGCCCTTGGTGCGCTTGGTGTACTCGGCCGCGACCTGCTTCCCGATTGCCGGCACCGGCATGGCGGGGTGATAAAGGCCGAACGAAACCAGGTAGCGGCCCGCGTCCTTCACGTTCTGCCAGAAGTCGGGATAGTCCGCGATGCCCGCGCCGTCGTACAGCCAGGTGCTGGCGCTGGGCGCGACACCCTGCTCATAGAGCTGGTTCATGAGGATGTATGCGGCCGGGGGAAGCATGATGTTGACGACCATGTCCGGCGGGCTCGCGCGCAGCGCAAGCACCGCGGGCGTGAAGTCCTTGCCCGCGCGATCGAGGGTCTCGTACTTGAACTCGGTCGCGGGCGACTTCTGCTTCACGATTTCGGCGAGCAGCTTCGCCTGGCCGATGCCGTAGTCGGTGTTCTCGGCAAAGGCCACTACTCGCTTGGGCTTGAGCGCGGCGATGGTTTCGGCCATCGCGGTGGAGACTCGCGTGTTGTAGTTGGAGGGGTTGAAGACTTCCGCGTAACCCTTCTTGCGCACGTCGTCGGACCAGCAGTTGGTGTTGATGTACGGCACCTCGTAGCGGTGCGCGACCTCGACCTCGGCCAGGCACACCGAGCTCTGGTGGCCGCCGGTGAGCGCCACCACCTTGTCCTTGCTGATCAGCTTCTCGGCCGCGGCGCGGCCCTTCTCCGGAATGCCCTGGTTGTCCTCGTAGATGAGCTTGATCGGGCGACCCAGGACCCCGCCCTTGGCGTTGATCATGTCCTTCACGATCTCCATGCCGTCCTTCACCTGCACCCCCTGCACCACCGATCCGGGCGGCGACTGGGCGATGCTCACGCCGATGGCGATGGGCTCCGCGGCGAGGGCCGGGAAAGCAAGTAGAGCGCAGAGCGAGGCCAGCAGTGAGCTTCGTTTCATCTCAATTCTCCAGGTAGTTTCGAGGGCGGTTGCGATGGGGGCGTCGGGCCCAATATACCCCTGCCCGGCAAACGCAATAACCCCCACAAAATCAATGGGTATCGTGCGCCATCTACGGTATAATCCTGCCTCAGGTGGTCGAGGCGTCTCATCCGGTTAACGCCCCCACCCATTCGCGGTTTCAGTTCCGATTCCCGAATCCTTCGCAGTTCCATATTCATCTGCCTGAACCGGTGTCGAAGGAGCGAATCCTTCGCGGGCCGATTTGTTCAGGAGATCGCCATCAGTACCAATTTCGAAAGCCTCGGGCTTATCCCCGAGCTGCTTCGTGCCGTCACGGAGCAAGGTTATACCGAACCCACCCCCATCCAGTTGCAAGCCATCCCGGTCGTGATCGCGGGCCGCGACCTGCTCGCCGCCGCGCAAACGGGCACGGGCAAGACCGCGGGCTTCACGCTGCCGGTGCTGCAACGGCTCGCGCCGCTCGCCACCAAGAGCTTCTCGCCCGCGCTGCACCCGGTGCGCTGCCTCATCCTCACGCCCACGCGCGAACTGGCGATCCAGGTCCACGAGAGCGTGAAGGGCTACGGCAAGCACCTGCCGCTGCGTTCGTTCTGCGTCTATGGCGGCGTCAACATCAAACCGCAGATCGACGAGCTCAAGCGCGGCGTCGAGATCCTCGTCGCCACGCCGGGCCGCCTGCTGGACCTCGTGGGCCAGAAGGCCGTGAACCTCGGCAAGGTGCAGATCCTGATCCTCGATGAAGGCGACCGCATGCTCGACATGGGCTTCATCCCCGACATCAAGCGCATCATTGCTTTGCTGCCGCCGATGCGCCAGACGCTGCTGTTCTCGGCCACGTTCTCCGACGAGATCCGCAAGCTGTCGGCCCAGTTCCTCAAGGATCCCGTGACGGTCGAGGTGGCGCGCCGCAATACGCCCGCCGAGCTGGTCACGCAATACGCGTACCACGTGGAAGCCGGCCGCAAGCGCGAGTTGCTCTCGCAGCTGGTGAAGAGAAACGACTGGACGCAGGTGCTGGTGTTCACCAAGACCAAACACGGTGCCAACCGCCTGGCTACGCAGCTGCAGAAGGACGGCATCAACGCCGATGCGATCCATGGCAACAAGAGCCAGAACGCGCGCATCCGTGCACTCGAGGATTTCAAGGAAGGCAAGGTCAAGGTGCTGGTCGCGACCGACATCGCCGCGCGCGGCCTCGACATCGAGGACCTGCCGCATGTCGTGAACTTCGACCTGCCGCATGTCGCCGAAGACTACGTGCACCGCATCGGCCGCACCGGCCGCGCGGGCGCCACCGGCGAAGCGCTTTCCCTGGTGTGTGCTGAAGACCGTCCGCTGATGGGCGCGATCGAGCGCCTGATCAACAAGAAGGTGGATGTCCGCTCGCTCGACGGTTTCGATGCTGGCCCGCGCGCGCGCTCCGAAGAGCCGCTGGAAGAATCGCGCGGTGAAAGCCGTGGCCGTGGTGGCCAACGGGGCAGCCAGCAACGTGGCGGCCAGCAGCGCGGTGGCCAGCAACGTGGCGCCCCGCAACGCGACAGCGGCCAGCAGCAACCGCGCCAGGACGCACAGCGCAACGCCAGCAGCAACGTCCAGCAGCAGCCGCGCCAGGAGCAGGGCCAGGGGCAGCCGCGCAGCAAGCCGCAAGGCGAAGCAAACGGCGAAAGCCGCTCTTCGCGCGAGCGCACGCGCCGCGAGGAGCGCGCTCCGCGTTATGCCACCTCTCCGCCTCCGCGCACCTCCGGAAACTCGGGTGGCATGGACTTCGACAAACCGTACGAGCCGTCACCCGGCGCAGCAGCCGCGTCCACCGCCACCGAGCAGTCCGGGGACACCGCGCCGCGCAAGCGTACGGGCCAGGCCGTTCCGGCGCTGTTCCGCAAGAAGGCCGCCTGAAACCCGACGTAGAGCTACTCCATGCGTGACGCATCCCCGTTGACCATCAATCTCAAGGACTACACGCCTCCGGCGTTCCTGATCTCCACCGTCGATCTCGAAGTTGACGTGCGTGAAGGCCAGGCGACGGTGCGCGCCACGCTGGCGGTGGCACGCAATCCCGCGCGCAACACGCCCCTGGAGGCGCTTGTCCTGGACGGCGACAACCTCGAGTTGCTGTCGGTTGCCATCGATGGTCGCGTCCTGGCGGCGGGTGAGTTCTCGGTCGACGAGGATTTCCTGTCGATCGCGAAGGTGCCGGACACCTTCACGCTGGTGACGGTGGCGCGCTTCGACCCGTGGAAGAACACCAAGCTGGAAGGCCTGTATCCGACCAAGGCCGGATTGGTGACGCAGTGCGAGGCACAGGGCTTCCGCCGCATCACGTTTTTCCCGGACCGTCCCGATGTGATGGCGAAGTATTCCGTCACGCTGTGCGGCGACAAGGAAAAATTTCCCCGCCTGCTTGCCAATGGCAACCTGGTCGCGAGCGGCGAAGGTGAGCCGGCCGATTGGTTCATGGCGAAGCTCGACGCGGCACAAGGCGGCGCCGCTGTCCATTGGGCCCGCTGGGAAGATCCGTTTCCCAAGCCTTCGTACCTGTTCGCCATGGTGGCCGCGCGCCTCGACCTGCTCGAAGACCACTTCACCACCGGCTCGGGCAAGAAGGCGTTGCTGCAGATCTACGTGGAGCCGGGCAAGCTCGACCAGGCCGACTTCGCGATGCGCTCGCTCAAGAGTTGCATGCAGTGGGACGAAGAGGTCTTCGGCCTGGAGCTCGACCTCGAGCGCTTCATGATCGTCGCGGTCCCCGACTTCAACGCCGGCGCGATGGAGAACAAGGGCCTGAACATCTTCAACACCAAATACATCCTCGCGCGTTCCGATACCGCGACGGACGTGGACTACTTCGGCGTCGACAAGGTGGTGGCGCACGAGTACTTCCACAACTGGACCGGCAATCGCGTGACCTGCCGCGACTGGTTCCAGCTGTCGCTCAAGGAAGGCCTCACGGTCTACCGCGACCAGGAATACAGCCAGGACGAATACTCGCGCCCGGTATGCCGCATCCAGGAAGTGCGTGACCTGCGCGCGCGCCAATTCCCCGAGGACGCGGGCCCGATGTCGCATCCGGTGCGCCCCGACTCGTACGTCGAGATCAACAACTTCTACACCGCCACGGTCTACGACAAGGGCGCGGAAGTGGTGCGCATGTACGCCGCCATCCTCGGCAAGGAGGGTTTCCGCAAGGGGATGGACCTCTACTTCAAGCGCCACGACGGCCAGGCCGTCACCTGCGACGATTTCCTCGCCGCGATGGCGGACGCGAACGGCGCGGACCTCGGGCAATTCGCGCGCTGGTATTCGCAGTCCGGCACGCCGCTGGTGCAGACGAGCGGCGAATACGATGCGCGCAAGAAAACCTACACACTCACCGTGAAGCAGTCCTGCCCGCCGACCGAGGGCCAGCCGGAGAAGCTGCCATTCGTAATCCCCTTGGCCGTGGGCCTGGTGGACCTGGATGGCCGCGACCTGCCGCTCAGCATCGATGCCGCTTCGGTTTTCCGGGCCGGCAAGAACACCACCACCGCGATCCTCGCGCTGACGCAAGCCGAGCAGCGCTTCGTCTTCACCGACGTCTCGGAACACCCGGTGCCCTCGCTGCTGCGCGGATTCTCGGCGCCGGTGCGCCTCGAGCACGACTACTCCGATTCCGAACTCACCCACCTGATGGCCTACGACTCCGATGCGTTCAACCGCTGGGAGGCCGCGCAGGCGCTCACCGCGCGAGTGCTGCTCGAGGGTGTCGCCAGCATCCGTGCCGCGCGCGCGATGGAAGTGCCGCAAGCGTTCAGCGAAGCCATCGGACGCCTGCTCGCCGACGGCTCGCGCGACCCGGCCTTCGCGGCCGAGTGCCTGCAACCGCCGACGGAAAGCTACCTCGCGGAATGCATGGAAGTGGCCGATCCCGAGGCCATCCATGAAGCGCGCATGAAGTTCATGCGCCACATCGCCACCCGCTATCGCACGCGATTCGAGGGCGCCTTCCGGCACTTCTCGGTCGCTGGCCCCTATTCGCCCGATGCCGCCGCCGCGGGCCGCCGAGCGCTGCGCAACGCGGCGCTCACCTACGTAAGCACGATCGACGACGCCACTTCACGCGCGCTCGCCTTCCTCGAGTATCGCCGCGCGGAAAACATGACCGACGCGATGGCCGCGCTCATCTGCCTTTCCAACAGCCTGGGCGCGGAGCGCGAGCGCGCGCTTTCGATGTTCTACGAGAAGTGGAAGGACGAAGCGCTGGTCGTGGACAAATGGTTCCGCGTGCAGGCGACGTCGATCCTGCCGGGCACGCTCGAGCGCGTGAAGGCGCTCACCGCGCACCCCGCTTTCGATCTGCGCAACCCGAATCGCGCGCGCGCGCTGCTG
Organism: Usitatibacter sp.; assembly: GCA_039915735.1. Taxonomy (GTDB): domain Bacteria; phylum Pseudomonadota; class Gammaproteobacteria; order Burkholderiales; family Usitatibacteraceae; genus Usitatibacter. The sequence continues at coordinate 6,881 of JBDSMR010000032.1, read as the reverse complement.
CACGCCTTCGCGATGGACAACCCGCTTCACTTCCACGCCGCCGACGGCAGTGGCTATCGCTGGGTCGCCGAAGAAGTCGTGGCGCTGGACAAGCTCAACCCGCAGGTGGCAGCTCGCTTGGTGCGTGCTTTCGACCGCTGGAAGAAGTATGACGCCGTGCGCCAGGAACATGCGCGCAAGGCGCTGGAGCATATCCGCGATGCCGCGGGGCTTTCAGGCAACGTCGGTGAAATCGTGGGCCGCGCCCTGGGCTGAACTGGTGGCACTGCAAATGAAAAGGGCCGCTTTCAAGCGGCCCTTTTCATTCTGCGTTCTGTCTCGCGTCGTTGAACGGCGCCGGGCGTGCGCTCCATTTTTCTCTATGTGTCGCGTCGTTGAGCGGCAGCTAGTCCGCTCCAACGACCGTCCCGCTTCCCCTTCTACGCCACGCTCAATTCTTCTTGATGGCCTCGAGCATCTTGAAGATGCCCTTGGGGGCGCCGTTGAACAGGCGCTTGAACGCCTTCGGCAGGCAGCGGCGCTCGAGGGTGTTGCGACGGGTACGTTTGCGTTCAGCCATGAAAACCTCCGGAATGACCGTCAATTATACCGGAGGAGGCCCTAATTGAGGAGCCTCGCGTTGCCGTCGATGATCTCGGCCGCGGCGCGGGAGCCGTCGGCGCGCACGATCTCCCCGCGAGCCTTCGCGAGGCCGTTTTCGAAGGTGCCCTCGAAACGGGAACCGTCCTGGAACCAGAAGACACCCTTGCCTTGCGGCTGGCCCTGGCGGATCTCGCCTTCGTACTTGAGACCGGACTTGTACTGGTAGACACCCTGGCCGGTGAGCGCGCCGCCGATGATCTCGCCTTCGTAGCGATCGCCGTTGGCGAACTGGTAGCTGCCGATGCCCTGGGCCTTGCCGTCGACGAATGGAGCCTCGATGCGGTCGCCGGATTTGGCGATGTAGCGGCCGCGGCCCTGCAGCCTGCCCTGGTCCATCTCGCCTTCGTAGCGGTCGCCGCTGGCGAAGCGGTAGACGCCCACGCCGTTCGGCTTGCCGTTGGCAAAGGAGCCCTCGAAGATGTCGCCGTTTTTTGTCGAGTAGGTGCCGCGCCCGACGATCACGCCGGATTTGACTTCGCCTTCGTACGAATCGCCATTGGCGAAGTGGTACTTGCCGACGCCATCCGGGCGGTCTGCGCTGAAGCGGCCGTCGTAGCGATCGCCGTTGTCCCAGACATAGACGCCGAGGCCCTGCTTGAGGCCTTCGTTGAATTCCCCTTCGTAGCGAAACGCCTTGGAAACGTATTCGCCCTTGCCGTGGAGGCTGGTACCGCGCATCGCGCCACGGTAGATGGCGCCATCGGGAAAAGTGACTTCACGCACGCCCGGTGCGATCTCTCGTCCTGGAAGCGCTGGCTCCACAGCGCGGGCGGGCAGGGGCTGGGCGGCGACCGCTGCGGAGGCCACTGGCGCCGCCATCGCGGGCGCGGCGGCAAGGATCACCTTCTCGGCCGGCTTCGCGGCGGGCTTTTCCGGGGACTTCTCGGCGGGCGGGGCGGGAGCAACCACTGCCGACTTGGCCGGCGCACGGCTCGTGGCATCCGGCGCGGCCGCCAGCGCCACGTTGGGGTTGTTCGCGGGCGTGGCGGCGGCGGGCTCCGGCGGCGGCTGAGGTGCGGGAGAACGGACGGCTGATGCCTCGTCGGCGGAACGAGTCGCCGGGGTATCCACGGCGGCGACTCGGGTGGGACGCACCAACGCGTCGAGCTTGTTGCGCGCGAGCGAAGAGAAATTGCCGGCGGGATATTTGTCGAGGTACGCGCGGATGTCTTCGGGACGGTTGGACTCGCGCACGCTGATCCAGAACTCGCGCTCGATCTGCAGCGTGACGTCGGCGCTGGGTCCGCTTGCCACCTGCCCCGCCGGAGCGCGGGCGTTGGAGCTGTTGAATGCGAAGTCACCCTTCAGCGAAGACGAATCCCACGGCGTCTGCAGGCGGCGCGTCTCACGCTCCACGCCTTCGCGCACGCGCTTGAACATGATCTCGACCGGCAGGTCGGGAACGTTGATGTTCTGCAGGAGGTGCTTGGTGTAGATGCCGTTGCGCCCGTAACCATCGGCCGCGACCGAGCCCGGCGCCGTCGCATACGCGATCAGCGTGCCCGACGGCGAGCTCATCTGCGCGAGCCCCTGGCTCGTGGTCTTGAAGCTGGCGGCGAACGGATTGTCGCGGCAGGCGTCGAGGATGAGGAAATTGAAGCGCGTGCGCGCGCGATCCATGCGATCGAAGATCTGGCCGATCTCGACCGAGAAGAACGTGACGTCTTCCTCCGAGCCCATCGCCGCGTCGATGGGGATGAGGTAGTTGCGATCCTTGAACTGCATCGCGTGGCCGGCGTAGAAAAACAGGGCGGTCTGCGCGCCTTCCAGCGCCGTGCCGAATTCGCGGATCGCCTCGATCATGTCCTTGCGGGAAGCGTTCTCGCGCACGATCACCTTGAAGCCCAGTCCCTTCAGCGCTTCCGACAGGTCCCTGGCATCGTTGGTGGCGTTGCGCAGCGGGGTGGCTGCGTAGTTGTTGTTGCCGATCAGCAGCGCGACCCGCTCGACCGCCCAGGCTTGCGCTGAAACGAGCGCAAACACGATCAGCGCTGCTGCGCGGAACGCGAAAAAGGACGATTTCTGGACTGGCGGCTGCGGCACGGCTTCCCCGGGTATCCCTGGCGAAAAATTATCCCTCATCGGAGCCCTGCTGTGCGCGTCCTAGCGTGCGAAGGCGGCAAGCTCGAGCAGGTCGGGGCGTTCGCGGGCGAGGCCTCCCCAGGCCTCCCGGGCCTCCTGGGCCGCGCCCAGGTCCTGAAGGAGCATGGCGTGCAGCACCCGCTCCGGGAAGGTCCTGGCGCGGGCACGGGCGGCTTCTACGCGGGCCATGGCCTCTGCCGGCAGGGTCTCGAATCCGGCCTGTCCCAGGGTGCCTGTGGGGGTCGTGACGCTCCAGGAATACCGGGTAGCCGGAGCGAGCTTGATGGCAGGGCGCGTGCCCTCAGGCCGCGCACGGCCCTTCCAGATCTCACGGCCGCCGGCATCGAAGACAGTGACGGTGGCGTCCCCCAGTTCACCGCGCCAGCGCAGGATGGGCTGCAGTGTGGCAACCCTGGTTTCGACCGGGAATTGGAGCGCGGTGGCGTCCGCCCGAGGCGCGATGCCGCGCATTCGCAGGCTCGCGGTTGCAGCCCGGGCGGTTCGCGTGACGATCGCCGGGTCTACCAGCGCCAGGACATCACGGCGCCCGGGCGCGGTGCCCTTTTCAGCCTTGACCTCGGTCGCCGTGACCAGGAACTCACCCGGCCCCTTGATGGTGAATTCCGCGCCGCTGCTGGCATACGTGATCGAGGCAACGGCGTTGCTTCCGAGGAGCAGGCGCGTTCCCGGGGAGAGCTCCGTGAGGAAGGTGACGAGCTTGCCTTCACCTTCAATGGTTGCGTTGCCGCGGATGTCCGCGACGAAGGCGACGGGATCCGCGGCCTGCGCGAAGAGCGCGGACGCGAGCAGCGCCGCGGCAAGCGCGAGGCGCATTACCTGGCGAACGACGCCAGCTCGGGCAGGTCGCTGCGATCCTGCGAGAGGCGGGACCACGATTCCTGCGCCTCCTGCGTGGCGCCCATCTCCTGCAGCATCAGCGTGTACATCACCCGGTCCGTGAACTCGCCCTTGTCGGCGGGCCTGCGCTTCTCGACGTGGGTTACTGCTTCCCCGGAGAGGGTGCGGAACTTGCCGTAGCCGATTTCGCTACCGGCCGAAGTCACCGTCCAGGCGTATTCGGTTTCGGGGCGAAGCTTGGCGGGAACGCGATACGAACCACCCGAGACCTTGCCGACATGTACCGGCTTTTCCTGGCCCAGGACCATCAGCGTGAATTCGCCGGGCGCCTTGGCATCGGCTGCGCGCCAACGGAACGTGGGTTGCAGCGATGCGACGGCACCTTCCGTAGGGAAGAGCAGGCGCGGGGCCGTGTCCACCTTGGGTTGCGCGACCGAACGCATGCGCACGCTGGCCGCGGAGGTTTGTGCCGCCTGTGCGAGGACGCGATTGTTGGTGCGCCAGGCGGTGTCACGAGTGGCCACCGCGCCGGCCGCGCTAGAAACCTCGGCGTCCTTCACCTGGAAATCGCTCGGTCCCTTGAGCACGAATTCCTTGCCGCTCGCGATGAACATCACCGAGGCGGTCGAATCCCTGCCCACCGTGATCTTCTGGCCGCGGGCCAACTCCGAGAGCAGCACCGGTCGGGCATTGCCGTCGACTGCGACATCGCCCTTCAGGTTGGTGATGAACGCGATGCCGTCGGCCGCGAAAGCGCTCGAACAGGCGAACAGGAATGCGAGGAGTGTGCGCTGGATATTTTTCATTGGATTGCCTCCGCTTCGACTGCAGCAGGCGCTGCGCGCGCCGTACGTATGCCCCATACATTCACGGGGCTGTGTCCCTTGACCTTGTGGCTTCCGAGGGGATCGAACCTGAATCCCTCGCCGATGCGGCTGACCACCGCCTCGGTGATGAGGATCTTCCTTCCCAGCTCCTTCGTGAGCCCCTCGACCCGCGCCGCGACGTTCACCGCGTCGCCGATCGCCGAGTAGTTGTGGCGCTCCGAGGATCCGATGTTGCCGACGGTGACGGTGCCGTAGTTCACGCCGATTCCGATGGTGAGGTTGGGAAGTCCTTCGCGCGTGAACTCGGCATTCAGGTCGTCGAGCTCGGCCATCATCGCCAGGGCGCAACGCACCGCGTTCCCGCACGCGTCATCCGATGACCGTGGCGCTCCGAAGAGGACCATCATGCCATCGCCGATGAACTTGTCAACGGTGCCTTCATAACGATGCACAGCATGCACCATGCGGTCGAAATAGCGCTGTAAAACAGTCGTCACCACGTGGGGGGGCATCTTCTCGGAAAGCGTTGTGAAGTCCCTCACATCGCTGAAGAGCACGCAGATGTCGGCGAGCTGGCCGCTCAATCCGGGAGAGAGCGTTCCACCCAGCATTTCCTTCATCACCGCCGGGCTGACCTGGCCGGCGAAGGACGCCCTGAGGCGCAAGCGATCGACGACCGCCTCGATGGCGTCGAAGACGCCGCGCGCGACAAGGGCCAGCCAGAAACACGCGAGCATGGCGCCAATCGGCAACAGGACTTGGGCCGTGACGATCGCGCCGAGTCCGATAGCGAAGACGAGGATGGGGACAACGACCGCTGCAGCCCCGACGGCTGCCGGACGCGCGTGCACGAAGACCGCCAACGTTGCCAGCGCGCATGCGAGCCAGCGCGCCCATTCCGGAATGGGTTGCAGCAGCCCCGGCCCCAGTTGGCTGCGCAATGCCTGCAGGTGGATCAACACGCCCGGCTGGTTCAATTCGTAGCTGCGGTCCGCCTCGCCCTTGTCGTTCGCCTGTCGTCCCGGGTCGTTCGCAAAGAGCTTCACCGGCAGGCGCCACCGGTCAGTGCTTCCGAGCACGGTGCCCACGAGCACGACGCGGCCTTCAAACTCCTTGCGCAGGCGCGCTTCATCCCAGTCGCGCACGGCGTGCATTGGAACGTATTCGAGTGGCTTGCCGAGGCTGTAGTCGATGAAGCCCGTGGCGGAATGCAGCTTGATCGCGCGCAGCATCTGGCTCACCAGCGTGGGCACGACTTCACCCTGCGTATCGCTTTTCTCGCCGAAGTATCGCGAGACGCCATCGGGATCGCGGTCCTGCTGGTCGACGCCAAGGTTGTCGGGGGTCACGATGTTGCGGTAGTTCTGCTGCACGGGAACGATGGCCCCGCGGCTGTCGATCGTCTGCACGTACACGAGGGGCGCGTTGCGCTTGAGGTCCAGGAGGCCGCGCATCATTGCGAGGTCAATGCCGGGAACGATCCGGTCGAATGAGCGCTCGGGCAGGACAATGTCGACGCCGACCACTCGCGGTTTCGCCTTCGCTAGTGCATGCAGCAGCTGCGCGAAGTGCATGTGCCAGAGCGCCACGGGCTCCTCGAATGCCGCCTCGGTTTTCTCGTCGATGCCGACGAGCACCACATCGTCAGGCAACTCGCGCGGATGGAACTCGCGCAGTGTGCGCATCTCGAGGTCGAAGGCGAGGCGCCCGGCTTCGGCCAGCGGCGATTCACGAGGCGAGGGAAGCACGCTGATCGCGACGGCGAGCAGGGAAACAACGAGGAAGAGGAACGAACCCTTGAGCAAGGGTGAATGGCGCAGCCGCTCCCAGAATCTCGACATGCCGCGATTCTCGCATTGGCTTGGACAAACACAAACGCCCCACCAGGTAACTGGTGGGGCGTTTGACTTATAGGGCCCTGGCGATGACCTACTTTCTCACGGGCTATCCGCAATATCATCGGCGCGGCGTCGTTTCACGGTCCTGTTCGGGATGGGAAGGGGTGGGGCCAACGCGCTATGGTCGCCAGGAATTCTGGAATGAAGGTAAGTACTGGTGGTTATGTATTGCACCGTGTGGCGCCTGGTGTGGCGCGCTGCACGAACTGATGCGCAAGGTTATAGAGTCAAGCCGCACGGGCAATTAGTACTGGTTAGCTCAACGCATTACTGCGCTTACACACCCAGCCTATCAACGTCCTGGTCTCGGACGACCCTTCAGGGGAGTCAAGCTCCCGGGAGATCTCATCTTCAGGCAAGTTTCCCGCTTAGATGCTTTCAGCGGTTATCTCTTCCGCATATAGCTACCCGGCGATGCCACTGGCGTGACAACCGGTACACCAGGGATGCGTCCACTCCGGTCCTCTCGTACTAGGAGCAGCCCCCGTCAAATCTCCAGCGCCCACGGCAGATAGGGACCAAACTGTCTCACGACGTTTTGAACCCAGCTCACGTACCACTTTAAATGGCGAAC
>JBDSMR010000184.1:0-5778 GCA_039915735.1 Usitatibacter sp. | reverse complement strand
CCCCGCGGCGCTGATGGCCAAGCTGGAGCTGCTGCGCGACCTGCACGGCGCCGAGCGCATCGACCAATGGGCAGAGCACCTGGCGCGGGGGGCGTGGCACCCCCTGGTCCGCGACCTGCTGGAGAACCACTACGACCCCGCCTATCGCAAGTCGCTCTTCCGCAATTATCGCGAGGCGCCCTCGGCCGAGGTCGTGGAGGTGGGCGAGGCCGGCAGGGCCGGGTTTCTCGACCTGGCGCGGGCCCTCGTACGGGCGCACGGCTAACCCGGCGCGGGCGCAATCGGTTTAAACTGCAGGCTCAAAAAAACAACCAACGACCCTTCCCCGAAGATCGCGCCCGATCGTGTTCGAACGGCCCCAGAAGATCGGCAAGTACGACATCCTTTCGCAGCTGGGCGAGGGTGCGTCGGCGGACGTCTTCCTCGCGGAAGACTCCTTCAACGACCGCAAGGTCGCGGTGAAGGTCGCGAAGAGCGATGCCGAGATGGGCGAGGAGGAGGCGAAGCGCTTCGAGAAGCTCTTCCTCAACGAGGCCTCGCTCGCCGGGAAGCTCAACCATCCGAATATCGTCGGCGTGTTCGACGCGGTGGTCGAGGGCGACATCCGCTACATCGTGATGGAGTACGTTCCCGGGGGGTCGCTCAAGAAGTACTGCACCGAGACCAACCTGCTGCCGGTGCGCCAGGCGGTGCTGGTGATCTTCAAGATGTGCCGCGCGCTCGACTACGCCTTCCAGAACGGCGTGATCCACCGCGACATCAAGCCGGCCAACATCCTGCTGAGCGATCGCGACGACATCAAGGTCAGCGACTTCGGCACCGCCAAGATCTCGCACGCGACACACACGCAGATCGACGGCTTCCTCGGCTCACCGGCCTACATGTCGCCGGAACAGATCAACGAGGAAAGCCCGAGCGTCCAGACCGACATCTACTCGCTCGGCGTCGTGATGTACGAGCTGCTCACCGGCAAGCTGCCGTTCCGCGCGGAAAACGCCGTGGCGATGATCAACAAGATCCTCAACGAGGATCCGCAGCCGATCATGCAGCTGCGCCCCGACCTGCCGGACAAGCTGGTCGAGATCGTCGAAAAGGCGATGCACAAGGACCCGAAGGTGCGCTACGGGTCGTGGTTCGAGATGGCCACGGAGCTTGCGAACACCTTCCCGCAGCTGGAGCGTTATTCACACGAGATCAGCTCGACCGAGAAGTTCAACAAGCTGCGCTCGCTGCCCTTCTTCCGCGAGTTCCGCGATGCCGAGCTCTGGGAAGTCCTTCGCGGCGCCGTGTGGGAGAGCCACATGCGCGACGAGAACCTGCTGCTGGAAGGCGAAATCGGCCAGGCCTTCTTCATCATCGTCGGCGGCCAGGTGAAGGTGGTGAAGGACAGCAAGCTGCTCAACGTGCTGAAGGAAGGCGACTGCTTCGGCGAAATGGCCTACCTTTCCGGTGACCGCGCGCGCCGTTCCGCTTCCATCATCTCGGTGTCGGAAGTGCAGCTGCTCAAGATCCAGTCGACGCAGCTCGAGGCGCTCTCCGAGGGCTGCCAGCTGCGCTTCAACCGCGAGTTCCTGCGCACGCTGATCGAGCGGCTCACGTGGACTTCTTCCGTGCTGGCGCAATTCCGGCGGTAGTTTTTTCGCTTCGCTCTTTGTTAGTGCCACAGCGGACCACCGAAGACACGGAAAAGGCGTCAGAACAGCGTCGCGTCCGTGTTGGCGGCGCGCTTGCCGGAAATCTCGCCCGACTGCACCAGGTCTTCCCAGGAACACACGCGGTTGCGGCCGAGCGCCTTGGCGAAATAAACCGCCTGGTCCGCGCGATCGATGAGGATCGCGGCCGGCGTGCCGGCATCCGAGATGCGCGTGTATCCCGCGCTCACGGTCACCTGCCCCACCGAGGGGAACTGGTGACTTTCCACGGCGGATCGGAAGCGCTCCAGCGTCGCATCGCCGCCCTTGCCGGTCTCCACGCCATAAATCAGCACGAACTCCTCGCCGCCGAAGCGGTACATGAGGTCGCCCGCGCGGAAAGTCTGGCGCATGAGGTTGGCGAAAAGCACCAGGATCTCGTCGCCGTAAAGGTGGCCGAAACCGTCGTTGATGCGCTTGAAATAGTCGATATCGAGCACGGCGAAATAGTGCGGGCGCCCTGAAGCGGTCCAGCGGCGCAGGCCGGCATCAACATGGGAATGGAACACGCGGCGGTTGGAAAGGCGCGTGAGCGGATCGGTCTCCGCATCGACCAGGCGCTCGTAGTACCTGGCGACGATGGTGACGAAATCCGAAAGCGCGGCCTCGGCGCCGGTGAAGGCAATATCGCCCGAGAGCTCAACCAGGTAGCGAACCTCGTTGAAGGCTTCAAGCGCGACCAGCAGCCGCGAACCCTTGCCGGGCATCGAAACGACGGTGAGCGCCGCGCGCGAACGGATGAATTCGACCAGCGGCTTGTCGACGCCCGTGGGCACCGGCGGTTGGTGCAGCGAAGGGTCCAGGACGGCGAAGGCCTCCACGCCGGAACTCTTCACGCGTGCCGCCTTGCCGGGGAACACCCGCAGGATGCGGCGGCGCGCAAAGGGAAACCGCACGCCGAGCCGATCCGACAGCCAGGAGGGCAGCACGTCGCTCGCGCGAACCTCGAGCATCGACTCGATATCGTGGGCCGCGGCCCAGCTTCCTGATGCGCCTTGCCGAGACTGCATGTTGCTCCCCGGGTGCCTCGTGGGCGCCCTCTTATTCAACCAGGCAGATCGCCTGGGCGGCGATCCCCTCCCCGCGGCCGGTGAAACCCAGCTCTTCGGTGGAGGTTGCCTTCACATTCACGCAGTTCCCGTCGATTCCCAAGTCTGCCGCAATGTTGGCCACCATGCGAGGAATATGCGGGGCCATCCGCGGCGCCTGCGCCACGATGGTGGCGTCGACGTTGATGACACGATATCCGTGCCCGGATAGCAGCCCTGCCACCTGGCGCAGTAGCTCCCGGCTGTTGATGCCCCGGAAGCGCTCGTCGCTGTCCGGAAAGTGCTTGCCGATGTCGCCCAGCGCGGCGGCGCCCAGCAGCGCGTCGCAGATGGCGTGCAGCAGCACGTCGGCGTCGCTGTGCCCCAGCAGGCCCTTGGCGTGGGCGATCTCGACTCCGCCGATGACCAGCTTTCGCCCGGCGACCAGTTGGTGGACGTCGAAGCCCTGGCCGATGCGCATCTAGAGGGGTACCCGGCCCTGGTGCCGCAGGATCATCTCCGCCATCACCAGGTCCTCGGCGAAGGTGACCTTGAGGTTGCTGTTTTCTCCCTGCACCAGGCGGGGAGCGTTGTAGCCGATGGATTCCACTGCCTGCGCCTCGTCCGTGGCATCGGGACGGGCCGCCAGGCCCTTGCGCAGCACGCCTAGCCGGAACATCTGCGGAGTCTGGGCGCGCCAGAGGTTGAGGCGTGGAATGGTGGCGGCGACACGCTGGTTCTCGTCGGCGCTCTTGAGGGTGTCTGCGACCGGGATGGCGAGCAGGCCGCCGATGGGATCATCGCCCAGCTCATCGAGGAACTGCTCGACCAGCTCCGTGGTGACACAGGGGCGCGCGGCGTCGTGCACCAGGATCCAGTCGTCGGGGGCAATGCGGTCACCGAGGTGGATGATGGCGTTGCTGACCGTTTCCGCACGTAGCGCCCCACCGGCGAATATCGGCTCGATCTTGTCGGGCAGAAGGCTCCAGTCGTGTTGGCCCCAGTGGCGGTCGAGGGGCGAAAGCACGACAGCCACGCAGGCGATCCGCGCCACCGCGGCCAGCGCCTCGATCGAGTGGAACATCATTGGCTTGCCGGCCACCGGAATGTATTGCTTGGGAACGGCATCCCCGATGCGTGTGCCCTGGCCCGCTGCAGGCACGATTGCGAATATTTTCGGCATGTCATCGTCTGGAGTCGCAGGCATTATCGCGCATTTCCGTCCGCAACCAGGCGCTACCGCCCGCCTCGCGGCCTCTAGTACACTGGGCACCCCATGATGGCGCGCCGATTCCTGACGCTCCTCATCACCTGCCTGGCGGCGGGATGCGAGGAGGCACCCAAGCCGATCGCTCCCGTGGCGAAATCGGGCGAGCTGGTTGTTCTCACCGTCAACGGCCCGGCGACTTACTTCGAGGATGCTCAGGGGCTGCCTTCCGGCTTCGAATACGACCTCGCAACGATGTTCGCGAAGGAGATCGGCGCGAAGGCCAACTTCGTCGTGATCGACAACCCGGCGAAGATCGACCAGCAGCTGCGCGCCGGCCAGGCGCACTTCGCGGCAGCAACACTCGCCCGCCATTTCGATTTTCCAGGCGGTCTCGCCTGGGGCCCCTCGTACTTCAGCACGCAGCACCAGATCGTCGCGCGAGTCTCCGAGAGCCCGAAGCCGAAGGCGCTCTCCGACATCAAGGAGAAACGCGTCGGCGTAATCGAGGAGTCGGTGGCGGAATACCTGCTGTCGGGACGCTCGCCGCTGGACCTGCGCCTCGAGCGCCTGCCACCTGACGCCTCCTCCGCCGACCTGCTCGAGCGAGTGGCGGACGGCCGGCTCGACTATGCGCTGGTGGAGTCGACGCGCTTCACCCTCGCCCGCCGCTACTTCCCGCAGCTCGACGTGGCTTTCAACGTCGGCAAGCCGATCGACTACGCGTGGCTCTTCTCGCCCATCGACAAGAAGAGCCTGCTGCCCGCGGCGAAATCCTTCTTCGAGCGCATCCGCAAGGACGGCACGCTCAAGCGGCTCGTGGACCGCTACTACGGCCATGTCACGCGTTTCACGATGATCGATTCGGAAACACTTCTCGAGCGCATCAACACGCAATTGCCGAAGCTGAAACCCTTCTTCGAGGAGGCCGAACGCGTAAGCGGCGTGGACTGGCGACTGCTCGCCGCGCTCGGCTACCAGGAGTCGCACTGGGATGCGTCCGCCACCTCGCCGACCGGCGTGCGGGGACTGATGATGCTCACCGACGAAACCGCCGACCGCCTGCAGATCAAGAACCGCCTTGATGCCCACGAAAGCATCGTTGGGGGCTCGCGCTACCTCGCGTTACTGAAGGAATCGATGCAGCAACGCATCAGCGAGCCGGACAAGACCTGGCTGGCGCTCGCGGCCTACAACCTCGGGCTCGGACACCTCGAAGACGCGCGCATCCTGGCGCAACGCTCCGGACTCAACCCGGACAAATGGCAGGACGTGCGCCAGGTGCTGCCGAAACTCTCGGAGGCGGACACGTATCTGAAGCTCAAGCACGGGTATGCGCGGGGTGGGGAGGCAACGCAGCTGGTGGACAACGTGCGCAACTACTACGACATCCTCACGCGCATGGAGCCGCGCGAGAACTTCGAGGCTCAGGTCTCGACGAAGGGCACCACGCCGGGCAAGTGATCGATGTCGTCCCACGCCTCGATCTGCCAGGCGTCGGCTTCGAACGAAAGCGCGTTATAAGAGGCATTGGTGATCCTGATGCTGTGGGCCCGCGAGACCGGGATGTTGTGCACCATCCGGTAGAGCGCCGAGAGCACACCGCCATGGCAGACCACCGCCACTCGCCGGCCTTGGTGCTCGCGCGCAAGCGACTCGAAGGCGTGGTGGATGCGATCGTGGAACTGGCGGCGCGTCTCGCCTCCCGGGATGAATGCGTCAGCGTCGACCTCGCCATTGCGCGAGAAGACCGACGGCCAGCGCTGGTCGATTTCGTCGTAGTCGAGGCCCTCGCCTTCGCCGAAGCTGCGCTCGCGCAGGCGCGCGTCGCTCACCACCGGCAGGCCGCAAC
>JBDSMR010000174.1:0-8165 GCA_039915735.1 Usitatibacter sp. | reverse complement strand
CGGTTTGCGCGACACGCAGAAAACCGCCGTCACCGGTTTGGAAATGTTCAACAAGTCGCTTGACACCGCGACCGCCGGTTTCAACTGCGGCGCTTTGCTGCGCGGCCTCAAGCGCGAAGACATCGAGCGCGGTCAGGTGCTGGTCAAGCCGGGCTCGATCACGCCGCACAAGAAGTTCAAGGCCGAGATCTACATCCTGAAGAAAGAGGAGGGCGGCCGTCACACGCCGTTCTTCAACGGCTACCGGCCGCAGTTCTACTTCCGCACGACGGACGTGACGGGCGTCGTCACCCTGCCGGGCGGGATGGAGATGGTGATGCCGGGCGACAACATCACGGTCGACATGGAGCTGATCTCCAACATCGCCGCGGAGCAGGGCCTGCGCTTCGCCATCCGCGAAGGTGGCCGCACCGTCGGCGCCGGCGTCGTTTCGAAGATTCTCGAGTAAGGACGTAGGCCAGTAGCTCAATTGGCAGAGCGGCGGTCTCCAAAACCGCAGGTTGGGGGTTCGAGACCCTCCTGGCCTGCCACCTGCGGCAGGCAGCAGATAGAAACGGACGAGTAGCAAATGGCGGAGAAACTCAAGATCGTAGTCGCGGCGCTGATCGCGGTAGGAGGCCTCGTCGCCTTCTACTGGCTGGGCGACCGCGCGCTGATCATTCGCCTGGCGGCACTGCTGGGCGCCGTTGGCGTGGCCGTCGTGTTGATGGCATTCACCGGGGCGGGCCGCACGTTTGTCGCCTTCGCGCGTGAAGCGTGGGAAGAGGCCAAGCGAGTTGTCTGGCCGACCCGCAAGGAGACCCTCCAGACCACCGGCGTCGTCTTCGTGTTCGTCTTTACCATGGCCCTCTTCCTGTGGGCCGTGGACACGGGGCTGCTGTGGATCACGCAGAAGCTGCTGGGGAGCGGGAGTTGAACATGACAACCACGTCGACGATGCGCTGGTACGTAGTGCACGCTTACTCCGGGCAGGAAAAAAGCATCCAGGCCGCGCTGCTGGATCGCATCCGCCGCTCCGGCATGGCGGACAAGTTCGGCCAGGTGCTGGTGCCGGTCGAAGAGGTGGTGGAGATGAAGATGGGCCAGAAGGCGATCAGCGAGCGCCGCTTCTTCCCCGGTTACATCCTCGTGCAGATGGACATGACCGACGAGACTTGGCACCTGGTGAAGAGCACTCCCAAGGTGACCGGCTTCATCGGCGGTTCCGCGATGCGTCCCACCCCGATCTCCGACAAGGAGGTCGCAAACATCCTGCATCAGGTGCAGGAAGGCGTTGAGAAGCCGCGCCCGAAGGTGCTGTTCGAGGTGGGCGAGAACGTTCGCGTCACCGAAGGGCCCTTCACCGACTTCAACGGCAACGTCGAGGAAGTGAACTACGAGAAGAGCAAGATCCGCGTCTCCGTGCTGATTTTCGGCCGCGCGACGCCGGTGGAGCTCGATTTCGGACAGGTCGAGAAGGCGTAGGGACTGGTCACGGCTCGAAGCCGGATGTGACCTGTCCTGTTGACTTAGTTTCCTAACCGAAGCCGGGCGGTTCCCGGTGAATTGATGGGGAGGGAGTCGCGTCTCGCGATTGCCCGCTTGAACCCAGGGAGAAGCAGACGTGGCAAAGAAAATCATCGGCCTGATCAAGCTTCAGGTTCCGGCGGGCAAGGCGAATCCCTCGCCGCCCATCGGACCCGCGCTCGGCCAGCGTGGCCTCAACATCATGGAATTCTGCAAGGCGTTCAACGCGCAGACGCAGAAGGTCGAACCGGGCCTGATGCTGCCGGTCGTGATCACCGCCTACGCGGACAAGAGCTTCACGTTCATCCTCAAGTCGCCGCCCGCCTCGGTGCTGATCCGCAAGGCGCTCAAGATCGACAAGGGCAGCAAGACGCCGCACATCGACAAGGTGGGCCGCCTCACGCGCAAGCAGGCCGAGGAGATCGCCAAGACCAAGCAGCCCGACCTGACCGCCGCGGACCTCGACGCCGCAGTGCGCACGATCGCCGGCAGCGCCCGCAGCATGGGCGTCGATGTGGAAGGAGTCTGAGATGGCACACGTATCCAAGCGCGCCAGGAAAATCGTCGAGCTCGTCGACCGCACCAAGTCCTATGAGATCAAGGCAGCCCTGGACCTGGTCAAGAAAACCGCCACCGCCAAGTTCGACGAATCCGTCGACATCGCCGTGAACCTCGGCATCGACGCCAAGAAGTCGGACCAGGTCGTCCGTGGCAGCGTCGTGCTCCCGCGCGGCACCGGCAAGACGGTCCGCGTGGCCGTGTTCGCGCAGGGCGCGAACGCCGAGAAGGCGAAGAACGCCGGCGCCGACGTGGTTGGCTTCGACGACCTCGCCGAGAAGATCAAGGGCGGCTTCATGGACTTCGACGTGGTCATCGCCACGCCGGACGCGATGAAGGTCGTCGGCCCCCTGGGCCAGGTGCTGGGCCCGCGCGGCCTGATGCCGAACCCGAAGGTTGGCACCGTGACCGCGAACGTCGAGGAAGCCGTCAAGAACGCCAAGGGCGGCCAGGTCCAGTACCGCGCCGACAAGGCAGGCATCGTCCAGTGCACGATTGGCCGCGCCTCGTTCGAGATCGACGCGCTGCAGGAGAACCTCGAGGTGCTCATCGGCGCCATCAACAAGGCGAAGCCCGCCACCACCAAGGGGATCTACCTGAAGAAGGTTTCGGTCTCCAGCACGATGGGCGTGGGCATCCGCATCGACCAATCGACGTTTGCCGGCGGCACGGTGGCGGCGTCGCAGTAAACAATCGGATCCCCGACGACTCGGGGGTCACGGCCCGCAGGAATGGGCCATGACTTTGGGCCCCGCTGTGCCAAACGGCAGCGGGGGTTATCAAAGACCGTAGGCGTTCCAGCCGGAACTCAAACGAGGGAAGCAGCAGTCCCGAAGCCGACGCAGATAGCGCACCCAGGACAGGTCATCCGCAAGGCATCGCGGGCTCCTGACAAGAGGTCGCTATGAACATAAGGAGACAGGACCTTGAGTCTGAATCTGGAAGGCAAGAAGGAAGTCGTGGCGGAAGTGTCCGAGCGCCTGAAAAACGCTCAGTCGGTCGTGCTGGCGGAGTACCGCGGCCTGCCCGTCGAGGACATCACCGTCCTGCGCTCGCAGGCCCGCGCTTCCGGCGTCTACCTTCGCGTCCTCAAGAACTCCCTCGCGCGCCGCGCGGTCCAGGGAACGCCGTTCGAGAAGCTCGCCGACAAGATGATCGGCCCGCTCGCCTACGGCATTTCCGACGACCCGGTGGCCGCCGCGAAGGTGCTTCATACGTACGCGAAGAAGAACGACAAGCTCGTCATCATGGGCGGCGCGATGCCGAACTACATGATGGGCGCGAAGGAGGTTGCCAGCCTTGCAATGATGCCCAGCCGTGAGCAGTTGCTCGCCACGCTGATGGGCACGATGCAGGCGCCGGTCGCCAAGTTCGTACAGACGCTGAATGAAGTTCCGGGCAAGTTCGTCAGGACCCTGGCCGCGGTTCGCGACCAGAAGGAGCAGGCTTCGGCCTGATTCCCACCCCCGACCCCATTTAAAACACTGATCAGGAGCCCCATATCATGGCAGTCGCCAAAGCAGAAATCCTCGACGCGATCGGGAGCATGACCGTCCTCGAGCTGTCGCAGCTCATCAAGGACATGGAAGAGAAATTCGGCGTTTCCGCCGCCGCCGCCGTTGCCGTCGCCGCCCCCGCGGCCGGTGGTGCCGCCGCCGCCGCCGTTGAAGAAAAGACCGAGTTCACCGTGATGCTCCTCGCCGCCGGCGAGAACAAGGTGAACACGATCAAGGCCGTTCGTGAAGTCACGGGCCTGGGCTTGAAGGAAGCCAAGGACCTCGTCGACGGCGCGCCAAAGCCCATCAAGGAAGGCATCAACAAGGCCGACTCCGACGCCATCAAGAAGAAGATGGAAGAAGCCGGCGCGAAAGTGGAAGTCAAGTAAGCCAGAGTGCAAAGGCAAGCCCCTGCGGGGCTTGCCTGTGTTCTCTGAAGCGACTGCAGAGAAACGGTTTGGCCGGGCCACGCGTTCCAGCATGGCTGTCCGCCAGCGGCTCGTAGGGGCGAGCCACCAAGCCCATCAGCGCCAGTCGGGTGCAATCGACGGCCGCGAGTTCTCGCGACCGTGAATTCCGGAGCCCCCATGACCTATACGTTCACCGAGAAGAAGCGCATTCGCAAGAGTTTCGCCAAGCGCGCGGCCGTTCTCGATGTGCCGTTCCTCCTCGCAACCCAGCTCGACTCGTACGCCGAGTTCCTTCAAGCCCATCTCACGGTGGATAACCGCCGCGACATCGGCCTGCAGTCGGCCTTCAAGTCGGTGTTCCCGATCTCCAGCCATTCGGGCAATGCCCGCCTGGAATTCGTGAGCTACGGCCTGGGCGAGCCGCCGTTCGACGTGGTCGAGTGCCAGCAGCGTGGCCTCACTTTCGCGAGCCCGCTGCGCGCCAAGGTACGCCTGACGATCATGGACCGCGAGGCTTCGAAGCCCACGGTGAAGGAGGTGAAGGAGCAGGAGGTGTACATGGGCGAGATCCCGCTCATGACGCGCAACGGCTCCTTCGTCATCAACGGCACCGAGCGCGTCATCGTCTCGCAGCTGCACCGCTCCCCGGGCGTGTTCTTCGAGCACGACCGCGGCAAGACACACTCCTCCGGCAAGCTGCTTTTCTCCGCGCGGGTGATCCCGTATCGCGGCTCGTGGCTGGACTTCGAATTCGACCCCAAGGACTACCTGTACTTCCGCGTCGACCGCCGCCGCAAGATGCCGGTGACGATCCTGCTGAAGGCGCTCGGCTACAAGCCGGAGCAGATCCTCGAGGGTTTCTTCAACTTCGACACCTTCCACATCACCAAGAAAGGCATCGAGTACGAAGTTGTGCCCGAGCGCCTGCGTGGCGACATCGCCCGCTTCGACATCACGTCGAAGGCCGGCAAGGTGATCGTCCAGAAGGACAAGCGCATCACCGTCAAGCACATCCGCGAGATGGAGGCCGCGGGCATGAAGAAGCTCTCCGTCGAGCCCGACTTCATGCTCGGCCGCGTGCTGGCCAAGAACCTGGTCAACAAGGAGACCGGTGAGGTCGTGGCCAACGCCAACGACGAGATCACCGAGGTGTCCCTGAAGAAGATCATCGACGCCAACATCGAGGAGGTGAAGACGCTTTACACCAACGACCTCGACCAGGGCCCGTACATCTCGCAGACCCTGCGCGTCGACGAGTCGACCGATCCGCTCAACGCCCAGGTCGCGATCTACCGCATGATGCGTCCCGGCGAGCCGCCGACGGAAGACGCCGTGAAGACGCTCTTCAACGGCCTTTTCTTCAGCGAAGACCGCTACGACCTCTCGGACGTCGGCCGCATGAAGTTCAACCGCCGCGTCGGCCGCGACGAGCTCGTCGGCCCGATGACGCTGTCGAACGACGACATCGTCGCCGTCATCAAGATCCTCGTCGAGCTGCGCAACGGCCGTGGCGAGATCGATGACATCGACCACCTCGGCAACCGCCGCGTGCGTTCCGTGGGCGAGCTGGCGGAGAACCAGTTCCGTTCCGGCCTGGTGCGCGTCGAGCGCGCGGTGCGCGAGCGCCTCTCGCAGGCCGAGAGCGAGAACCTGATGCCGCATGACCTTATCAACGCGAAGCCCGTCTCCGCCGCGATCAAGGAATTCTTCGGCTCCTCCCAGCTGTCGCAGTTCATGGACCAGACCAACCCGCTGTCCGAGATCACCCACAAGCGCCGCATCTCGGCCCTTGGCCCGGGTGGCCTCACGCGCGAGCGCGCCGGCTTCGAGGTGCGCGACGTGCACCCGACGCACTATGGCCGCGTCTGCCCGATCGAGACGCCGGAAGGCCCGAACATCGGCCTGATCAACTCGCTCGCCCTCTACGCGCGCACCAACGACTTCGGCTTCATCGAGACGCCGTATCGCCGCGTGCGCGATGGCAAGGTCACCAAGGACATCGAGTACCTGTCCGCGATCGAGGAGGGCAAGTACGTGATCGCCCAGGCGAACGCGGAAGTCGACAAGAACGGCAAGTTCGTCGACGACCTCGTGTCCTGCCGCCACCGCAACGAGTTCACGCTCTCTGGGCCCGACAAGATCGAGTACATCGACGTGGCGCCCTCGCAGATCGTCTCCGTGGCCGCCTCGCTCATCCCGTTCCTCGAGCATGACGACGCGAACCGCGCCCTCATGGGCTCGAACATGCAGCGCCAGGCGGTTCCCTGCCTGCGCGCGGAGAAGCCGCTGGTCGGCACCGGCATCGAGCGCACCGTCGCGATCGACTCCGGCACCGCTGTCCAGGGCCGCCGCGGTGGCCGCATCGACTACGTCGACGCCGGGCGCATCGTGGTGCGCGTGAACGACGCCGAAACCCGCGCGGGCGAAGCCGGCGTGGACATCTACAACCTCACGAAATACACGCGCTCCAACCAGAACACCAACATCAACCAGCGCCCGCTGGTGAAGGTTGGCGACATCATCGCTAGCGGTGACGTGATCGCGGACGGCGCCTCCACGGACATGGGCGAGCTCGCGCTCGGCCAGAACCTGCTGGTGGCGTTCATGCCGTGGAACGGCTACAACTTCGAGGACTCGATCCTCATCTCGGAGCGCATCGTGGCGGAAGACCGCTACACCTCGATCCACATCGAGGAGCTCGTGGTCGTCGCCCGCGACACCAAGCTGGGCCCCGAGGAAATCACGCGCGACATCTCGAACCTCTCCGAGCGCATGCTTTCGCGCCTGGACGAGTCGGGCATCGTGTACATCGGCGCGGAAGTCGAAGCCGCCGACGTGCTCGTGGGCAAGGTCACACCGAAGGGCGAGACCCAGCTCACCCCGGAAGAGAAGCTCCTGCGCGCGATCTTCGGCGAGAAGGCTTCGGACGTTAAGGACACCTCGCTGCGAGTGCCCTCGGGCATCAACGGCACGGTCATCGACGTCCAGGTGTTCACGCGTGAGGGCATCGCTCGCGACAAGCGTGCCCAGCAGATCATCGACGACCAGCTCCAGGACTACCGCAAGGACCTCCATGACCAGCTGCGCATCGTCGAGGACGACGCCTTCACGCGCATCGAGAAGGTGCTGGTGAACAAGGTCGCCAAGGGCGGCAAGAAGCTGGCGAAGGGCGCCAAGGTCACCAAGGACTACCTGAAGGAGACCGAGCGCCACGATTGGTTCGACATCCGCCTGCAGGACGAGGGCGCCGCCGCCCAGCTGGAACAGCTGCGCGAATCGCTCGACCTCACGCGCAAGGAGTTCGACCGCGCGTTCGAGGAAAAGAAGAAGAAGCTCACGCAGGGCGACGAGCTGCCCCCGGGCGTGCAGAAGATGGTCAAGGTCTACGTTGCCGTCAAGCGCCGCCTGCAGCCGGGCGACAAGATGGCCGGCCGCCACGGCAACAAGGGCGTGATCTCGAAGATCGTGCCGGTGGAAGACATGCCGTTCATGGCCAATGGCACCCCCGTCGACATCGTGCTGAACCCGCTCGGTGTGCCTTCGCGCATGAACGTGGGCCAGATCCTCGAGACGCACCTGGGCTGGGCCGCGAAAGGCATCGGCCTGAAGATCCAGGAGATGCTGCGCGCCAACGAGGGCGCCGCGAAGATGCGCAAGTTCGTCGACAAGATCTACAACTCCACCGGCAAGAAGGAGGACATCGCCTCCTTCTCCGACGAGGAGATCATGGAGCTCGCGAGGAACCTCCAGGGCGGCCTGCCTTTCGCCACCCCGGTATTCGACGGCGCGACCGAAGTCGAGATCAAGGACATGCTGGAGATCGCGGGCCTTCCGCGCAGCGGCCAGATCACGCTGTTCGACGGGCGCACCGGCGACGCCTTCGACCGGCCGGTCACGGTGGGCTACATGCACATCCTGAAGCTGCACCACCTGGTCGACGACAAGATGCACGCGCGCTCGACCGGCCCGTACTCGCTCGTCACCCAGCAGCCGCTGGGCGGCAAGGCGCAGTTCGGTGGCCAGCGCTTCGGCGAGATGGAGGTCTGGGCGCTGGAAGCGTACGGCGCCGCCTACACGCTGCAGGAGATGCTCACCGTCAAGTCGGACGACACGCAGGGCCGCACCAAGGTCTACGAGAACATCGTGAAGGGCGAGCACAAGATCGAGGCCGGCATGCCGGAGTCGTTCAACGTGC
>JBDSMR010000139.1:0-3158 GCA_039915735.1 Usitatibacter sp. | reverse complement strand
TGCGCACGACACCGGCCTTGAGGTCGAAGCCCTGCGGCGTGTACGGCAGGATGTCGTCGAAGTCGATGTTGGCGTTACCCGCATCGATGATCAGCGGGCCGAGCGCCACGATCGGGCTGAAGAACAGATTTGCTGCTTCTGCGCCAACCGGGCGCACGGTGATGCGAGACGTCATCCCCGTCAGGCGCAGCGCGGTCTTGAAGGTGATGAGCGGAGAGGCCGACTCGATGAAAAGCGTGGAGCCGGTGCTGGCGCTGAGCGGGATCGGCTCGCCACGGAAGACGTACTGCGCGTTCGACCGTATCTCGAGAGCCTCGAATTCGACGTTGAAGAGGTCGTTGTAGCTGTCAACGGCGCCGGTGGTATTGGAGAACACGAGGCGGTCCCCGGCCACGGGCACCACGCCACCCTGCCAGTTGCCCGGTTTCGACCATTCGATGCCCGCCGCGCCGGTCCAAACGCGCGTGGCGGCTTCGGCAGCGGTGGACAGGAGGGTCACTGCCACCGCCAGGAGAAAGGTTGCGCCGCGATGGTTCATGGGAGTCGTGCCGGGTCGGTGGGAGACCCGGGATTTTAACAGCGAGGCACCGCCAAGGTGCCTGTTTCGGCTATAACCGACGTCGAATGGCGTGACTGGAGAACACAATAATCACCGCCCCGTCCCGCCGTCGGGCAAAATAGGTGTTTCCCCTTAAGAATCAGCGACGTCGCACCGATGAGCAACGACTCCAAGACGCCTGCAGAAGGCGCGCACCTTACCAACTTCATCCGCACGCACATCGAGCGCGACCTGGCCCAGGGGAAATACGCCGCGCGCAAGTGGGCGGGCGCGCCGGGCCCGGCCGCGGTCCATGCGAATGCCGCCATCGACCCGGCAAAGATCCGCACTCGTTTTCCCCCGGAGCCCAACGGCTATCTGCATATCGGTCACGCCAAATCCATCTGCCTGAATTTTGGATTGGCGGAGGACTTTGCGGGCGTGTGCCACATGCGCTTCGACGACACCAATCCGGAGAAGGAGGAGCAGGAGTACGTCGATGCGATTCTCGATTCGGTGCATTGGCTTGGCTACCACTGGGGCGTCAACGACGAGAACCTGTATCACGCGAGTGATTACTTCGACTGGATGCATGACTTCGCGGTGAAGCTGATCGAAAATGGCGACGCCTATGTCGATTCGCAGACTGCGGAGGAGCTGCGCGCCACGCGTGGCAATCTGAACGAACACGGCATCGATTCGCCCTACCGTTCGCGCTCGGTGGCCGAGAACCTGGCGTTGTTCGCCGAGATGCGTGACGGCAAACATGCCGATGGCACCCACGTGCTGCGAGCGAAGATCGACATGAAGTCGCCCAACATCAACATGCGTGACCCGGCGATCTACCGCATCAGGAATGCCGAGCACCATCGCACCGGCGACAAGTGGCACATCTACCCGATGTACACCTACGCGCACCCCATCGAGGATGCGCTGGAGAACATCACACATTCACTCTGCACGCTGGAGTTCGAGGACCAGCGGCCGTTCTACGACTGGCTGCTGGAGAAAATCGCTTCGCTCGGCGGGTTGCAGCGGCCGCTGCCGCAGCAGATCGAGTTCTCGCGCCTGAACCTCACGTACACGGTGATGAGCAAGCGGCTTCTCATCCAGCTGGTGAAGGAAGGCCACGTGGAAGGCTGGGACGATCCGCGCATGCCGACGATTGTGGGCGTGCGCAAGCGCGGCTATACGCCCGAAGGCATCCGGCTCTTCATGGACCGCGTGGGCGTTTCCAAATCCGATTCCGTCATCGAATACACGCTGCTCGAAGACGCGCAGCGCGAGGTCCTGAACGAAATCGCCCCGCGCCGCATCGCCGTGCTCGATCCTTTGAAGTTGGTCATCGACAACTGGCCTGCCGGGCATGTCGAGCATCTCACTGCGCCCAACCACCCGCAGAAGCCGGATTGGGGGACGCGACCGATCACGATGTCTGGCGAGGTGTGGATCGAGCGCGAGGACTTCATGGAGACTCCTCCGCCGAAGTACTTCCGCCTCTTCCCCGGAAATACCGTGCGGCTCAAGTACGGGTTTGTGGTGCGCTGCACCGGGTTCTCGAAGGACGAGAAAACTGGCGAGATCCTGGAAGTGCACTGCGATTACCTGCCGGAGACGAAGTCAGGCACGCCGGGTGCGGAAGGCGTGAAGGTGAAGGGGACCATTCACTGGGTGGATGCCGCGAATTCCTACGAGAGCGTGATCGCTCTCTACGACCGGCTGTTCAAGGTGCCGAATCCCGGGAAGGCTACCGGCAACTACCTCGATGATCTAAACCCTAATGCGAAGACGCTGGTGCGAGGCTATCTCGAGCGGTCTGTCACCTCTGCTCAGCCGGATGAGAAATTCCAGTTTGAGCGGCACGGGTATTTCATCGTGGATCGCGCGCACTCGAAGCCGGGGGAGCCGAATTTTAATCGGACGGTGACTTTGCGGGATTCCTGGACAGCGAAATAGATCGTAGGCTGGTTTCAGGCGTTACGTGCGAAGCCGCAACCGGAGTGAGCAAGCCCTTTGCTGCCGCCCGCCTATAATGGAGAAAGGCAAATCACCGGAGCAAAAATCATGCAGAAGAACGTCGGAACCATCGATCGTGTCGTTCGCGTGTTACTGGGTTTGGGCCTGCTGAGCTTGCTGTTTCTCCTCGAAGGCAACGCGCGCTGGTTCGGGCTGATTGGCATCGTCCCGCTCCTGACCGCTACGTTTGGCTACTGCCCGCCCTACTCGATGCTCGGCATCAACACCTGCGGCGTCGCGTCCAAGCGGTAGCTCGAGCCGCCCTCCATCATTCATCGGTGGTTTCCGGCGGCCCCTTCTTCGCCAGCTTTGACTTGAGGTCTGCGAACGGGTTATGCGTCGCCGAGCGATGCTCGACCGACGAAGAACTGCTGGCCTGGCCGGTCGCCGCCTCGAGCTGGCGTTGATGCTCGTTGTCGTGGCAGTAGAGGCACAGCAACTCCCAGTTGCTGCCGTCGGGCGGGTTGTTGCCGTGGTTGTGGTCGCGATGGTGAACGGTCAGCTCGCGTAGGTTGGAGCCAGCAAACTCGCGTGCGCAGCGCCCGCAGATCCACGGGTAGATCTTCAGCGCCTGCTCGCGATAGCTGCGTTCGCCGTCCATGGG
>JBDSMR010000083.1:0-11896 GCA_039915735.1 Usitatibacter sp. | reverse complement strand
CATTCGCTCAGCCAGTTGCTTCTTCAGTTGCCCCACCAAGCCCGACTCGCCCAGGAGGCTCTCGGCGTCCTTGCCCTTCACCTGGGCCAGCAACTGGTCGATCAACTCGTCGGAGAACGGTCCCTTGGGCTTGCGCGGCTTCTTGGCAGCAGGTTCGGTCATTCAGAGGCTCCTTCAGCACAATGATGACCTCACACACAGAATTCCGGATAGGCCCCACGAACATTCAGCAGTTGCTGTACTCCGTGTCCTCTGTGGTTCCTCTGTGTCCTCTGTGTTGAAAAAACTGCGCTTCAACCTTCGGCGGCCAGTGACAAGAGGAAAGCAAAGCCAATTGTGGTTCGTGGGCTGGATGCAGCGTTCCGAACCCAAGGATTTTGTCTTTCCTCTTGTGTTGCCTCTGTGTCCTCTGTGTTGAAAAAACTGCGCTTCAACCTTCGGCGGCCAGTGACAAGAGGAATAGCAAAGCCCATTGCGGTTCATGGGCTGGATGCAGCGTTCCGCCCCCAAGGATTTGGTCTTTCCTCTGGTGTTGCCTCTGTGTCCTCTGTGTTGAAAATCTGCGCTTCAACCTTCGGTGGCCAGCGACAACAAGCTCAAGCATCCCGCCAGCCAAACCCCTCGGCCTGGTCGGCAATCCCGATCCAGTCGTCCTCGCAACCCACCGCCGCGGCCAACGCAGCCCGGGCCAGCGCCGGCTTGTTGTTCTGCGCCGAAAGATGCGCCGCGATCAGGTGTCGCAGCTTGGAGCGATCCAGCGCCTCCACGAGCCGCCGCGCACCGAGGTTGTCGAGGTGGCCGAAGCGTCCTGCCACGCGCTGCTTGAGGCTCAGCGGATACGGCCCGGACATCAGCATGTCGAGCTCATGGTTGCATTCGATCACCAGCGCCTCGCAGCCCGATAGCTTGTCGACAACGTGCTGCGTGATGCAGCCCAGGTCTGTCACCACCCCAAGGCGCACGGCGCCATCGGAGAACGCGTACTGCACCGGCTCGCGCGCATCGTGGGGAACGGGAAACGGTTCGACCTGCAACGCATCGATGGCGAACGCCGTATGCGAATCGATCAGCCGCACCAGCACCGTCGGGAAACCCTCGGGCAGCCACTGCGCGGTGCCGCGCGTGAGGTAGACCGGAATCGCATGGCGCCTGGCGAAGGCTGCGACGCCGCCGATGTGGTCATCGTGCTCGTGGGTGACGCAGATGCCGGCGAGGTCGCCGGGCGTGAGGCCCACGCGCTCGAGGCGCGCCTTGGTCTCCGAGATGCCGAAGCCGCAGTCCATCATGACCCGCGTGCTTCCGCTCTCCACCACCAGCGCATTGCCCGAGCTGCCGCTACCCAACGATGTAAAGCGCATCAAGTGCCCGACGGTGTCGAACGGCTTGCGGACCGCTCAAACACCATTCCCGCTGCCGTCACGACAACAGCTATTTCAGCTGTTCGTACAGGAGCCCCAATATCTTCTTGCTCGTGGACGACGTGTCGACGCCGCCCGCCTGGTTCTGCACCTGCACCTGCGACATCGAGCCGCCCGCGTCCGCCACGAAGATGCGGTATTGCAGCGGCGACGACTTGGGATCCGATTTCCAGAACTTGAATTTCTCGACCCAGCTCTTGTCGGCCGCGGCCTTGGCCTGGATGTCGATTTCGGGGTCGATGTAGCGCACAAAGAAGAGGCCCTTGGAGCGGTCGCGATCTTCCACAGTGAAGCCGACGCGGTCGAGCGCGAGGCCGACACGGCGCCAGGCGCGATCAAAGCTGTCGTTGATCACCAGCGGGCCGGCGCCGGAATTCTCGAGCATGGCGTTGCGCGAAGAGCTGGCAGGCTGGCCGGGGCGCGCCGGCGTGGCGGCGGGTACGGCGGCAGCGACCTGCGCGGCGGTGACGCCGAACTTCACCAGCATGCGCGAAAGCATCTCGGCTTCCATCTCGCGATCGGCCGGGCGCGATTGCCACACGGTGGAATCCTGGTTGTTGTTGGTGAATATCTCTTCAACCTGGCGGTTGCTGATGAAGATCTCGGTGGTGCCTGCCTCCGTGCCCTTCTCGAGGCGCGTGCGGTACTTGTCGCGGCGCGGCGTGGCGAAGAGCTGCGGCACCACGCGCCCGACCGTGCGCTTTACGATGTCGTCGGGAATCTTCGACTTGTCGTCGTACCACTCGGTCTCCATGATCCCGGTGTTCGGCTCCTCGCGCTGCATCGCGAAGCCCGACTCCACCCAGAAGTCACGCGCGATCGTCCAGACCTTGTCGGGTTCGCCCTTGACCACCAGCCAGCGCTGGTCGCCGGCGCGTTCCATGCGCGCGCCCTCGACCTTGGGCAGCACGGTGTTGGCATTGAGGGTCGTCGATGCGGGGCCGGTGGCGCCCTTCTGCGCATAGGCGGAATACGTGGTCTGCGAGCGCGGATCGGGGATCGCGAAGCGGTCGTCCATCGTGGGGGACGTCAGTTCCGGCGGCACTTCCAGCGGCTGCGCGGTGCGCACCGGGACGCCTTTGTAGTCGGTCTTGTTGCCACCGAACCAGGAGCAGCCCGCAAGGGCGACAGCAAGGGTGGCAACGGCGATGCGAGGGAAATGCGTCATGGAATGCGGTCCTTCGTCAGTTGAGGCAGCCGGCGGCGCGTAGCGCGGCGGCGACGGTTTCGTGGTGCGCCGCGGCCAGCGGCGTGAGCGGCAGGCGGATGCCTTCCGCGATGCGGCCCATGCGATGCAGCGCCCACTTGACCGGGATGGGATTGGATTCGACGAACAAATGCTTGTGCAGGCACAGCAACTGGTTGTTGAGGGCGATGGCGCGGGCGCTCTCGCCCTTCGCCGCCGCCACGCACATCTCGCTCATCAGGCGGGGCGCCACGTTGGCAGTCACGGAAATGACTCCGTGCGCGCCCAGCTGGATGTAGGCGAGCGCGGCATCATCGTTGCCGCTGAACACCAGGAAGCCCTTGGGCATGCGCATCATGAGGTCGGTCGCGCGCTCGATGTTCGAGGTGGCGTCCTTGATGCCCACGATGTTCTTCACTTCCGCCAGGCGCAGGACGGTTTCGTTGCTCATGTCCGCGACCGTGCGGCTGGGCACGTTGTACAGCAGCACCGGCAGGTCGGTTGATTCCGCGATCGCCTTGAAGTGGCGATAGAGGCCTTCCTGGGTGGGCTTGTTGTAGTACGGCACCACGGAGAGCGAATACTGGGCACCCGCCATTTTCGCGAACTTGTGCAGCTCGATCGCTTCCTTCGTGGAATTGCCACCGGTACCTGCGATGACCGGAACGCGGCCGGCCACGTACTCCACCGCGGCCTCGATGAGGCGGCGGTGCTCGGGCACATCCACGGTGGGCGATTCGCCGGTGGTGCCGACGATGACAATGCCCGTAGTGCCCTCGGCGACGTGCCAGTCGATGAGCGACTTGAGGCGAGGCATGTCGAGGGCCCCGTCGGCGTCCATCGGGGTGACTATGGCGACAATACTTCCGGAAAGCATGCGGGCAGTAACGGTGGAAAACCGCGATTTTACCCTAGGAAGCAATCATTTCCTGCCTGGCGCAAACCCTTTGGACGGCGGCGGGGCGGGGATGGTCCGTGACCAGGTCCTCGTAGGCCAGGACGCGCAGCTTTCCCCGCGTGATTTCCAGCAATTCCCCGGGGGCCAGCAGGAAGGCGGGGTTGGAGGGCTTGCCAAAACGCTCGTTGCCGCGGGCGAAAGTTTCGTAGAGCAGGATCGCGCCCGGCTCGAGGGAATCGACCAGCACCGGAAGCAACGCACGATGCAGGTAATTGGTGACCACGATGGCGTCGAAGCGGCGGCCGGCGTACGGCCACGGGCCGGCCTCGATGTCCGCCGCCAGCAACTGGACGCCCACGGGCGGGGCGACGAAAGCCTCGGGCTGGCGGTCGACCGCGTCGACCTCGAAACCCATGCGCGCCATCAATCGCGAATGCCGGCCCGAACCGCAGGCGACATCGAGCACCGCTCCGCCGGGGCGGATCAGCGGCAGCCATCGTTGCACCCAGTCGCTGGGCGGGAGGTCGGGATGTGGTTCCATGCAAGGCCGTTATGATGCGACAAAACCGGATTCCGGAGGCAACCGTTGAAGATCCTGAAATCCAGCCTCGCCGTCCTGGCCGCGACAGCGGGCCTGGCCATCGCTGCCTTCTCGGGTGCGCTCTGGATGGGCGAACGCAAGCTCGAGCGCACCGTCGATGTCCGCGTCGTCCCGGTCCCCTACACCCGCGATCCCAGGGTGCTGGTCCTGGGCAAGTACCTGTTCGATACGCGCGGCTGCGCCGAATGCCACGGCGCGCTGGGCGCCGGCAAGGTGTTCGTTGACGATCCCAAGACCGGCATGGTGGTGCGCGGTCCCAACATCACTTCGGGTGGCGTAACCGCGGCTTATTCCGAAGCCGATTGGGTGCGCGCGGTGCGCCACGGCATCGCGCCTTCCGGACGCGCGTTGATGGTCATGCCGAGCGAGGACTACAACCGCTTCAACGACGCGGATTTCGCGGCTCTCGTGGCCTACGTCCGCAGCCTGCCGCCCGCCTCCACGGGGGGCGCAGTAGTCAAGCTGCCGGCGATCGTGCGCGCGCTCTACGGCGCCGGCATGATCAAGGACGCTTCCGAGAAGATCGACCACAAGCTGCCGCCCTCCCCGCCCGTTGCCGTTGCCGTGAGCGTCGAACATGGCGGCTACGTCGCCAACATGTGCATCGGCTGCCACGGCGCCGGGCTCTCAGGGGGCAACATCCCGGGCGGTCCGCCTGACTGGCCTGCAGCCGCCAACATCACGCCTGGGGAGGGTAGTGCGATGACGCAATACGACACCCCGAAAAAATTCGCCGCGATGATGCGTACCGGCAAGCGCCCGGACGGCTCGGGCGTGAGCAAGGTGATGCCCTTCGATGCCTTCAGGAACCTCAACGACACCGACCTGCAGGCGATGCACGCCTTCCTGAAGACGGTGCCGCCGCGCAAGGCGGGCGGGCGCTGATGCGTTTCGAGCGGCCGCATCGCAGGATCACCGCTCGATGAGTTCGACACTGGAGCCGATCGAGCTGTCGGCCTATTCGCCGATGTGGCCAGCCGTGTACGACATGGAGCGCGAGCGCCTGGCCGGCCTTTTCGGCGCCGAGGTTTCCATCGAGCACATCGGCAGCACTTCGGTGCCGGGCCTCGGTGCCAAACCCATCATCGACGTGCTCCTCGGCGCACCTTCGCTGCAGGTCATCGAGGCGCGAATGGCGCAACTGGCCGAGGCTGGCTACCGCTATGTGCCGGAATTCGAAAAGGCGATTCCCGAACGGCGCTACTTCGACAAGCCACGCGGGCAGCCCGGACACTTCCATTTGCACGCGGTGGTGAAGGACTCCCCCTTCTGGCGCGACCACCTGGCGTTCCGCGACGCATTGCGCAACAACATCGCGCTCGCTGATGAGTACTGGAAGCTCAAGCGCAAGCTGGTGGGCCGTTTTCCCTACGACCGCGGCGCCTATGCCGACGCCAAGACGGCCTTCATTCGCACGGTGGTGGAGCAAACGCGTTGAGCCAGACAATGCGCGAGTACCGTTTCGAGCGGCACTGAAGACCCAGGCTCAGGCCGCGGCCCTCACCGGCGCTGCCTGCTTGATGCCCATTTCCTTCAGCGTCTCGCCAACCGCTGAAACCACATTGCGCATCTCGTTGGAGTCGATGGCGCCGATGCAGCCCACGCGGAAGGTCTCTACCTGCGTGAGCTTGCCCGGATAGAGCAGGTAGCCGCGCGCCTTCACCTTCTCGTAAAACACCTTGAACGCGTAGTTGGGATCGGTGGGCGCGTGGAAGGTGACGATGACCGGCGCCTGCACGGACCGCGGCAGGAAGGCCTTGAGCCCGAGCCCGGCCATGCCTTCGGTCAGGGTCTCGCAGTTCTTGCGGTATCGCGCGCCGCGTGCGGCCGTTCCACCCTCGGCCTTGAACTGGTCGAGCGCCACGCGGAAGGCAGCGACGACGTGCGTGGGCGGCGTAAAGCGCCACTGCGTCGTCTTCTGCATGTAGGTCCACTGGTCGAACATGTCGAGCGCCAGCGAGTGCGAGTTGCCCTGGCATTTCTCCACCAGCGACTGGCGCGCGATCACGAACGCCATGCCAGGCGGGCCTTCGATGCACTTGCCCGAAGCGGCGATCACTGCGTCGATGGTGAATTTCTTCACGTCGATCTCGATCGCGCCGAAGGAGCTCATCGCATCAACAATCAGGCCCTTGCCATGACGCGCGCACGCTGCGCCGATTTCCGGCAGCGGGTTGAGGATGCCGGTGCCGGTTTCGCAATGGACCTGCGCCACGTGCGTGATCGCCGGGTCCTTCGCGAATGCCTCCTCGATCATCGCGGCGGTGGGCTGCTGATCCTCGGCAAGATCCATCGCGACGCTGGCACGGCCGAGATATTTGAGGATCTTGAGGATGCGCTGGCAGTAGGCGCCGTTCTGCGGCACCAGCACCTTGCCGTCGCGCGGCACGAGGTTGCCGAGCGCGGCCTCCACCGAAAACGTGCCGCTGCCCTGGAACGGCACGCACACATGGGTGCCGGCGCCGTTCACCACGTCCACCAGGTCATTGCACATGCTGGTGGTGATGGCGTTGAACGAGGCGTCCCAGGAACCCCAGTCGCGCAGCATTGCCTGCTTGGTCGCGAGCGAAGTCGTGAGCGGGCCGGGGGTAAGGAGGATGGGGTCGTTGCCACGGATCATGAGGATCTCCACGATTGCGTGCGGCGGTCGAGCCACACTTGAAGGAAATAGTAGAACACGCACACCGCAGCCGAGGTAAGGACCACCAGCGTGGCCATGGCCGCGGCCGGACCGGTATCGCCCGCCTCGTCGAGATTGACGATCGCCACAGAGGCAAGCGTGGTCTGCGGGGAATACAGGAACACCACGGCCGAAACCGTCGTCATGGCGTTCACGAAGAGGTAGCGCGAGATGTCGAGCATCGCCGGCAGGCATACCGGCACCGTCACCTTGAAGAGCGTGCGCCAGAAGGGCACGCGCAGCGAGGCGCTCACGGCCTCGAACTCGTTGTCGATCTGCTTCAGCGCGGTCACGGCGGTGAGGTGCGAGGACGTGTAGTAGTGCACCGTGGTGCAGATCACGAGTATGGCCATGCTGCCGTAGAGGAAATGCAGCGGATTGCCCTCGCGCACGAAGAAGAAGATGTAGCCCAGTCCAAGGACCATCCCCGGCACCCCCATCGGCAGCACCGCCATCAGCCGCACGAACGGGCGCAGCGGGTCGACGCCGCGCGTCTTCTCCATCAGGTACGAGGTCATGAAGATGAACGCCGCGCCCAGGGTGGCGCACCAGAAGGCCATCTGCACGCTGTTCCACCACGAAACGATCACGCCGGCGTCGATCAGCCCCAGCCGGTAGTGGTCCAGGACCAGCGAGAAGTTGTAGGGCCAGAGCTTTACCAGCGATCCGAACATCGCCATGCCCAGCACCGCGAGGAAAATCGCGGCGATGAGCCAGCAGTAGGTCGCCATCGCCCAGTCGAAAGCCGGCGATGGCTTCGGCACGAAGGGCACCGAGCGCGCGGAGAGCAGCGCCGACTGGCGCTTCTGCACGTAGCTGTCGACCACGTACGTCACCGCCACCGGCAGCAGGAGGATGATTGCCACCACGGCACCCTTGGGAAAGTCCTGCTGGCCGATGACCAGCTTGAAGATGTCCGTGGCGAGCATGTTGAAGTTGCCGCCGATCACCTTGGGGATGCCGAAATCGGACAATGCGTACGTGAACACCACCATCCACGCGCTGATGATCCCGTACTTGGCGCCCGGCAGCGTAATGGTCCAGAACCGGCGCAGCGTACTCGTGCCCAGCGCATCCGCCGCTTCGTAGAGCCGCGCGTCGGTGAGCGAAAGTGCCGTCACCAGGATCATCAGCGCATGCGGAAACGTCGCGAACACCATCGAGATCACGATGCCCGGCGCGCCATAGATCTGCGAACCCATGAGCCAGCTCTTCAGCACGCCCTGGTTGCCGAACCAGAAGATGAACGAGATCGCGGCCAGCAGGGAGGGCGCCAGGATCGGCACCAGCGCCACGTTGCGCAGCAGCGCCTTGTAGCGCACGCAGCTTCGGGTGAGCGCGTAGGCGAACGTGAATGCGAGCGGGATGGTGACGGCCGTCACCAGCGTCGATACCCAGACGCTGTTCCAGATCGACTTCGCCAGCGACGGCGTGTGGAAGTACTGCTCGAAGTTGGTGAGGCCGATGAAGGCGCCCGCCTTGTCCTCGACGCTTTTCATCAGGATCGTGGCCAGCGGCGCCAGCAGGAAAATCGCGAGGCCCACGCCCGCCAGCACCAGCAACACGTTGCCGATGCGGTCGGTCCAGTGCACCTTCAGGCGCAGCATCGTGGCGAGACCCGGCAGCGGCGGCGGCGAGGCGGGCACGGCGCTCACGTCAGGCGTTCGCGAAGATCCGCAGGCGATCCGGCGGTACCGCGACGCGCAACGTGCCCCCCGGACGCGGGGTGAACTCCGCCATGTCGTTGAGCGACAGGTCCGCGGTCAGCGCCTGGTCGATGCCATTCAACCGGAACGTCACGCGCGAGAACGACCCGAGATATTCGATCTTCTCGATCACCGCGGCCGCCGAGTTGAGGGTGTCTCCCGTGACGCCGCGCACCACCACGTCCTCGGGGCGGAAGAACACCTGTACGGCGCCGTTGCCCGCGTCACCCGCGCCACAATGAAAACGCTGCTCGCCGATCTGCACGCGTCCCTCGCCGCTGCGCTGCGCGGGCAGCAGGTTGGTCTTGCCGACGAAATCCGCCACAAACGGCGAAGCGGGCGCGCCGTAGATTTCCGCGGGCGTGCCGATCTGCTCGATCTCGCCCTGCTTCATCACCACGATGCGGTCCGCCATGGAGAGTGCTTCCTCCTGGTCGTGCGTGACGAGGATGGTGGTGATGCCGACGCGCTGCTGCAGGCTGCGGATCTCGCCGCGCAGCCGCGCGCGCACGCGCGCATCGAGCGCGGAGAGCGGCTCGTCCAGCAGCAGCAGGCCGGGCGAGGTGGCCAGAGCGCGCGCGATGGCGATGCGCTGCTGCTGCCCCCCGGAAAGCATCGCCGGAAACTTGGGGCCGCTGTCGGGCAGGCCCACCAGCGCCAGCAGCTCGCGCACCCGCGCGGTACGCGCCTCACGGGGCATGCCGCGGTTCACGAGCCCGTAGGCAACGTTCTCCGCGATGGAAAGATTGGGAAACAGCGCGTACGACTGGAAGACGATGCCGTAGTCGCGCTTCATCGGCGGCAGGCGCGAGATGTCGCGCCCTGCCTGGATGATGGTGCCGGCGCTCTGCACCTCGAGCCCCGCGATGATGCGCAGCAGCGTCGTCTTGCCGCACCCCGAGGGGCCGAGGAAGCAGATGAGTTCGCCCTGGCGCACGCCAAGGCTCACCCCCTTCAGTGCCTGGAAATCGCCGAATTCCTTGCGGATACCGGTGAGTTCTAGAAAATCACTCAATTGGATCCCCGCCTACGCGGGGATGACGTCGCCATCGGGTTTCTCACGCGACATCACTTCGGCTCGGACTTCGCGGAGTAGCGCTTCTGCCACTCCGTGAGGATCCTGTCGCGGTTCTTGGCGGCAAAAGCGAAGTCGTTCTTGACCAGC
The DNA here is from genome assembly GCA_039915735.1 of Usitatibacter sp. Lineage (GTDB taxonomy): Bacteria > Pseudomonadota > Gammaproteobacteria > Burkholderiales > Usitatibacteraceae > Usitatibacter. The sequence goes on along the minus strand of JBDSMR010000083.1, from coordinate 2,242 downwards.
ATCTTCTCGAGGTCCGTGGGGATGAATTCCAGCTTGGGCGCGACACTCGACATGGCGACGATGGCGAAATTCTTCGCGTAGGCCTCGTTGGCTTCCTTGCTCGCGACCCAGTCGAGGAACTTCTTTGCCGCCTCCAACTTCTTCGTGTTCTTCATGATGCCCGTGGCCTCGATGTCCCAGCCCAGGCCTTCCTTCGGGAATACGATGTCGACCGGCGCGCCCTTCTTCTTCACGTCGTTGGCGCGGTATTCGAACGAGATGCCGACCACGAACTCTCCCGCGCCGGACTGGCGGCAGGGCTTGGAGCCGGAGTGCGTGTACTGCGCGATGTTCTCGTGCAGTGCGTCCATGTATTTCCAGCCTTCCGTTTCACCAAACAGCTGCAGCCATGCGGTGACATCGAAGTAGCCGGTACCCGAGGAGACCGGGTTCGGCATCGTGATCTGGCCCTTGTAGATCGGCTTGGCCAGGTCCTTCCAAGTCTCCGGCTTGGGAATCTTCTTCTTGGCGCCCTCGACCGTGTTGTAGCAGACGGTGGCGGCCCACACGTCCTGGCCCACCCACATCGGGGGCTTGCCGGTGTCGACGAAGCGAGTGTTCAGCTTCTCGACTCCCTTGGGCGCGTAACCGGTCAGCATGCCCTCGGCCTTGAACACCTCCAGGCTCGAGGCGGCCACGCCGAAAATCACGTCGGCCTGCGGATTCGCCTTCTCCGCCAGCACCTTGGCGGTGATGACGCCGGTGGAATCGCGGACGAACTTGAGCTCGATGTTCGGCTCGCCCTTGTTGAACGACTCGCTGTACGCCTTGAGCTGGTCGGTCTCCAGCGCCGTGTAGACCAGCAGCTCGGTTTTCTGGGCGAATACGCTGCTCGAAGCAAGCGCGAGCGCGGCGGCCGTTGCGGCGCAAAGCGTCCGGCGGAAGGCGGGGTTCATGGCGAAGCTCTCCTGGTTCTGGTTGTCTGGGGGGCAGGGTGCGGCGACCCCATTATCACGGCATTGTCGCCTTCTTGCGAGTGCGAACCGGGCGGCGCTCCGACTGCAGGTCCGCGACGATCTCCAGGAACGCCTTCACCAGCCGCCCCTCGCGGCGTTCCTCAAGGCAGACGACGTGGGCATGCGTGAACATCACCGCGTCGCTCACCCTCACCTTGCGCAGCTCCGGGTCGGGAATGAACTCGATCTCGGAGACGGCGCCGATGCCCACTCCTTTGATCACGGCCTCGCGGATCGCCTCGCGGCTGCCGATCTCCATCACGATGCGCGGCGTCACGCCCGCGCGCTTGAGCGCGTCGTCGAGGGCCTTGCGAGTGGTGGAGCCTTCCTCGCGCAGGATCATGCCCTCATCCTCGAGCTCTTCGACGTGGATGCTGGAGCGCTGCGCGAATCGGTGGGAGCGGTGCACGAAGATCACGACCGGGTGGCGGCTGAATGGGACCGAATGAAAACGCGGATCGTCGGTGAACTGCGCGAGCACCGCCACGTCCGTCTGGTAGTCCACCAGGCCAGCCCTTACCGCTTCCGAGTTGCCCACGCGTACCGACACCTGTATTCCGGGAAAACGCTGATTGAACCGCGCCAGCATTTCAGTTACGTGAAAGGGGCCGACGGCGCCCACGCGCAGGTGGCCCGACCGGAGCTCGCCCGAATCCTCCAGCATGTGCACCGTCTCGCCCTCGAGCGCGAAGATGCGCTGCGCCATCTCGTACAGCTGCTCACCAAGTGGTGTGAGCTTGACGGTGTGGCCGCGCCGGTAGAAGAGCTCGATGCCGTAGGTCTCCTCGAGGAATTTCACCTGCGTGGTGACCGTGGGCTGGCTGATGTGCAGCAGACGGGCGCCGCCGGTGAAACCCCCGGCCCGGGCGACGGCGTGGAACGAGCGCAATTGCGTCAGTCGCATGGCTGTAACCTCCTTTTGCCAAAATAGCTTTTTTGAATGGACTAGCGCAAATAAAACAATTTGATCAATGGTAGCGGGCGGCGCAACCTTTGCCGACCCGCACGCCAGAGGCGGGGATAAAAGTTCCGCGAGGAGGAGTGGTGTCACACCGCTATCACAACCCGGTCTCCATCCGGATGGGTTCGGGCTGCGTCGAAGAATTGCCCGCAGTGCTGGCGGGCAGGCGCGCCGTCCTGGTGACATTTCCCGAAGCGGAGGCGTTGGCGCTGGTGGCCCGCCTGCGAGGCATCCTCGGCGCCTCGCTCCTCGCGGTCGAAGACCGCATCGAACCCAATCCCGACGT
>JBDSMR010000030.1:0-42690 GCA_039915735.1 Usitatibacter sp. | reverse complement strand
GCCACCAGACTATCGCCGCGCTCGCCGCCTGCTGGCACAGGTGAAGAGCCTTTATCCGCAGGTGCGGACCGAGGCGTTCACGGAATGGATGGGGCATCGCCCCTGCATGCCGGATTCTCTGCCGGTGATTGGACCAGCGCCGGGCCATGCGGGCGCCTTCCTCGCATTCGGCCACGGGCACAACGGCATGACGAGTGCGCCGGTTACCGGGCGCCTCATCGCCGACTTTGTCACCGGCCGCGAACCGTTCATCGACGCGGCGCCGTACGCCGCGGGCCGATTCTGACTCTCTCGGCCCCGCTCTCCTCAGAGATTCTCGCCCTGGTGCTGCTCTCGGCGCTGATGCACGCCGGGTGGAACCTGCTCGCCAAGCGCGGCCACGACGGGCTGGTTGCGATGGCGCTCATCAAGGTGCCCAACATCGCCATGGCGGCCGGCATCCTCCTGTACATGGGCCTGCCGGCGGCGGCGTCATGGCCGTACATCCTGGCCTCGACGACGGTGAACTGCCTCTACTTCTATTTCCTGATCAACGCCTACCGCGTCGGCGACCTGAGCCTCGCCTACCCAGTCTCGCGCGGTATGGCGCCGCTGCTGGTGCTGCTGCTCTCGCTGGTGCTCGCGAGCGAAGTGCCTTCGGTGAGCGCATCGGCCGGCGTGCTGCTCATCTGCCTCGGCATCTTTGCACTGGCGGCGCGGCGCAATGCCTCGCGGCAACACAAGCTCACCCTCGCCTGGGCGGCGGGCGTTGGGCTTTGCATCGCGATCTACACGGTGACCGATGGTATTGGCGGGCGCGTATCGGAAAACCCGATCGCCTATGTTGCGGTGCTCAACATCTTCACTGGCATCGTGCTCGTCACGGTCGCCAGCTGGAAGCGCGGCCCTGCGCTGCTGCAGGCGCTACGCACCGACTGGGTCAACGGCGTGATTGGGGGAGCATTCATGCTCGGCGCCTACACCATCGTGGTGTTCGCCCTCACGCGCGCGCCCATGGCGCAGGTGGCGGCGCTGCGGGAGAGCAGCGTGATTTTTGCCGCGATCCTCGGCGCCATTTTCCTGCGCGAGCCGTTCGGGCGAAGGCGGATTGCTGCGAGTGTGGCGGTTGCGGCGGGGATTGGGGTGCTTGCGCTGGGGCGGTAGGTAGGAGCGGCTCAGGCCGGCGGCCCTAGGAAACGCGCTCTCGCCCCGATTTGCTCTCCAGCCATTCCAGCGCCTTCGCTTCTTCGGCATAGGGGAAATGCCTTATCTCGGCCGAAGTGAAGTGCTTGCCCAGGGTCTCGGCAATTCCGGCGACGGGGCTATCGGTCACGACCGCGATGCGCTCCACCTGCTTGTGGTGATCGCGAACGAATTTCATGTGTGCCGTGAATCCGCCAAGATTTTCCCAGCCGGGAAATTCCCTGGTGCGAATCAGCACGCCATGCAGCTTGTCGTGATCGGACAGATAAGCATCGACGGCGGCGCTGAGGCTGGAGAAGTCTTCCTTGCTCAGCGGTGCATGGGGTGCGACAACCAGGATGCCTTCCGGCTTCCTTATCGAATAGTCGAGCATGGAATCCCCCAAGGATTGATTCAACCATCGTAGGACATGCCGCCCTGCCTATCCGTTCGCCAGCGAACGGATGCCCCCGCTCACAGCACGAAAAACAGCCCCGCCACGCCCAGCGCATACAACAGCACCACCACCCATGAGTCGATTCCCATTCGCCACCATTGGCGTTTCGATCGGAGCACCAGGCCCGCGAGGTACACACAGGTCAGCACGATGCCCAGGCCGGTCAGGTAGATGTCGGTCGGCTTCGCATCCGGCAGCACCGCCCTGCCCGTGAGCAATGTGGCGAGCAGGAACAACACCGGCAGGAATGCATTGCCGCCGAAGATGTCGCTGACCGCCAGCTGGTAGTCGCCATTGCGGACCGCCTGCAGGCCGGTTGCGACTTCCGGCAGCGAGGTTGCGGCAGCCAGCACGGTTGCGGCGAACACCGCGCCGGTCATGCCGATCGATTTCGCGATCGCCTCGCCGCTGATCTCCAGCACGACGCCTGCCACCAGCGTCGCCACGGCGCCCACGCCAAATACGACCGTATAGCGCGCAGTCGAGCCTTTGGCCGCAGCCTTCTTTGATTTCACCTTCCCTGCCGGAAGGACTTTGCGCGCATGCCCGATCACGTACACACCGGCGATCCATGCCAGCAGGATCATCACCACGATCGGTGTCATGCGCAGGTACACCATGTCCGCGGGCATCTGGTGCCCGATCATCGTAAGCGCGAGGACTGCGACCACCAGGACGCCTTCGATGAGCAGCGCGGGGTCGGTGGCGCGGAAGGTCAACGGGTCGTCGAGGCCCAGGCCCCACAGGTCCAGGACCGCGAGCACCACGGTCTGGATCGCAATGCCGCCGAGGATGTTGCCCACGGCGATGTCCGTCGCCCCCCGGATCGCGGCACTGCTCACGATTGCAACCTCGGGCAGGTTGGTCACAAGCGCGAGCAATACCATTCCGCCCAGCGCTTCACCGAGATTGAAGCGATCGTCCAGCACGTCGGTCGCATCCGCGATATTGATGCCGGCGAGCCAGATTACGGCGGCGGCAAGTGCGAAGATGCCCAGCAAGATGGGTAAGGCCAAAGTGTCCGTGGCCGGACTCCGGGATCAGGATGCCCCAATCATCGCGCATCGCAGGCTTCGTCGTCATCCATGCGAAAGGGCCGCGGAAAGCGGCCCTTGTTAATCGGATCCCGGGCCATCGCCGCAACTGCGGCGCCCGGGATGACAGACTGGATTCCGGCCTACGCGGGAACAACAACTTCCCTACGCGGGAACAACCACTTTCTTTGGCGCCTTCGCCTTGTCAAAGCTGAACACCCCGCCTTTCACATCCACGGCGATGATGTCTTTCGGCCCGAATCGTCCTTCGAGAATTGCCTTCGAGAGCGGGTTCTCCAGCTGCTGCTGAATGGCGCGCTTCAAGGGCCGCGCTCCGTACACCGGATCGAATCCAGCCTTGGCCAGCTCGGCAACTGCGGCATCGGAAATCGTGATGTCCATCTCGAGCGCGCGAATGCGTTTCTCGAGATCCTTCAACTGCACGCGTGCGATGTCGGCGATGTTGGCTTCGTCGAGCGCGTGGAAAACCACGATCTCGTCGATGCGGTTGATGAACTCGGGGCGGAAGTGCTGCTTCACCTCGCCCATCACCGCCAGCTTCACGACTTGATAGTCGTTGCCCGCCATCTGCTGGATCATCTGCGAGCCGAGGTTCGAGGTCATCACAATCACGGTGTTCTTGAAGTTGACCGTGCGGCCCTGCCCATCGGTCATGCGGCCATCGTCCAGCACTTGAAGAAGCACGTTGAAGACATCCGGATGCGCTTTCTCGATTTCGTCGAGCAGGATCACGCAGTACGGCTTGCGACGCACGATCTCGGTGAGATGGCCACCCTCCTCGTACCCGACGTAACCCGGGGGCGCGCCGATCAGGCGAGCGACCGAATGTTTCTCCATGTATTCGCTCATGTCGATGCGCACGAGATGGTCCTGCGAATCGAACAGGAATTCCGCGAGTGCTTTCGAGAGCTCGGTCTTGCCAACACCCGTGGGGCCAAGGAACAGGAACGATCCGTACGGACGATTGGGGTCTGACAACCCTGCACGTGAACGGCGAATGGCTTCCGACACCAAACGCACAGCCTCGTCCTGCCCAACAACGCGCTGGTGCAGGCGATCTTCCATGTGCAGCAGCTTTTCGCGCTCGCCGGTCATCATCTTGCTCACAGGAATGCCGGTGGAGCGAGAGACAACTTCAGCGATCTCTTCCACGCCCACTTGAGTACGCAGAAGCTTGTTGGCCTGGCCACCCGCGGGCGCGGCCTCGGCTTCCTTCAGCTGTTTCTCGAACGCCGGGATGGTGCCGTACTGCAGCTCACTCATCTTGTTCCAGTCGCCCTTGCGCTTGGCCTCTTCCATCTCGTGCTTGGCCTTCTCCAGCGCCTCCTTGATGTGGGCGGAGCCCTGCACGCGTGCCTTCTCGGCCTTCCACACTTCCTCGAGGTCGGCGTATTCCTTCTCCAGGCGCTTCATCTCTTCGCGGATCAGGCCCACGCGCTTGCGGCTGGCGTCGTCCTTCTCCTTCGCTACCGCCACCTCTTCGATGCGCAGCTGGATCAGGCGCCGGTCTAGGCGGTCCATCACTTCGGGCTTGGAGTCGATCTCCATCTTGATGCGGGACGCTGCTTCATCGATCAGGTCGATGGCCTTGTCGGGCAGGAAGCGGTCCGTCACATAGCGGTTGGAAAGCTCGGCCGCGGCGACAATCGCCGGATCCGTGATCACCACGCCATGGTGCACTTCGTACTTCTCCTTCAGGCCACGAAGGATGGCGATGGTGTCTTCCACCGAAGGTTCGTTGACAAGCACCTTCTGGAAGCGGCGCTCGAGCGCGGCATCCTTCTCGATGTATTTGCGATATTCGTCGAGGGTCGTGGCGCCCACGCAATGCAGCTCGCCACGCGCGAGTGCGGGCTTGAGCATGTTGCCGGCGTCCATCGCGCCTTCCGCTTTGCCGGCGCCGACCATGGTGTGCAACTCGTCGATGAAGACGATGGTCTGGCCTTCGTCCTTGGCGAGATCCTTCAACACGTTCTTGAGACGCTCCTCGAATTCGCCGCGGTACTTGGCGCCGGCGATGAGGAGACCCATGTCGAGCGACAACACGCGCTTGCCCTTCAAGCCTTCAGGCACTTCATCGTTCACGATGCGCTGGGCGAGGCCCTCGATGATCGCGGTTTTGCCGACGCCGGGTTCGCCGATCAGCACCGGGTTGTTCTTGGTGCGACGCTGCAGCACCTGGATCACGCGGCGGATTTCTTCATCGCGGCCGATGACCGGGTCGAGCTTGCCTTCGCGCGCGCGCTCGGTGAGGTCGATGGTGTATTTCTTCAGCGAATCGCGCTGGCCTTCGGCTTCGGCGTCGTGCACGGTTTCGTTGCCCCGCACGGCGCGCACGGCTTCATCCAGCGAGACCGCATTCACACCCGCCTGCTTGAGGATGCGGCCGGCTTCGCCCTTGTCCTTGGCGGCGGCAAGCAGGAACAATTCGGATGCGATGAACTGGTCGCCTCTCTTGGTGGCTTCCTTGTCCGTCACGTTCAGCAGGTTGTTGAGGTCGCGCGAGATGCTCATCTCGCCGGCCTGCCCCTCGACCTTGGGTGCGCGGGCGATGGCTTCTTCCAGGGCCTTGCGCAGCGGCTGCACATTGGCGCCGGCGCGCTGCAACAGGGACGTTGTTCCGCCGTCGTCCTGGTTGAGCAACGCCAGCAGCAGGTGCTGGGGCTCGATGAAGCCGCTGTCCGCGGCCAGGGCCAGGCTCTGGGCGTCCGCCAGGGCCTGCTGGAACTTGGTGGTGAGCTTGTCGATACGCATTTCCGGACCCTTTTTGGCGAAGCTTGGGCGATTGACAGCTAAATTGTCCCGGAGTGCAGCGACTTCAAGGGGTTGGCGCAGCCAAATAGCGGCGGAGCTGGGTCAGCCCCTACTTGGCCCGCCGGCGCCAAACTCGCGCGGGTAGAATTCCACCATGTCCGACGCCCATCACATCATCGAAGAAGCCGTTACCGCAGATGTAACCCGCGCGCTCGCGGAGGACGTCGGCATCGGCGATCTCACCGCCCGCCTGATCCCCGAGGACCGCCCGGCCCGCGCGCGCCTGCTCACGCGCCAGAGTGGCGTGCTCTGCGGCACGGAATGGTTCCGCCGCACCTTCGAGGAGTTGGACCCGGACTGCGAAATATTCTGGCACCACAAGGATGGCGACGCGATTGTCGCCGGCTCCTCGGTCTGCGAAATCGAAGGCCGGGCGCGCCCCATGCTGACGGCGGAGCGCACCGCGATGAATTTCCTGCAACTGCTCTCCGGTGTCGCCACCAAGGCACGCATTTTCGTCAACGCCATCGACGGGACCAAAGCCAGGATCTACGACACGCGCAAGACCATCCCGGGGCTGCGCCTCGCGCAGAAATACGCCGTGCGCGTGGGTGGCGCGCAGAACCATCGCATCGGCCTCTACGACGGCATCCTCCTCAAGGAAAACCACATCCTCGCGGCCGGAGGCATCCGTGCCGCGGTGCAAAAGGCGCTGCACGACGTCCCCCAGGGCACCCTGCTGCAAGTCGAGGTGGAAACGCTGGAACAGATGCACGAGGCCATCCAGGCCGGCGCCAAACTGGTGCTGCTGGACAACTTCGACCTCGCCAGAATGCGCGAGGCGGTGGCGGCAAATGGCGGGCGTGCTGAACTGGAAGCCTCCGGCGGCGTCAATCTCAAGACCGTACGCGCGATTGCCGAGACCGGCGTGGACCGGATCTCGGTGGGATCGCTCACCAAGGACGTGGAGGCGCTGGACCTTTCCATGCGCTTCCTGCACCACTGACCGAAAGGAAGTACTTGATGTCACGCATTTTTGCACTGATCGTCGCCTTGCTGCTGCTCGCCGGGTGCGCCACCACCGGCGAGACCAATCCGCGCGACCCGTGGGAAGGATTCAACCGCAAGTCCTACGCGTTCAATGACGCCGTGGACCGGGCGGTGCTCAAGCCCGTGGCCCAGGGCTACCAGAAGGTGGTGCCCTCCTTCGCGCAGGAAGGCGTCGGCAACTTCTTCGGCAACCTCTATGACGTCGGCACTGGCCTCAACCAGTTCCTGCAGGGCAAACCGAAACAGGGCGCCAACGACCTCGGCCGCTTCGTGGTCAACACGGTCTTCGGCGTGCTCGGGCTTTGGGATATCGCCACGCCGCTGGGTCTCGAGAAACACAATGAGGACTTCGGCCAGACGCTTGCGGTATGGGGCGTGCCTTCCGGTCCCTACTTCGTGATTCCGCTGCTCGGCCCCTCCACGGCGCGGGATGCGCCGGCACGCGCGGTCGACCCCAGCTGGTACTACAGCAGCATCGACAGCAGCTGGAAGTACTGGGCGTTCTGGACACTCGAGAAAGTGGATACGCGCGCGGGCCTCTTGAAAGCAGAGAGCACCATCGACGCCGCAGCGCTCGACAAGTACACCTTCATCCGCGATGCCTGGCTGCAGCGCCGGCGCAGCGCCGTCTACGACGGCAACGCGCCGCGGCTCAAGGAAGACGACTAGGCTGCCTTGCGTCCCATGGCCCAGGCGAATCCTGCCAGGGCCACTCCGAGCAGCAGCAGCGAGATCAACGCCACGTTGCGCCAGTTCACCGGCACGCTGGCCTCCGGCGTCACCGGGCTGGCGAACGTAAGGCCATCGGTGTCGTCGGGCATGTTGCCGAGCGTGGTCACAGCCCCGGTGGCCGTGTCGATGCTCACCAGCTTGGCATTCGAAGGCGAGCCCCCGTTGGAGTTCACCGCGATGAGTTTCCCCTCCGGCGTGAACGTCATCGAATTGATCAGCGTATCGAACGGCGCGCCCTTCATCGCAGGCCCGGGCGTGACCGCGCCCGTGGCAATGTCGATGGTATCCAGCGTGCCCGACGCGCCCTTCAAGGTGATGAAGACACGCGTTTCGTCGTCGATGGCAAGCCCCGCGGGCGAGCCGGCGCTGCGCGGCGTCCCGATCGGTGTCGCCGCGCCGGTGTCCAGGTTGACGACGCCGATCTGCGAAGTCTCGGGCAGCCAGATGAACAGCGTGCCGCCGCGCGAGAACGCGATGTCCGAACCCATCACGCCCAGATGCCCCACCATCTTCGCGTCGCCGGTGAGGGGACTGATCGTCACCAGGGACAGGGGATTGCTGCGCGAAAGCGGCGAGGTGATGCCGTACAAAACACCGCTCAACGGATGCGCGGCCAGGCCCGTAATGCCCAGGGGCACGCCACCTTCAAGCTGGATCGGCGCCACGAAAGTGGACACGCCCGTTGTGGGCACCACGGCGTAGAGGCTTCCCCCGATGCTCTCCGCGCCACCTTCGGTCAGGTTGCGCACGCTCGCCGCATAGAGCTTCTGCGCGAACGAGGCTGCGGGCGCGGTGGCTAGGGCAATCAGCAGCGCTGCGAGGAGTCTCTTCATCAGGCTGTTGTCATGGGTCTGGCGGCTTCGAATTCCGGATCGGGCGCCCAGAGCTTGCGGGCAAGACCCAGCCAGATTACAACAGGCGCCAGCGTCGGCAGCAGCAACGTGCCCACCTGGTAGCCGAGCGCCACGCCCTCCCCGGTGCCGCGCCCCCACATGAGGAAGGTCAGCATCCCCGGGGTGACAGCGAGTTGCTTGAGCGCATCGAAGGCGATGCCGACCATCGGCAGGACGAGGAGTACCGCGCTGCCCACCACGATCCCCACGCCGTTGTGCGACTCCTTCGCCGCCAGGCAAAGCGCGAGGAAAAGCGCGATGCCGTACGTGAACTTCGCCGCCGCCACCTCGACATCCACGGCCACGCGCGGCGTCACGCCGGGGCGATAGGGCATCTCGAGCTTCACAGTGTAGGTCACGTCACGACCCTTCTGGTGCATTGCCACGGAGCCGCCGGAAATTGCCCGCAAGATAGGAGTTGCGCCGACGGCAGGGACCCACGTGAGCGGCGTGCCCGCAAAGTACCAGAGGGCCATGAAAACCGGCAGCATCAGCAGCGCGCGCCCTGCCACCAGGAAGACCTGGCGGCGCGCCAGCGCCTTCATGCCGCCGCGACCGGCGGGCGTGCCGGTCCAGCGGGCTCCGGGCGCGGCAACGCGCGAATCCACAGCAGCCAGACGATCAACGCGTCCAGCATGATCAGGCTCTGCCAGATGTAGAGGTGCGCCCACTCGAACCACTGCGCATCCCACTGGCCGATGTAGAAGAGGCTCACGATGCGCACCAGGTTCAACGCCTGGATGGCCACCGCGCCGATGACGAGGCCGACGACCTTGAACTTCCACGGCGCGGGGAAAGCGAGGATGCCGGCCAGCAACACCAGCATCGCTTCCACGCCGTTGCAGCCGGCCTCGATGGTGACGGCGAACCCGGTCTTCTGGCTATAGAGCGTCTTGCCTTGCGAGAGCGCGTCGCCGTCGAAGGTGCGGATCAGGCCGGCGCTGGTATCCGCAACCAGCCCCGTCCAGGGGACGACAAGTGCCTGGCCGGGAGGAGTCAGCTCGAAGGCGAAGAGGCCAACGAGGATGACAACGAAAAGAATCGCGAAACGGCGCATGCGGGAACGTGGCGCTATGCCTTGCTTGAGATGAAGCCCTTGAGTACTTCCACGTCAGGCTTCATCACCTCGAAGCGCTGGGGAAGCTGTTCTATTCCCTCGAATCTTACGGGACGCGGCGCATGTTCACCCAGCGCCTCGACGATGGTCTTGTCGAACTTGGCGGGCAGCGCGGTTTCCAGGCAGATCATCGGCGTGCGCGCGTCTCGAATGCGCAGTGCGATCTTCACGCCGTCTGCGGTGTGTGGATCGATCACGCGGCCGTATTTCTGCTTCACCAGCTTGATGGTGGCGATGCGGTCATCGTGCGTGCTGCGCCCGCTGCCGAAGCCGGAGTCCTCGTCGATCCTTTCCCAGGCATTGCCCGGCTCCGTGGAGAGATCGAAGCCGCCCTCATCGTCCATGCGGCGCCAGAGCTCCGCGGTCTTCTCGCCGTCCTGCCCCACCGAATCCCAGATGAAGCGTTCGAAGTTGGATGCCTTCGAGATGTCCATCGACGGGCTCGAGGTTTCGTGGGTGTCGCTCGCCCTGCGCGGGCGATAGCGGCCGGTGCGGAAGAATTCGTCGAGCACGTCGTTTTCATTCGTGGCCAATATCAACCGCTTGATCGGCAGGCCCATGCGCTTGGCGACCCAGCCCGCGAAGATGTTGCCGAAGTTGCCCGAGGGCACCGCGAACGAGACCTGCTCGTCATTGGAGCGCGTGGCGGCGAAGTAACCCTTGAAGTAATAGACCACCTGCGCAGCCACGCGGCCCCAGTTGATCGAGTTCACCGCGCCGATGGAATGTTTCGCCTTGAACGCGGCATCCGCATTCACTGCCTTCACCAGGTCCTGGCACTCGTCGAAAGAGCCCTCGATGGCGATGTTGAAGATGTTGGCGTCCTGCAGGGAGAACATCTGCGCGCGCTGGAATTCGCTCATGCGCCCGTGCGGCGAAAGCATGAAGACCTTGACGCGCTCCTTGCCGCGCAGCGCGTATTCGGCGGCCGACCCGGTGTCGCCGCTGGTGGCGCCGAGAATGTTGAGGTGACGGTCCTGCCGCCTGAGCGCGCTCTCGAAGAGCGGGCCCAGCAGCTGCATCGCGATGTCCTTGAACGCGAGCGTCGGGCCGTTGGAGAGCTGCAGCAGATACAGGTTCGGCTCGAGCTGCACCATCGGCGTGATCTCGGGGGAGCCGAAATTCTCCGCGCTGTACGCCTGGTGGACGATGGCCTTGAGTTCCGCACCCGGGAAATCGTCGGCGAAGAACCGCATGATCTCGAAGGCGAGCTGCGGATAGGCGAGGTCGCGCATCGCGTCCAGCTTGGGACGCGTCACGCGCGGCCAGAGCTCCGGAACCATCAGGCCACCGTCGGGGGCGAGGCCTTCCAGCAGGATGTCGGTGAAGGTCTGGTCCGCCGCATGGCCGCGGGTACTGACGTATTTCATCAAAGGCCCAGGCGGTCGAGCGCGTAGTCGGAGGCGAAGTCGATCGCATCCATCATGCAGTCGCGCATCTCGGACTGGAGGGTTTCGGAGAGATTGGTGAGGCTGCGGCCCGCGAGCGCCGAATTCTCGCGCCGACTCATGCGCGTGCCCTGCTGCTGCTTCGTGACCTTGCCGGCCTTCACGTCGTAGACGGAAATGCGCACCACCGAGAAACACCCGGAGAGTGTGCCGCGATTCCACAGCCCGTAACCCGCGTGGACGTCCATCGGGCCGCTGTATTGCTCCGGTACGTGCGCCGGTGTGACGATCAGCACCTGGTCGAGGCGCTCGCGCCTGGCGAATTCGTCGACCGCCGCGCGCGCTGTCCCGAGATCGAGGAATTCAGCCGCGGTCGCACCGTGGAATTTCGCAAGGCCAGCGAACTCCGAGCGGCGGTCGCCGGCAACAACCGTGGTAAAGCCGCGCGATACAGCCCAGCGCTCGACCACCGTCTCGGCGAAGAAGTCGACCTGCCAACGCTGCGCGGCCTCAACCTCATGCGATCCCGGCGTGGTATCGGTTGCGCCCATGTGCACGTTCGCCGGCCGCTCGCCCAGCACCGAGATCACTCCCGCGCGCTGACCCTTCGACGGCATGGCCGCGGCGCCGGGCGTGGGGCCCTGCTCCGGGCGCTCGTAGTTCACGGGGGCGCAGCCCGTCGCCGCAACGGCGATCGCAAGTGCGGCCAGGCTGCCCTTGAAGGTCAAGCTCATTGCAATTCTTCCAGGCGAATCCGCGCGACCGCCGCGGGAATGGTGGGCAGGCTTTCGATCATCCTGACAGCCGCGTTGATGTTCTTCTCGACTGTCGTGTGGGTGAGGATCACCACGTCTACCTGGTCCTCGCCCTCGCCGGCTTCCTTCTGCACGATGGCATCGATGGAAATTTCGTGGTCGGCGCAGATGCGCGTGACGTCCGCCAGCACGCCCGGGCGGTCGAGCGCGCGCAGGCGCAGGTAGTAGCCCGACACCGTCTCCTCCATCGGCAACACGGTTTCGCTGGAAAGCTGGTCGGGCTGGAATGCGAGGTGGGGCACGCGTTGCTCCGGATCCGCGGTTGCCATGCGCGTGACGTCGACAAGGTCGGCCACAACGGCGCTCGCCGTGGCTTCCGCGCCCGCGCCTCGGCCGTAGTAGAGCGTATGCCCGACGGCATCTCCCTTCACCAGCACGGCGTTCATCACGCCTTCCACGTTGGCGATGAGCCGGCGGGTGGGAATGAGCGCGGGATGCACGCGCAACTCGATGCCCTTCCTTGCGCGGCGCGCGACGCCAAGCAGCTTGATGCGATAACCCAGGCCTTCCGCGTATTTGATGTCGGCGGCGGTGAGATTGGTGATGCCTTCGGTGTAGACTTTGTCGAACTGCATCGGGATGCCGAATGCGATGGCGGCGAGAATGGCGAGTTTGTGACCCGCGTCGATCCCCTCGATGTCGATTGCGGGATCGGCTTCCGCGTAGCCCAGGCGCTGCGCCTCGGCCAGCGCCTGGTCGAACGACAGGCCCCTGTCACGCATCTCCGAGAGGATGTAGTTGCAGGTGCCGTTGATGATTCCCGCGATCCACTCGATACGGTTGGCGGAAAGGCCTTCGCGGATCGCCTTGATGATCGGGATGCCACCGGCCACTGACGCCTCGAAGGCAACCATCACGCCCTTCTTCTGCGCGGCCGCGAAAATCTCGGTGCCGTGTTTGGCCAGCAGCGCCTTGTTGGCGGTGACGACGTGTTTGCCGTTTTCGATCGCCTTGAGGACCAGGTCCTTCGCCACCGTGTCGCCGCCGATGAGCTCGACCACGATATCGATGTCGGGACGCGCGACGATGTCCTCCGGCGAAGCGGCGATCTCGATGCCCTCCATCGAGACGCTGCGCTTCTTGCTGAGGTCGCGCGCGCTGGCCACCTTGATGACGATGTCACGGCCGGCGCGGCGCACGATCTCGCTGCGGTTGCGGCGCAGGACCTCGATGGTGCCTCCGCCCACGGTGCCCAGCCCGAGGAGACCTACCTGGATCGGCTTCATGGCGTTACTTGATGCCGTCCCTGCGGAACATTTCCTTGATGCCGCGCACCGCCTGGCGCAGGCGGCTTTCGTTTTCGATCAGGGCGAAACGCACGTGGTCGTCACCGTAATCGCCGAATCCGATGCCCGGCGAGACGGCCACCTTCGCCTCGCGCAGCAACTTCTTGGCGAACTCGATCGAGCCCATCTCGCGGTACTGCTCCGGAATCCGCGCCCAGATGTACATGCTGGCCTTGGGCTTCTCCACCATCCAGCCGGCTTCGTGCAGGCCTTTGACCATCACGTCGCGGCGGCTTTCGTATTTGGCGCGGATCTGCTCGACGCAATCCTGCGGTCCTTCGAGGGCGGCCACCGCGGCCACCTGCAGCGGCGTGAAGGTGCCGTAGTCGTGGTAGCTCTTGATGCGCGCCAGGGCATTCACCAGCTCCGCGTTGCCCACCATGAAGCCGATGCGCCAGCCCGCCATGTTGTAGCTCTTCGACATGGTGAAGAACTCGACCGCCACGTCCTTGGCGCCCTTCACCTGCATGATCGAAGGCGCCTTCCAGCCATCAAACGTGATGTCGGCGTAGGCGAGGTCGTGGACCACGAGGATGCCGTGCTGCCTTGCAAGGGCAACGACCCTCTCGAAGAACTCGAGCTCGACGCATTGAGCGGTCGGATTCGACGGAAAACCCAGGATCATCATCCTCGGTTTGGGGAAGAGCTCGCTGATCGCGCGTTCCGTCTCCGCGAAGAAGTCCACGCCCGGTGTCATGCGCACCGAGCGGATGTCCGCGCCGGCGATCACCGCGCCGTAGATGTGGATGGGGTAGCTGGGGTTGGGCACCAGCACGGTGTCGCCGCGGTCCAGCGTGGCGAGCATCAGGTGGGCCAGGCCCTCCTTGGAGCCGATGGTGACGATGGCCTCGAGGTCCATGTCGATGTCCACGTCCCAGCGGCGCTTGTACCACTGCGAAATGGCGCGGCGCAGCTTGGGGATGCCCCGGGAGACCGAGTAGCCGTGGGTATCGTCTCGCTGGGCCACTTCCACCAGCTTGTCGACGATATGGCGCGGCGTGGCGCCATCCGGGTTGCCCATCGACAGGTCGATGATGTCCTCGCCGGCTCGCCGGGCAGCCATCTTCAGCTCGTTGGTGATGTTGAAGACGTACGGAGGCAGGCGCTGGATGCGCGAGAACTCCCGGATCACGGGCTTGGACGGTTCGTTCAGGTTCATGGTGATGCCGGCTGCTGATGGACTATGATTTTAGCAGGAGGCAACTACTTGAAATTCGACCGCGACGAGCCCGAGGGCAAGAACGTCTTTTCCGGATACGGGGATGGCTATGTGGAGGTCAATCGCACCCGCCATAACGCGAGCCTGCTGGTGAGTGGCGAGCAGATCATCACCGACTGGCCGGCGGCCTCCGTGGACGCGCTGGCGCCCGACCACCTGGCGGCGATTCTCGAGCTCAAGCCGGAAATCGTACTGCTGGGATCGGGGAAGACCTTCCGCTTCCCGGACCAGGCGCTGCTGGCCCCGATCCACAAGGCCGGCGTCGGCGTGGAGGTGATGGACACCCCCGCCGCCTGCCGGACGTACAACATACTGCTGGGAGAAGGCCGCAAGGTTGTCGCGGCCCTGATCGTCGACTAGCTGCCCGCCTTTACCGACTGGCCGCTCACCACGTCGAAGGCCTCGCCCGTGCCGAGGTCGATGCGATAGAACTCGCGGATCACGTTGCCCATGAAGCCGATCTCGACGATGGAGACGTCCTTGAACTGCGTGTCGATGCCGTTGGGCAGCACTGCGTTCATCTCGTCCGCGACGGTCTTCATCGCGGCCTTCAGGCGATCGTCATAACGCGTCATGCTGTACATCAGCGTGTTGTGCGGGTTGTGCGACGCCGTTTCCTTGCCGTCCTTCATGACGTTGACGCCGCTCACGCCAACCGTTTTCACCAGGTCCCTGGCGGCGTCTCCCATTTTTTCGTAGACCGGGCCGGTCACGCGCGGCAGCGGGCCGTCACGCAACGGAGTGAGCGCGGCGGTGGCCACGGTGTCGAACTTCATCATCTCCGTGTAGCCCTGCCCGGTCTTGACGACGCCGAGGTCGAACCACCACGGATGGCCCGCACCTGCGGCGGCTTCGGTGTTGTAGAAGTTCTTCAGGGTCAGCGTCAGCACCGGCGGCACCTTGGGGAAGGCGGCCAGCATCTTTTTCGGCGTCGTGGGATCGGCGCTATGGAGGTGCATCACCGTCACGTGCTGCAAGTTGAAGGTGCGGGCTTCGGCGACCAGGCCCAATTTCACAAGGTGCGCACGAAGCGGCGGATAGATCTTGTTGTCGAGGATGTCCGTCACGTCCTTCGGCAGGCGATAGACCACACCGTAGGTGGCGACGTGCGGGCGGAACTCCGGCTTGCCGATGCTGCTGTTGTCGATGCCCTGGGCGCCTGCATTTGCGCCGACCAACACCAGGGCTGCGCCTGCGATTACTTTCCGGAACGTTTTCATTGTCTCTCCCAGTTTAGGAACAGTCCTTTTAGCAGGGTTTGTGCCACAGCGGATGACAACAAATGCAATGCCCCGCCGCCCGGCTGCGGTTTCCATGCTGCGCGGGATGACGGCGCCCCTCAGGCCAGCGAGCGCAACTCCCGCAACAGTACCGAGAGCACCGCGAGGTCGAGGTTGCCCTGGCGCTTGAGCTCCTCGGTCATCGACTTGAGGCGCGTGATGGCGGGCGCGTAACGTTCCTTCCATGCGGCCATCATCACGGCCGGATCGGGCGATTCCGAAAGCTTGGCCACCGTCGAGGTCAGCGCGCGTTGCTGGCTGGCGAGGTCGTCGCGCAGCGCGTTGCGGGCGAGCGCCTGCCACGTGGTATCCGTGGGTAGCTGCGTGATCTTGTCCCCGAACCAGCGCAGCTCCAGCTCGCCTACGAGCGCAAAGTAGACCGAGGCCATCGCTTCGACACTCTTCTTCTGCTCGAGCGCGACTTCCGAAACATCGAGGACCGCGTAGAGCGCCCCGAGGCTGGAAACGCTCTGCGCGGTTTTCTGCGGCACGCCTTCGGTCGCCAGCTTCGCCACCGAGGCATCCCACGCCGCGCGGTCGTCCCCGGAAAGCACCTGCGGCACCTGCGCGCGCAGCTGCTCGAGCGCCGGGCGGAAGATGTCCAGCACCTGCGCGATCGGCATGCGCTCGCGACGACGGCGCAGGAACCAGAGCGCCCCGCGCACCACGAGGCGGCCGGCTTCCACCAGCATCTCGTACTGCAGGTTCGCGGCCACCTTGTTGTCGAGCGCGTCGATCTCGAGCCAGAGCGGATCGAGGGCGAAGACGTCGCGCACCAGCACATAGGCGCGCGTCACTTCTTCCGGCGAAGCACCTGTCTCCTCGATCATGCGGTGAACGAAGATGCTGCCCGCGCGATTGAGCATGGTGTTGGCCACCACCGTCGCGATGATCTCGCGCTTGAGTGGATGGCGCGCCATCACTTCAGCGTATTTCCCGCGCAGCAGCTCGGGGAAATATCCCACCAGCGTGCGGGCGACATATTCGTCGTCGATGAGCGTGCCGGCGACGAGGTCGTCGAAGAGGCCCATCTTGGCGTAGGCCAGCAGCACCGCGCGTTCCGGCGCCGTGAGGCCCTGCTTGGCGGCACGGCGCTCCGCGATCTCGTCGTCCGAAGGCAGGTATTCCACCACGCGATTGAGGCGACCGGCCTTTTCCAGCGCGCGGATGAACGCGGCCTGCGAGTCGAGCAGCTTTTCGCCGCGCACCGCCGAGACCGACAGCGACTGCGGCTGGTAGTAGTTGTCCACCAGCACCAGCATGCCGACGTCGGTTGTCATCTCCGCCAAAAGCTTGTTGCGCTGCTTGAGCGTCATTTCACCGTCGCTCATCAGCAGGCCGACGAGGATCTTGATGTTGACCTCGTGGTCGGAGCAGTCCACGCCGGCGGAGTTGTCGATGGCGTCGGTGTAGATGCGTCCGCCGGCCTGCGCGTATTCGATGCGGCCGAGCTGCGTGAAACCGAGGTTGCCGCCCTCGCCCACGACTTTGCAGCGCAGCTCCGATCCGTTCACGCGAATCGCGTCGTTGGCACGATCGCCGACCTCGCCATTCGACTGCGTGCTCGCCTTCACATACGTGCCGATGCCGCCGTTGTACAACAGGTCGACCGGCGCCTTGATGATGGCCTGCAGCAGGTCGGCCGGCGCGAGCTCGGCGGCTTCGATTGCGAGCACCGCGCGGATTTCAGGGGAGAGCGGGATTGCCTTGAGGCTGCGCGCGAAGACGCCGCCGCCCCTGGAGATCTTCGACTTGTCGAAGTCGTCCCAGGAGGAACGCGGCAGCGCGAAGAGCCGCTCGCGCTCCGCGAAGCTCGCCGCCGTATCGGGCGAAGGATCAAGGAACACGTGGCGATGATCGAAAGCCGCGACCAGCTTGATGTGTTTCGACAGCAACATGCCGTTGCCGAAGACGTCGCCCGACATGTCGCCGATGCCCGCGACTGTGAAGTCCTGGCTCTGCGTGTTGACACCCATCTCGCGGAAATGGCGCTTGACGCTTTCCCACGCGCCCTTGGCCGTGATGCCCATCTTCTTGTGGTCGTAGCCGACGCTGCCGCCGGAGGCGAAAGCATCACCCAGCCAGAAGCCGTATTCCTCGGAGACGCTGTTGGCGTAGTCGGAGAATGCAGCCGTGCCCTTGTCCGCGGCGACGACGAGGTATGCATCGTCCGGATCGTGGCGTACCACGTCGGCCGGCGGCTTCACCTGGCCCTGGACCAGGTTGTCGGTGACGTCGAGCAGTCCGCGCAGGAAGTTGCGGTAACACTCCACGCCTTCACTGAGATACGCCTCGCGGTCACTCATGGGTGGCGCC
The DNA here is from genome assembly GCA_039915735.1 of Usitatibacter sp. Lineage (GTDB taxonomy): Bacteria > Pseudomonadota > Gammaproteobacteria > Burkholderiales > Usitatibacteraceae > Usitatibacter. Next base: position 25,167 of record JBDSMR010000030.1, on the reverse strand, counting down.
ATCTTGAGGACGAAGCCGCCCTTGGAGCCCACCGGCACGATCACCGCGTTTTTCACCATCTGCGCCTTCATCAGGCCCAGCACTTCGGTGCGGAAATCCTCTGGGCGGTCGGACCAGCGCAGGCCACCGCGCGCGACCTTGCCGCCACGGAGATGAATCGCTTCGAAGCGTGTCGAATAAACGAAGACCTCGAACAGCGGGCGCGGCTCGGGCAGCTCCGGCACGTCCTTCGAGACGAACTTGAAGCTCAGGTACGACTTGCAGGCCCCGCCGACGCGCACCCAATTGTTGGTGCGCACCGTCGCGCGGATCAACTGCAGGAAGCGCCGCAGGATCTTGTCCTCGTCGGCGATCGAGACGCCGTTCAACGCCTCGCGGATCGAGCCCTCGAGCGTCTTCTGCAACTCCTCGCGATCCGACTGGATCGCGGGGTCGAAACGCGCGTGGAACAGCGCGGCGAGCTTTGCGGTGATCGACGCATGCAGCGCCAGAGTCTGCTCGATGTAGCTCTGGCTGAAGGTGAAGCCGGTCTGCTTGAGGTACTTGGCATACGCGCGCAGCACCACGACGTCCTCGGCCGCGAGCGCGGCGCCGGGCGTGAGGCGATTGAAGCCGTCGTTCTCGATCTCGCCGCGCGCCACTTTCAGCAGCGCCGCCTCGGTGATGGCCTTCACCACCTCGACATCGGGAATCGGCCGCTGGCTGCGCATGCCGAAATCGTGGATGTAGACGCGCTCGCCCGCGGAGCGCTTGATCTCGTAGGCGACCTCGTCGAGCACCTCGAGGCCCATGTTCTCGAGCACCGGCAGGCTGGCGGACAAGGCCACCGGTTCTCCGAGGCGATAGACGCGCAGGCGCAGCGTGCGCTCGTCGCTCTCGACCGGCCGGTAGAGGCTCGCCGTGAACGGCGAGATGGCATCGAGCTTGTCCATGAAGCCGATGTCGCGCACCGCGGTACGCGGCGAAACCGTGTCGCGATAGGACACCGGGAATGCGCCGCCGCCATGGTTGCGCATGACGGCAGTGGCGCGCTCTTCTCCCAGCGCCTCGATCAACGCGTTCTTGAGGTCGTCGTCCCAGCGGCGCGTGGCCGTCGTGATGTCCGCCTCGATCGCCTGGATGTCGTAGTTCGGGGCGTCCTTGGGCGAGGTGCGCACCAGCAGGTGGATGCGCGCCAGCAGCGATTCGGAAAGCAGCACGGTGAATTCCGCGCTGGTGCCGTTGAGGTGTTTCTTGAGAATCTCCTGGATCTTCACGCGCACGTCGGTGTTGAAATTCTCGCGCGGCATGTAGACCAGGCAGGAGTAGAACCGGCCGTAGAGGTCGCGGCGAATGAAGACCCTCGTCTTGCGCCTGTCGCCCAGGCGCAGGATTCCGAGCGCGGTCTCCAGCAGCGTGTCCTCGCCGATCTGGAACAACTCGTCGCGCGGATACGCCTGCAGCGCGGAGAGCAGGTTCTTGTACATGTGGCTGTACTGGCGGAAGCCGGAACGCTCGACAACGCGCGCCACCTTGCGGCGCAGCAGCGGCACCGCGCGCGGATCGGCGTGGTACGCGGAAGACGTATAGAGGCCAACGAAGCGGCGCTCGCCCACGACCTTGCCCGCGTCATCAAAGCGCTTGACGCCGATGTAGTCGAGATAGCCGGGACGATGGACGGTGGCGCGCGCGTTGGCCTTGGTCAGCACCAGCAGGCGCGGCTCGCGCGCCAGGGCGCGCAGCTGCGCCGGCAATTCCGAGAAGCTGTGGGAGACGCCGCCCAGCCTGGGCTCGCGAAGGACGCCAAGCCCGGTGCGCGGCACGATCTTGAGCTGGTCCTCGCCATTGACGAGCGTGAGCTCGTAGTCGCGGTAGCCGAGGAAGGTGAAATGGTGGTCAACGGCCCAGGCGAGGAAGGCGCGGATTTCTTCGGTCTCCTCGTTGTTGAGGAAAGCTGGCGGATTGGCGAGCTCCTTGACGACCTCTTCCATGCGCGCGCGCATGGTGTTCCAGTCTTCATAGGCGGCACGAACGTCGGCGAGCACGTGCTGGATCCCTTCGCCCAGCTCTTTCAGCTTCGCGGGATCGATCTCGCGGTCGACTTCCACATGGATCAGGGATTCCTGGCGGCCTTCCTTGCCGGAAGCGTCGAAGGATTGCAGCTGGCCTTCGTTGTCGCGCCTGGTGGAAAAAAGCGGATGGTTGAGCAGGTGCAGGATTTGGCCGAAGCGGTTCACTTCCATCGTGACCGAGTCGACCAGGAACGGCATGTCGTCGTTGACGAGTTCGATCACCGTGTGCGGGCTCGACCAGCCATGCTCCTCGGTGCGCGGATTGTAGATGCGCAGCTTCGGGGTGCCGGTGGAAAAACGGCGCGCGAAGCCGAGGTGCGCCATGGCGGCGCCATAAAGATCCTCGGGATTGCGATCGGCCAGGTCCTCGGGGTCGACCTGGTCGTAATAGAGGGAAATGAAGTCGCGCGCTTCACGGGCGTTGGCGCCCAATCGCTGGTCGGCGATGCGCAGCACCTGGTCCAGAAGCGCCTGCTTCTGCTCGTGGCTGGGAAAATGCATGGGGGCCAATCCGGACTTGAAAGCGATATTGTCCTCCAAAGCCGGACCGGTTATCCTCCCCGCCTGCACGCACACCGCTGACAGAGCGAGTCAAGATGAGACGCATGCCGGACGGTTCGAAAGTGGCGCCTTGCCGCAGTCTCCTGCTTGCCGCCCTGCTGCCCCTCGCGCTTGCCGCCGGCGAGTCTCACGCCCAGGCCACGTTCGGCGGCACCCTCAAGAAGATCAAGGAAACCGGCAGCATCACCCTCGGCCACCGCGAGGCCTCCGCCCCCTTCTCCTACGTCGATGAGCGGCAGCAGGCGATTGGTTATTCGATGGACATCTGCGCCGCCATCGTCGAGGAGGTCAAGGTCGAGCTGCAGTTGCCCGCGCTCAGCGTGAAATACGTCCTGGTGACCCCGCAGACGCGCATCCCGCTGACGGTCAACGGCACCATCGACCTCGAGTGCGGCTCGACCAGCAACACGCTCTCGCGCCAGAAGCTGGTCGCCTTCTCGCCCGTCACCTTCATCACCGGCACCAAGCTGCTGGTGAGGCGGTCTTCCAGGATCAAGGGCTACAAGGACCTCCGCAACAAGACCGTGGTGGTGACGCAGGGCACGACGAACGAACGGCTGATGAAGGCGCTCTCCGACAAGGAGAACCTCAACATCAAGTTCCTCAACGCCAAGGACCACAACGAGGCCTTCCTCACGGTCGAGTCAGGGCGCGCGGCGGCGTTCTCGATGGACGACATCCTTCTCTACGGCCAGCTGGCCAAGGCAAAGAACCCGAAGGACTACGAGATCGTGGGCAACTTCCTCTCCTATGAGCCCTACGGAATAATGTTCCGGGCCAACGACGACTCGCTCGGCGTGGTTGTTCGCCGCGCAGTCGCGCGCTTCTTCGGCGAAGCGGGCGCCTGCAACGGGCCGATCAAGGCCGTCTACAAGAAGTGGTTCCTGGACAAGGCGCCTTCGGGCGAGATCATGGGCGTGCCGATGAGTCCGTTGCTGGAGGCGGCCTGCCGCGTCAACGCACTGCCCGAGTGAAACATCCAGCGGGACGCGCTGCATTGTTCTCCAAACCGCGTGCGGGTATCCTTGTGCAGCGAAGAAGCGGCCGACCTCTGGGGCGCACCCGGCCAGGCCGCCGCAAAAATCCCAACCAGGAGATTCCACCATGTTCCGCAATTCCAAAGCTGCCCTCGCGGCGGCCGTTTGCTCGCTCCTCGCCCTGCCGGTGCTCGCGCAGGAAGGCACCCTTGAAAAGATCAAGAAGACCGGTGCGATCACGATCGGCCACCGCGACGCATCGATCCCGTTCTCCTACTACGACGACAAGCAGAAGGTCATTGGCTACTCGATGGATATCTGCGCACGGATCGTCGAGGACGTGAAGAAGGAGCTGAAGATGCCGAACCTGACGCTGAACTACCAGCTCGTCACGTCGGCCAACCGCATCCCGCTGATGGCCAACGGGACCATCGACCTCGAGTGCGGATCCACGACCAACAACCTCGACCGCCAGAAGCAGGTCGCCTTCACCAACACCCACTTCGTCACCGCCAACCGCTGGGTCGCCAAGAAGACGTCGAAGATCCATACACTCGCCGACCTCAAGGGCAAGACGGTTGTCTCGACCGCCGGTACCACCAACATCAAGCAGATCACCGAGCTCAACGCCGCCCAGAACCTCGGCATGAACATCGTGTCCGCCAACGGCCACCCCGAGGCGTTCCAGATGGTCGAAACCGGGCGCGCCGTCGCATTCGTGATGGACGACATCCTGCTCTACAGCCTTGCCGCGCAGTCGCGCACGCCCAACGACTACGAGATCTCCAAGGACGCCCTGTCGGTGGAGCCGTACGGCATCATGCTGCGCAGGGAAGATCCGGCCTTCAAGAAGCTCGTCGACGCATCAACCGCCAACACCTACAAGTCGGGCGCGATCAACGCGATCTACGATAAGTGGTTTCTCAAGCCGGTTCCGCCCAAGGGGCTCAACCTGAACGTGCCGATGGGCGATTCGCTGAAGAAGGCTTTCGCCAATCCGACCGACTCGGGCGACCCGGCGGCGTACAAGTAGCGCGCCACAGGAAAGGGGCTCCACCGGGAGCCCTTTTTTTTCGCATGAAGGGGGGGCGACGTGGGCTATAACTGGAACTGGGGCATCCTGCTCGCGCAGGAGCCGGGCGGCACGGGCACCTTCCTGCACTACCTGTTTGTCGGCCTCGGATGGTCGGTGCTCACCGCGCTCTGCGCCTGGGTGATCGCACTGCTTGTCGGTTCCCTCGTCGGTACGCTGCGCACGACCACAAACGTGTGGGTGGTGCGCCTCGGCAACGCGTATGTCGAGATCTTCCGCAACATCCCGCTCATCGTGCAGATGTTCCTCTGGTTCTTCGTCTTCCCCGAGCTGCTGCCGAAATCCATGGGCGATGCGATCAAGCAGATGCCACCCCCGTGGAGCGCGTTCATCCCCGCCGTCCTCTGCCTTGGAATGTTCACCTCGGTGCGCGTCGCCGAGCAGCTGCGCGCCGGCATCCAGTCGCTGCCGCGCGGCCAGTCGATGGCGGGCACGGCGATGGGATTTACCCAGACCCAGAACTACCAGTACGTGATCCTGCCGCAGGCGTTCCGGATCATCCTGCCGCCCATCACGTCCGAATTCATGAACATCATCAAGAACTCTTCCGTGGCCCTCACGATCGGGCTGATGGAGCTCACCGGGCGCGCGCGCGCGATGCAGGAGTTCACCTTCCAGGTGTTCGAGGCGTTCGCGGCGGCGACCGTGATCTACCTCCTCACGAACCTCATCGTGGTTGCCGGCATGCGGCTGCTCGAGCGCAAGGTGAGCGTCCCCGGCCTGATAGCGGCCGCCGGCGTCTCGGCGGGACACTGAGATGGATTCGGGCTTCGATTTCGACGTCATCCAGCGCTCGGCCGGGTACCTCTTCCGCGAGGGGATGACCTTCACGATCACGCTCACGCTGCTGTCGATGACCGGCGGGATCATCTTCGGCACGATCCTCGCGCTGATGCGCCTGGGCAGGTTCAAGGTGCTCGCATGGCTCGCGGGCGCCTACGTGAACCTGATGCGGTCGATCCCCCTCGTGCTCGTCATCTTCTGGTTCTTCTTTCTCGTGCCCTACATCGGCGCGTGGCTCACCGTCTCGCCGCGCCCGATCCAGGTAGGCGCCTTCTATTCGGCTCTCATCACCTTCACGATGTTCGAGGCCGCGTATTACTGCGAGATCATGAGGGCGGGGATACAGTCGATCCCCCGTGGGCAGGTCTGGTCCGGCTATGCCCTCGGGCTCACCTATGGGCAGACGATGGCGCAGATCGTCCTGCCGCAGGCGTTCCGCAACATGGTGCCGGTGCTGCTCACGCAGACCATCATCCTCTTCCAGGACACGTCCCTCGTCTACGTGATCTCCGCGACCGACTTCCTCGGAGCGGCGTCGAAGATCGCCAACCGCGACTACCGCCTGGTGGAGATGTACACCTTCGCTGCGGTGGTCTATTTCATCATCTCGTTCACGCTTTCGCTGGTGGTGAAGCAGTTGCAGCGCAAGATCGCAGTGATTCGATGAACGCGTCAGGGAAGCCATGATCTCCATCAAGAACGTCTCCAAGTGGTACGGCACCTTCCAGGTGCTGACCGATTGCACCACCGAAGTCTCGAAGGGCGAGGTCGTTGTCGTGTGTGGCCCTTCCGGAAGCGGCAAGTCGACGCTGATCAAGACGGTGAACGGGCTCGAACCCTTCCAGAAGGGCGAGATCATCGTCGACGGCATCTCGGTCAACGATCCCAAGACCAACCTGTCCAAGCTTCGATCCCGCATCGGCATGGTGTTCCAGAATTTCGAGTTGTTCCCGCACATGAGCGTCGAGAAGAACCTGACGCTCGCCCAGGTGAAGGTGCTGGGGCGCCCGGAGGCCGAGGCCCAGGACAAGGGTCTCAAGCTCCTCGACCGGGTGGGCCTGCTCGCGCACAAGGACAAGTTTCCAGGCCAGCTTTCGGGCGGCCAGCAGCAACGCGTGGCGATTGCCCGCGCCCTGTCGATGGATCCCATCGCCATGCTTTTCGACGAGCCAACCTCGGCCCTCGACCCGGAAATGATCAACGAGGTGCTCGACGTCATGGTGCAGCTCGCGAAGGACGGCATGACCATGATGGTGGTCACCCACGAGATGGGATTCGCGCACAAGGTCGCGAACCGGGTGATTTTCATGGACAAAGGCCTCATCGTGGAGGACTGCGGCAAGGACGAATTCTTCGGCCAGCCCCGCTCCGAAAGAGCCCAGCTATTCCTGTCGAAAATCCTGCATCACTGATGTGACGCAGTTCACAGCAGCCAGCGCCGGCGGGGTGTCCTACAAGCCCTTGCTGCGGCCAGGGGCCGAAACGCAAAAAACATTGACGAAACAACCCTTTTGGGCCGAAACTGCCGGTATATGAACCGCCTTACCGTCATCGGCCTGGCTTCGCTCGTAGCTTACGGGCTACTCATCGCGAGCAAGTACACCGGTTTTGTGTCCGCCGCGCATGACGAGCGGGCGCCGCACGTAGCCGCATTCGCGCCGGCAGAAAACGATAGCAGCGGTGTCTCCGCCATCAACGCCGAACCGCGCCAGCGCACGCTGGTTTCCCTCCCCGCGCCGGTTCCGCGCGCGCAGGTCTCACGCCTTTCCGGCATCGCGCTCGAATTCCGCAACTCCCGCGACCTCAAGGCTTTCGCCGATGGCCTCGCTTCGCGCGCCGGCAGTCTTTCGGGTGACGAGCGCTACCACCTCGCCAAGGCGCTGGAAGAGTGCCTCTTCACCACCAACATCAACGAAGACCTGGCCGCGTACAGTGCGAAGCAGAAGCGCCAGTTCCTCGCCAGCCTTCCCGCGGGCGACCGCAACAACGAAAAACGCATCGCCGCCTACGAAGCCGTCGACAACACGCAGCGTTGCCTGGGTTTCCAGAACGCCCGCCTGTCGCAGAAGGAAATCGATGCGCTCTACGCCGCCGCCGCGCAGCAGGGTGACCCGCGCGCGCAGGCCCGCATGATCACCGCGGAGCTCTCCAGGAACATCGGCAAGGTCGGCGAAAGCAACACAACCAAGGGCGACGAATTCTCGATGCTGATCGGGTTGCTGGAAAGCCGCGACCCGGAAGCCATGATGTACGTGGGCCAGTTCCTCGCCCAGAGCGCCATCAGCCAGAACCTGCGCATCGGTCCCAACGGCGAAGTGCCGGAACCCTCCGCCTTCCTTGGCGCCTTCACGCTGGTCGCTTGCGACGTCGGCCAGGACTGCAGCAGCGCCTCGCACCGCGACCTCCTGCAGGCTTGTGCGTACGGTGGGTACTGCGACGCCAGGGCCTTCGAAGAGCTGTACCAGAATTTCCTCGCCTCGCCCTGGGCGTATTCGCAGGCGAACCGCTACCGCCAGCTGATCCACACGGCCATCGACCAGCGCAACTGGAGCCTCATCGGCCTCACGCCGAAAGTCGCTGCCGGCGGCAACGGGACCTCGAAGTAACTTCCTGATTCCCGCCGAGTGCCGTCGTCGACGAGACGACGGCATTTTCATTTCGGGCTTCCCTCCTGCGACTAGCGCGAGGCGAGTACGCCGACATGCTCCACAACGCAGCGCCCCAGGACTGCCGTGTTGTAGCCGCCCTCCAGCGTCGAGACCACACGGCCTTTTGCATGGCGCTCTGCCACTTCCACCAGCTTCTCCGTGATCCAGCGGTAGTCCTCGTCATCGAGCTTCAGGTAGGCAAGCGGATCGTCCTTGTGCGCATCGAAGCCCGCGGAGACGAAGACCAGCTGCGGCTTGTATTCATCCAGCGCCGGAATCCAGTAGCGCTCCACGGCTTCGCGGAAGCCCTGCCCGCCTGTCATCGCCGCAAGCGGCACGTTGATGATGTGGGGATTGCCGGAGTCCGCGCCGCTGTAGGGATAATAGGGATGCTGGAAGGTGGAGCAGAGCATCACGCGAGGGTCGTCGTGGAACTGGTCCTCGGTGCCGTTGCCGTGATGGACATCGAAGTCGAGGACCGCGACGCGCTCGAGGCCGTGGGCTTCCAGCGCATGCGCCGCGCCCACCGCGACATTGTTGAAAACGCAGAAACCCATGGGTTTCGAACGCGTGGCGTGGTGACCCGGAGGGCGTACCGCGCAGAAGGCGCTATCGACCTCGCCCGCCATCACCATGTCCGTGGCCTTCACCACCGCGCCCGCGGCGCGCAGCGCGGCCGAGAGCGACTTGGGATTCATCGAGGTGTCCGGGTCAAGGTACGCATAGCCCCTGTCCGGCGCCGTCTCGAAGACCAGGCTCACGTGCTCCGGATCATGCACACGCTCGAGGTGCTCGCGCAGCGCGACCGGCGCCTCGCGCACCACCAGCTTCGCCGCGAGGCCCGATTGCTCCAGCGCACGCATCACGGAACGAAGGCGCTCCGGCGATTCCGGGTGGCCTTGCCCCATCTCGTGCAGGACACAGTCGGGATGGGTGATGAGCGCGGTGGGCATGGATCAGAAACCCTGGCGGACGATGCTTTTCACGCCCGACATCGTGGGCAGGTTGAAGGCGGGATCCGATGGCGGGAGCCCGCCCGGAGCGGCGATGTTATAGGCGAACTGCGCGCTGTTCGCGTTGGTGAAGGTGAAGGTGAACGAGCCCACCGAGGTGATCTGCGGGTTGGAGCCCGACTGGTTGAAAGGCACGCCGTTGGCCACAAATACGGGGCCGGTGATGCTGTTGGCGCTGGTCCACGTGCCGCCGGGCATCACGAACCAGATCGGCTTGAAGCCGGACGAACCGGATTCCCTCGGGTCATAGGTGTACCAGACCGCAAAGACCTGATTGCTGGGGGTGTGCTGGGCGAAGCTCACGCCCCAGCCGGATTCAGCCGGATTCCACCACATGTCGGTGAAATTGGCGGCCGGCGTGCTCTGGGCGGAAGCGGATAGCGCGGCGCTGAAGAGCGCGGCGGCGAACAGTGATCGGATCATGGCAGTCCTCATGCTATTCTCGAAAAGCATAACGCATGGATGCGTAACTCGCTGACAAGGTTCCCTTTTTTATGCTTCTAGACACCCGCAGCCGTGCCGCGGCCAACCCCACCGAAGCCGTCATCGCCGCCGCCGGGCAGGTCATCCTCGGCAAGGAACGCCAGATCCGCCTCGCGATGGCCTGCATCCTCGCCCGCGGCCACCTGCTGATCGAGGATGTCCCGGGCGTGGGCAAGACCACACTGTCCCACGCTTTCGCGCGGCTGTTGGGACTGGACTACCAGCGCATCCAGTTCACTTCCGACCTCCTGCCGGCCGACATCATCGGCGTATCGATCTTCGACCGCGAGAACTCGACGTTCCGCTTCCATCCGGGACCCATCTTCGCGCAGATCATCCTGGCCGACGAAATCAACCGCGCGAGCCCCAAGGCACAAAGCGCGCTGCTCGAAGCGATGGAAGAGCACCAGGTCACCGCCGAAGGCGAGACGCGCCCCCTGCCGGAGCCCTTCTTCGTGATCGCGACGCAGAACCCGATGCACCAGGTGGGCACCTTCCCGCTGCCGGAGTCGCAACTCGACCGCTTCCTCATGCGCATCAACCTCGGATATCCGGACGCCAAGGCGGAGCGCGAACTGCTGCGCGGCGCGGACCGGCGCGACATGATCGCGCACCTCAAGCCGTCGATGACCACGTCCCAGCTGGTGGAGTTGCAGGCGGCTGTTCCGCAGATGCTGGTTTCCGATGCACTCCTCGATTACGTGCAGCAGATCATCAACCATACGCGCCACTCGCCACGCTTCACCCAGGGCCTCTCCCCCCGGGCGGGCGTGGCCATCCTGCGCGCAGCGCAGGCGTGGGCGATGATGGAGAGCCGCCGCCAGGTGCTGCCGGAAGACGTCCAGGCGGTGTTGCCGTCGGTGGTGGGCCATCGACTGCATGGCAATGCCGACGCAGTAAAGGGCGGCTTCGACGCGGCCAGGGAGCTGATCGGCGCGGTTCCGATTCCCTGACGCCGGTGAGCCCGCTCGCCAACGTCCGCCAGTCGGTCTCGGACTGGATCTTCCGCGCCGCGGTGCCCGAGACGCCGCCAGTCACGCTGGTGCAGCGGCGCATCTTCATCCTGCCCACGCGCCAGGGCTATCTCTTCGCGCTCACGATCATGGTGCTGCTGCTGGCATCGATCAACTACGCGCTGTCGCTGGGATTCACTCTCACGTTCCTGCTGGGCAGCATGGCGGGCGTGGCGATGCTGCACACATGGCGCAACCTTGCGCACCTCAAGCTGCGTCCCGGCCGCTGCGACCCGATCTTCGCCGGGGACGTGGCGCACTTCAACATCGGCGTGGAGACGCCTTCGCAGACGCGCTTCTCGATTGCGGTGCGGCGCCGCGACGATGAGCCGGTTTATGCGGACGTGATCGCCGCGGAAATCTCCACCATCTCGCTTGGCATGCAGGACACGCGCCGGGGCATCGCGCGCTGCGGCCGGCTCGAGATCTTCACGCGATATCCCATCGGCCTCTTCCACGCCTGGTCGTACGTCGACTTCGGACTCACGGTGCTGGTGTATCCGCGCCCCGATCCGTTCGCGGGCGCGCCTCCCGCGCAGTCGCGCGGCGCTTCCGAGGAAGGCATCCCGGTGGCGGGCGACGAAGAATTCAGCATGCTGCGCAACTATCGCCCCGGCGATCCGCCCAAGCTCATCGCATGGAAGGCGCTGGCGCGCGAGCAGGGATTGCTCTCGAAGGAGTTCAGCGCGACCGCCTCGAGCGAGCTGTGGCTCGACTGGGACGACGTGCGCGCGCCCGACATCGAGGCGCGCCTGTCCGTGCTCTGCCACTGGGTGATGCAGGCGGAAGGTTTCGGCCAGAGCTACGGGCTGCGGCTGCCGGGACTCGAGATCGCGCCGGCGCACGGCGAGGTACACCGCACGCGCTGCCTCGAGGCGCTCGCGCTCTTCCAGGTGCCGGAGTGAAGGCCACGACGCCCGGCACCGCCGCCGCGCCGCTCGACGTGCGCAACATCATGTGGCTGCTGGCCTCGATGCTGTTCGTGGTCGGGCCGCACCTCGTACGCCTGCCCGCGTGGGTCGGCATCTTCATGGTGGTGATCGTGGGCTGGCGCGCCTGGATCGCGTGGTCCGCGATGCGCGCCCCGCCCCGCTGGCTCATGTGGGCGATCACGGCCGCGGCAACCTACGGCACCTTCATGGCCTACGGCCGCCTCTTCGGCCGGGAGGCGGGCGTGACACTGCTCACGGTGATGGCCGCGCTCAAGCTGCTCGAGATGCGCAACCAGCGCGACGTGGTGCTCTCGATCTACCTCGGCTTCTTCCTGGTGATGACCAACTTCCTTTTCTCCCAGACGATCCCGATGGGCCTCTACATGCTCGCGTGCGTGTGGATCTTCGTAGCGACCTTGGTGGGATTCAATCGCATCGGTCGCTCGCCCACCCTGGCGGAACGCATTCGCCCCGCGGGCGCCCTGCTGCTGCAGGCGCTGCCGCTGATGGTGGCCTTCTTCGTGCTCTTCCCGCGCACCACCGGGCCGCTGTGGGCGTTGCCGCAGGACTCGCGCTCGGGGATGAGTGGCCTGTCCGAGAGCATGACCCCGGGCAATATCGCCAACCTGATCAAGTCCGACGCCCTCGCCTTTCGCGTGCAGTTCGAGGATGGCCTGCCGCCGTACCGCCTGCTCTACTGGCGCGGCCCGGTGATGGTGGATTTCGACGGCGCCACCTGGTCCATGGCCGCGTTCAGCTCGCAGGGCCACATGGAATTCAGCCGTCGCGAGCGCCCGGCGAAATATGCCGTGACACTGGAGCCGCACAACAAGACCTGGCTCTTCGCGCTCGACGTGCCGGGCACGCGCCCCGAGGGCGCGCAGTTGCTCTCGGACCTGCAGTTGCGATATCGCCGGCCGATCAACGAGCGCATGCGCTACGAGATGACCTCGTACCTGCAATACCGGTTCGGGGAAAACGCCAATCCGCCGCAGTTGCAGCGCGCGCTCAAGTTCGACGAGACCCGCAACCCGCGCCTGGTCGCGATGGGCAGGCAATGGGCGCAGGAAAATCCCGATCCGCGCATTCTGCTCACGCGCGCGGCGCAATTCTTCGGCACGGGATTCACCTACACGCTCGAGCCGCCGCTGCTCGACCGCGTCAATCCGTACGATGACTTCGCGTTCAACTCGCGCCAGGGGTTCTGCGAACACTTCGCCGGCGCTTTCACGCTGCTGATGCGATCGGCGGGCGTGCCCGCGCGCGTCGTCACCGGCTACCAGGGCGGTGAAGTCAATCCCCTCAACAACGAACTCATCGTGCGCCAGGCCGATGCCCATGCGTGGTCCGAAATCTGGGTAAAGGAAGAAGGCTGGGTACGCATCGATCCCACGGCGACGGTGTCGCCGTTGCGGGTGGAGAACGGCGTGAACGCGGCGCTTGGACCGATCGGTGTCATCCCCTCGCTCCTCGACTACGACAAGCTCGGGCTGCTCTCCACCGTGCGCTTCGCCTGGCAGGTGATGAACAGCCAGTGGGACGCGTGGATCGTGGGTTACAACGGCGACCGCCAGCGCCAGTTCTTCTCCAATTTCGGCATCCCCGACATCGACTGGCGCACGCTCGGCTTCTGGCTGATGACCGCCACTTTCGTGGTTGGATCGGCCGTGGCCGTGGGCCTGCTGCTGCACGACCGGCCGCCGCGCCGGGAAGCCTCACTGGCAGCATGGGAGCGCTTCGGCGCCAAGCTGGCCGCGTCGGGGCTGGCACGCGCGCCGCACGAAGGACCGATGGATTACCTGGCACGCATCCGTGCGAGCCGGCCGCAGCTGGCGGCCGAGGCCGGGGAGATCACACGGCGCTACGTCGAAGCCCGCTATGGACCGGGTGCGACGCGCGAGGAGCTGAAGGCGCTCTCGCGGCTGGTCGCGTCCTTCCGCCCTACATAGGCGGCAGCAACCTGGCCGGGTCGACCGGGCGGCCTTCGCGGCGCACCTCGAAGTGGAGCTTCACCTGGTCGGCGTCGCTCTGCCCCATTTCCGCGATCTTCTGGCCCTTGCGCACTTCCTGGCGGTCTTCCACCAGGAGCTTGTCGTTGTGCGCGTAGGCCGAGACCCAGGTGTTGTTGTGCTTGATGATCACGAGCTTGCCGTAGCCACGCACGCCATCACCCGCGTAGATCACCTTGCCGCCGGCCGCCGCCACGATGGAGGAGCCCTTCTTGCCGGCGATGTCGGTGCCCTTGTTGAGCTCGCTGAAAGTCGCGAGCACCTTGCCCTTGGCCGGCCACATCCAGTCGACAACCTCGCGATCCGTGCCCGCGGGTTTCTCCGGTTCCGCGGCCTGCGGAGGGAGTGCCGGCGTGGGGACCGCGACGATCGGCGCATCCGGAGCAGCGGGTGCTGGAGCGCCTGATTCCGGCGACGACATCTGGCCGTAGGCGCGATCGCTGTAGGGCACCTTCAGGCCACGCGGTTCCACCTTGGCTTCGGGCGTGTTCGCGAGCGGGCGTGCCTCGATGGGCGGGCCGGAGGAAGCCAGCGGCGTTGCCACGGGTGATGCGATCGCAATGGGGCGGGCGCCCGCCGGAGCGGCCACCACGAGCACCCGGCCGACGGCAAGCACGTTGGGGTTGGCGATGTTGTTCCATGCCGCCAGTTCGCGGTAGTCGAGACCGTATTGCAGCGCGATGCCGACCAGCGTTTCACCACGCTTCACCACGTGGGTCGGGATGGGCCTTTCGACCGGCGCGGCCTCCGGCGCGGGCTTGGGCGCTTCCACAACCGGGGCGGGCCCGGTTTCCGTGGGCAGGCGGTCAACCACCGGCGCGGGACGCGGCGAGGCGCATGCGGCGGCCAGCAGCGCGACAACTCCCAGGGGCAGCAGGCGCCTCATGCGAGCCCCGGCAACAGGGGGACAAACCGCACGGCGGCGCGTTTCTGCTCCACGAAGCCGGTCTCCGTTCGGTCCACGACATACAGCCATTGGTCATCCGTTCCCACGGGCAGCACCATGCGTCCTCCCACCGAGAGCTGTTGCTTCAACGCCTCGGGCACGTGAGTGGCTGACGCCGCCATGAGGATTCCATCGTAAGGGGCGCCTTCGGGATAACCGGCATGCCCGTCCGCGTGTTTGTAGCGAATATTGTAGAAACGCAGGTCGCGCAGGTGGCGGCGTGCCTTGTCCATCAGCGGCGCGATGCGCTCCAGCGTGTAGATCTCCTTCACCAGCTTGCCGAGCACCGCGGTCTGGTAGCCGCAGCCGGTGCCGACCTCGAGCACCTTCTTCACCGGTTTTTCCAGCAGCAGCTGCGTCATCAGCGCCACGATGGTCGGCGCGGAGATGGTCTGGCCATGGCCGATGGGCAGCGACACGTCCTCGTAGGCGCGCGAGGCGATGCCTTCATCGATGAACAGGTGGCGTGGAATCTCTCCCATGGCATTGAGCACGCGTGGATCCGTGATGCCCTCCTTGCGCAGGTTCTCCACCATGCGCATGCGGGTGCGATCCGACGTCATGCCGATGCCTTCGCGCACGCTCACTTGTCCATCCAGCCGCCAACCAGCGGGATCTGGTCCGCGTGGGTGAGGTCGACCTGCAGCGGCGTGATGGAGACGGCACCACGCTCGAGCGCGTTGAAGTCGGTGCCCGGCCCGGCTTCACGGGCCGCACCCGCGGGGCCGACCCAATAGACCGTCTCGCCGCGCGGGTTCTTGCCGGTGACCACGGGCTGCGCCTTGTGGCGGCGGCCCAGGCGCGTCACCTCGATGCCGGTGATCGATTCGTAGGGAATGTCCGGAACGTTGACGTTGAGCAGGACCGGGGCGCCAAAAGGGGAGCGCGCCAGGCGCTTCACGAGGTCGTGGGCCACGCGGGCCGCGCTGGCGAAGTGCCTGAACTCCTTGCCCACAAGCGAAACCGCGATCGACGGAATGCCCAGCAGGTAACCCTCGGTGGCTGCCGCGACCGTACCCGAGTACAGCGTGTCGTCACCCATGTTGGACCCGGTGTTGATGCCCGAGACAATCACGTCCGGCTCGAAATCGAGGATGCCGGTGACCGCCATGTGGACGCAGTCCGTGGGTGTTCCGTTCACGTAGAAGAAGCCATTGGTGGCCTTGCACACCTGCAGCGGGCGATCCAGCGTGAGCGAATTGGAGGCGCCGCTGCGGTCGCGCTCCGGGGCCACCACGGTGATCTCGCCAAGGGGCGCGAGCCCTTCCGCGAGCGCGGCGAGGCCGGGTGCGAAATAGCCGTCGTCGTTCGAGAGGAGTATGCGCATGCGGTATTGAAAATTATACCGTGGCGCGCGGCCCGACGCCCCCGTGCAACCCGGTAAAATCCGCCTTTTGGTCCGAAGGTCCCGATCCCATGACGCGTTTCCTCTTGCCCCGCCTCGCCGCGATCGCCGTCGCGGCCGCGCTGGCCCCCGCCTCCCACGCCGCCCTCGACGTGGCCGGCATCGACAAGACCGTCGACGCCTGCACCAGCTTCTACCTGTACGCGAACAAGAGCTGGCTCGAGAAGACCGAGCTGCCCGCCGATCGCGCGCGCCTCGGCACCGGCGAGCTCATGAGCCAGCGCAACGAGCAGATCCTGGTCGAAGCGATCGACACGGAAATCCGCACCTCCTTCAAGAAGAAGAAATACAAGCGCGGCTCGCCCGAGTGGCTGGTGATCAACTACTACGCCTCCGGAATGAACGCCAACCGGATCGACTACCACGGCTATCGCGCCATCCGCCCGATCATGGAGCGCGCCAAGGCGGTGAAGACGCCGGCGGAAATCGCCACCACGCTGGGTTACCTGCACACGCTGGGATTGAAGCCGGGCTTCACTTATGACGTGGAGCCGGACCGCAAGGAGTCGACGCGCTACATCATGTCGATCTCGCAGGGCGGCCTCGGCCTGCCCGATCGCGACTACTACTTCCTCGATGACGCGCGCTCCAGGTCCCTGCGCGACGGCTATCGCACCCACATTCGCCGCAACTTCGAGATGCTCGAGGACACGCCCGATGCCGCTGCAAAGGCGGCCGATGGCGTGATCGCGCTCGAGATGGAGCTAGCGAAGGTCTCCATGACCCGCACCGAGCTGCGCGATGACGAGAAGACCTACAACCGCATGACGCTGGCCCAGCTGTCCGAGCTGGCGCCCGGCATGCCGTGGGCCGACTACTTCAACGCCCTGGGTGTACGCGACCTCGAGCAGCTCAATGTCTCGCAGCCGCAATTCTTCAAGGCGCTGGCGCGCCTGGCGAACGACCCGTCGCTCGACTGGAGGAACTACGTCCGCTGGCACGTCGTGCTGGCATCCGCGGACAAGATGCCGGTGCGCTTCGACGACGAGCACTTCGACTTCTACGAGCGCCAGTTCAAGGGCGTGCAGACGCCGCCGCCGCGTTATAGAAAGGTGTTGCGCATCATCGGCGGCCCGTACGGCTCTGAAGGCATCGGCATGGCGCTGGGCCGGATCTTCGTGAACGAGACCTTCCCGCCGGCCGCCAAGAAGCGCGCCGAAGAGCTGGTCGGGAACGTGAAGGCCGCCCTGGGCGATCGCCTCAAGGCCGCGCCGTGGATGACCGAGGAGACGCGCAAGCGCTCCCTCGATAAACTCGCCACGATGGAGGTGAAGATCGGTTATCCCGACAAGTGGCGCACCTATGCCGGTACTGAGGTCGGCATCGGCAAGTTCCTGGAGAACTGGCTCGCCGCCAACAACATGGACCACCGGCGCAACGTGGGCCGCATCGCCAAGCCCGTCGATCGCGGCGAGTGGCTCATCTCCCCGCATATCGTCAACGCGTACTACAACCCGGTGGCCAACGAGATCGTATTCCCGGCGGCCATCCTGCAGCCACCCTACTTCGACGCCAAGGCGGATGACGCGCTCAACTACGGCGGCATCGGCATGGTGATCGGCCACGAGATCACGCACGGATTCGACGACCGTGGCCGCCGCTACGACAAGGACGGCAACATGCGCGACTGGTGGTCGCCCGAGGACGAGCAGCGCTACAACGAGCGCGCCAAGGTGATCGAGGCGCAATACAGCGCGATGGACGGCGTCGACGGGGTGAAGCCCAACGGCAAGCTCACGATGGGCGAGAACATCTCGGACATCGGAGGCCTCAAGATCGCCTACGACGCGCTGCAGAAGGCGATCAAGGGCAAGCCGCAACCGAAGATCGACGGGCTCACGCCCGACCAGCGTTTCTTCCTGTCGTTCGCGCAGGGCTGGCGCAGCAAGGCACGCCCGGAATACGAGCGCGACGCCCTGCTCACGGGCCAGCATTCGCTGCCGCGTTTCCGCGTTGCCGGCCCGGTGGCGCACATGCCGCAATTCGCCAGGGCGTTCTCGTGTGATGCGTCAAAGGCGCTGATGCCCGACCTCGCGAAGATCTCCATCTGGTGACGCCGCGATGAACCCCAACCCGTTTGACGTGAGCGGCCGCGTGGCCCTGGTGACCGGCGCTTCGAGCGGGTTGGGTGACAACTTCGCGCGCGTGCTGGCGCGCAACGGGGCCACCGTGGCCGTTGCTGCGCGGCGTGCGGAACGCCTCGACGTCCTCGTGGGCGACATCGCGCGCGCCGGCGGCAAGGCGCTGGCGATCAACATGGACGTCTCCGATCCCGCCAGTGTCGCGGCCGGCCTGGCGGAGCTGGATTCGAAACTTGGCGTGCCCGATATCGTCGTGAACAACGCCGGCGTCGCGCAGGTGAAGGCATCGCTCGATCTCACCGAGGAAGACTGGCGCGGCGTGATGAACACCAACCTCGACGGCGCCTGGCGCGTGGCCCAGGCTTCGGCCAGGGCAATGGTCGCGGCGGGCAAGCCCGGCAGCATCATCAACATCGCCTCCGTCCTCGGCATGCGCGTCGCCACGCAATTGCTGGCCTACGCGGCCGCCAAGGCGGCACTGATCCATGTCACCGAGGCCCTCGCGCTCGAATGGGCGCGCTACGGGATCCGCGTGAATGCCATCGCTCCGGGCTACATCGAGACGGAGATGAATGCGGCGCTTTTCAAGACCGAAGCCGGCCAAGCCCTCGTCAAGCGCGTGCCGCAACGGCGCATCGGCAAGCCTTCGGACCTCGATGGGGCGCTGCTGCTGCTCGCCTCCGACGCGTCCTCGTACATGACGGGCAGCACCGTGGTCGTCGATGGCGGCCACGTGGTGAACTCGCTCTGATGGATTTCTCGCTGTCGCCCGACGCGCTCAAGCTCCGGGACCGCTTCCGCGCCTTCGTGCGCAATGAAGTCCTGCCATACGACACCACCCCGGAATCGTTCGACGAGCACGACAACATCCGCGAGGAGCTGCTGCAGGACCTGCGCAACAGGGCGAAGGAGCACCTGGTCTGGGCGCCACAGATGGCGAAGTCGCGTGGCGGACAGGGCCTCGACGTCGCCACCATGGCGGTGTGTTACGAGGAGCTCAACTACTCGCTCTTCGGCCCCGTGGTCTGCAATTGCGCCGCGCCCGACGACGGCAACATGATGGTGCTGGAGAAGGTCGCGACGGATGCGCAGAAGGAGCGCTGGCTGCAGCCAATCGTTGATGGCCGCGTGCGCTCCGCCTTCGCCATGACGGAACCCCACCCTGGCGGCGGCTCCGATCCCTCCATGATCCAGACCACCGCCACCCTGCGCGGCGACACCTGGCGCATCGAAGGCCGCAAATGGTTCATCACCGGCGCGGGCGTGGCTCAGCATTTCATCCTCGTCGCCAAGACCTCCGAGGACCCGCGCAAGGGACTCACTGCATTCCTGTTCGATGCCAACCAGCCGGGCTGGCGCATCGTGCGCCGCATCCCGATCATGGGACCGGAGGAGCATGGCGGGCACTGCGAGCTCGAGTTCGAGGGCCTCGAGATCCCGCAGGAGAACCGCCTCATGAACGTCGGCGACGGCCTCAAGGTCACGCAGATCCGGCTCGGGGTCGCGCGGCTCACGCATTGCATGCGCTGGCTGGGGCTTTCGCGGCGCTGCCTCGACATTGCCGCCGACTACGTGGGCGAGCGCGAATCGCAGGGCCAGCTGCTCGCCTCGCGCGAGAGCGTGCAGATGAAGCTTGGGGCCTGCGCGATGCAGGTCGAAATCGGGCGGCTTCTCACGATGAAGGCCGCAACCCTGCTCGACAAAGGCGATTTTGCACGCAAGGAAGTCTCGATGGCGAAGGTGCATGTCGCGGACACGCTTCATCTCTGCGCCGACACGGCGATCCAGTTGTGCGGCGCACGTGGTTATTCGAAGGACACGCCGCTCGAGTGGATCTACCGCTATGCGCGCCAGGCGCGATTGGTCGACGGCGCGACAGAAGTGCACCAGCAGGTGCTGGCGCGGCACTTCATGGAAGAGCGCGGGAATTTCTGGCGATGGGCCTGAGGTTCGCGTCGTTGGCGGCATTGCTGCTCGCGACGCAGGCTGCGCGCGCGCAGCCCTACGCCGGTCCCCTGTTCGACACGCACCTGCACTACAACGTCGAGGCGCAGGAAGCCTACCCGGTCGCGGCGGTATTCGAGCTCTTCCGCAAGAACGGCGTGCGCGCAATCCTCGCCAACAGTCGCCCCAACGACGGATCTCGGGCGCTCCACGAAGCGGCGCGCAAGCAACCGTCGCTGCAAGTCGAAGTGGTGCCCTTCATCCGCGTCTACCGCGATCGCGCCGACTACGGCACCTGGCAGGACAATCGCGAAATCCTCGAGATGATCGTGAGCGAGGAGAAGCGCGGCTACTACAAGGGCATAGGGGAATTCCACGTCCACGGGCGCGCCGCGGATACCGAGGTGCTCAAGGCGATCGTCGACTTCTCGGTGGCCAGGAACCTGGTGCTCCACGCCCACTGCGACGACGAGGCGCTCGAGATCCTCTTCGCCCACAATCCGAAGGCCCGCATCATCTGGGCCCACACGGGCTTCACCACGCCGCTGCCCCGGGTCGAGGAACTGCTGCGGAAGTATCCGGCACTCTGGGGCGAGCTCTCCTACCGCTCGGACGTGGAGGAAGGAGGGAAGCTCTCCGCTGCCTGGAAGGCGCTCTTCACACGGCATCCGGGCCGGTTCGTGGTGGGCTCCGACACGTGGGTGAACGAGCGCTGGGCGTCCTACCCCGAGACGATGGGCGCGTACCGCCGCTGGCTCGGCGACCTGCCCCCCGAAATCGCGGGGCAGATCGCGTGGCGCAACGCCGCCACGCTGCTCGGCGTCAGATAGTCCGGCTTACTCGTACTCCGCCAGCGGCGGGCAGGAGCAAACCAGGTTGCGATCGCCGTAGACGTTGTCGGCGCGCCCCACCGGCACCCAATACTTGTTATCCCGCAGTGACTTGAGCGGATAGGCCGCAAGGCTGCGTGGATACTTCCGCGTCCATTGGTCGGCGCAGGCCACTGCGGCGGTATGCGGCGCGTGCTTGAGGGGATTGTCATCGCGGTCGAGGCGCCCCTCCTCCACCGCGCGGATCTCGTCGCGAATGGCGATCATCGCGTCGCAGAAGCGATCGAGTTCGACCTTCGACTCGCTCTCCGTCGGCTCCACCATCAGCGTCCCCGCCACCGGGAAGGACATCGTCGGCGCGTGGAACCCGTAGTCAATGAGGCGTTTGGCCACGTCGTCGACGCTGATGCCGGAGGTTTCCTTCAGCGGGCGCAGGTCGAGAATGCATTCATGCGCCACGAGGTCGCCGGGGCCGGCGTACAGCACCGGGTAATGTGGTGAGAGCCGGCGTGCGATGTAGTTGGCATTGAGGATCGCGCTCTCCGTCGCGGCCGTGAGGCCTTCGGCTCCCATCATCTCCATGTACATCCAGGAGATCGGCAGGATCGAGGCGGAGCCATAAGGCGCGCCCGATACCGCACCGATGCCCTGCTCGTGACCTTCCAGGTAACGGTGCCCGGGAAGGAACGGCGCCAGGTGCGCGGCTACAGCAACCGGGCCGACACCCGGTCCGCCACCGCCGTGCGGAATGCAGAAGGTCTTGTGCAGGTTGAGGTGCGAAACATCGCCGCCGAACTGGCCCGGAGCGCACAGGCCAACCATGGCGTTCATGTTCGCGCCGTCCACGTACACCTGCCCGCCATGTCGATGCACGATCTCGCACATCTCGGTGATGCGCGACTCGAAAACGCCATGCGTCGAGGGATACGTGACCATGATGGCGGCGAGGTTTTCCGCGTGCTGCGCGGCTTTGGCCTCGAGGTCCCGTACGTCGACGTTGCCGGCGTCATCGCAGCCGACAACCACGACCTGCATGCCCGCCATCTGCGCGGACGCCGGGTTGGTGCCGTGGGCCGAGCTGGGGATCAGGCACACGCCTCGATGCCCCTGCCCGCGGCTCTGGTGCCATTTGCGGATGATGAGCAGCCCGGCGTATTCGCCCTGCGAACCCGCATTGGGCTGGATCGAAACAGCTGCGTAACCCGTGGCACGGGCGAGCCGCTCCTCGAGGTCTTCGATCAGCACTCGATACCCCTGCCACTGGTCGGGTGGGGCGAATGGATGGATGCGCGCGAACTCGCGCCAGCTCACCGGGATCATCTCGCTGGTGGCGTTGAGCTTCATGGTGCAGGAGCCCAGCGGGATCATCGAGCGGTCGAGCGCCACGTCCTTGTCGGCAAGGCGGCGCAGGTAGCGCAGCATCTCCGTTTCCGAGTGGTGGCGGTTGAAGACCGGATGCGTGAGGTAAGGCGTGGTGCGCGCGAGGCCCGGCGGTATCGAATGCGCCGCGCGCTCCATGTCGGTCACGGAAAACGCGACGGGCGCCGCAGCGAAGACCTGCCATACGGCAGCGATGTCGGCGGCCGTGGTGGTTTCATCGAGCGAGATGCCCAGCCGCCCGCCCTCGACGTGGCGCAAGTTCATCCGCGCGGCCAGCGCGCGCTTCACGATGGCATCGCGGCGCTCGCCCACTTCCACGGTCACGGTATCGAAGATCGTCGCAGTAGCGCACGCATGGCCGAGCTCCACGAGACCTGCGCGCAGGGTTGTCGCGAGGCGGTTCACGCGCAACGCGATGCGTTGCAGTCCTGTTGGACCGTGATAGACCGCATACATCGAGGCCATGACCGCGAGCAGCACCTGGGCGGTGCAGATGTTCGAGGTCGCCTTCTCGCGACGGATGTGCTGCTCGCGCGTCTGCAGCGCGAGGCGGTACGCGGTATCGCCGTTGGAGTCGACGGTCACGCCGACGAGCCGGCCCGGCATGCTGCGCTTGAGCGAATCACGTACGGCCATGTAGCCGGCATGCGGACCGCCAAATCCCATCGGCACGCCGAAGCGCTGCGCACTTCCCACGGCCACGTCGGCGCCCCACTCGCCTGGCGCCTTGATCAGCGTGAGTGCCAGCAGGTCCGCGGCGGCCACGACGAAACCGCCACGCGCATGCACGGCTTCGGACAACGACACGTAGTCGCGCACGTCCCCCTCGGCGCCCGGGTACTGCACGAGCACCGCGAAGGCGTCGATGGATGCGAGTTTCTCGGCAGGCTCGACCATTACGGTGATGCCCAGCGGTTCCGCCCGCGTGCGCACGACATCAATCGTCTGCGGCAACACATCGGCGGCAACCGCAAAGGTGTGCGATGCACTTTTCGTGGAGCGCAGGCAAAGCGTCATCGCCTCTGCCGCGGCGGTGGCCTCGTCCAGCATCGAGGCGTTGGCGACGGCGAGGCCGGTGAGATCCGTGACCATGGTCTGGAAATTGATCAGCGCTTCCAGCCGGCCCTGCGAGATCTCGGGCTGGTACGGCGTGTAGGCCGTGTACCAGGCGGGGTTCTGGAAGATGTTGCGCAGGATCACGCCCGGCGTGTGGCTCTCGTAGTAACCCTGCCCGATGTACGACTTGAAGACCTGGTTGCGCTCGGCGATCGCGCGCAGGCGCGTGAGCGCCTCCGCTTCGGTGCGTGGCTTGCCCAGGTCCATCGCCGTCTTGCGGCGGATGGAAGCGGGCACCACCGCGTCAATCAGCGCCGCGCGTGACTCGAATTTGAGCAGCGCGAGCATCGCGCTTTCGTCGTCGCCATCGGGCCCGATGTGGCGGCGCTGGAACGCGCCGTGGTCTTCGAGCTCGGCGATCGAGGCGAGCTGCGGCGCTCGGATGGGCGTATCGGGCATGGGTGTCTCCGGCTTCAGGATGTGGATTTCTCGTAGGCGGCGGCGTCCATCAGCGCGTCGACATCGGCGGGGTCCGACGGCTTGATGCGGAACATCCAGGCGGAGAACGCGTCCTCGTTGACCTTCTCGGGCGAATCACCCAGCTCCGCGTTGCCACCGATGATTTCTCCGGCCACCGGTGCGTAGATGTCCGAGGCAGCCTTGACCGACTCGACCACGCCGATCGATTCGCCCTTCGCGACCTTGCGGCCCGCCTGCGGCGTCTCGACAAACACGATGTCACCCAGCTGCTCCTGCGCATGGTCGGTGATGCCCACGCTGACGGTGCCGTCGGACTCCTTGCGGAGCCATTCGTGGGACTCGGTGTAGCGCAGCTCTTGCGGCAGTTTCATTGCAACCTTTCAGTCGACGAGAATTTTTCCGTGGCGCACGAACGGCGCCTTCACCACGCGCGCGGCGAGCTTCCTGTCGCGCACGAGGACATGGACGATGTCGCCCACCGCGACGCCGCGTGGAACGCGGGCGAGCGCGATGGACTTGCCGAGCGTGGGCGAGAACGTGCCGCTGGTGATCTCGCCCTCGCCTTGCGGCGTCTGTACTTTCTGGTGCGCGCGCAATACGCCGCCGGCCTCCTGCAGCAGCAGGCCGACGAATTCATGATGCTGCCCATGGGTTTCGAGCGCGCCGCGGCCGACGAAATTGCGCGACTGGCTGAGATCAACGGTCCAGGCAAGTCCGGCGTCCAGCGGCGAGGTCTTCTCGTCCATGTCCTGGCCGTAGAGGTTCATGCCCGCTTCCAGGCGCAGGGTATCGCGCGCGCCCAGGCCCGCGGGACGAACGCCAACGGCGGCGAGCGTCTTCCAGGCATCCTCGACGATGCTGGCCGGCACCACGATCTCGAAGCCATCCTCGCCGGTGTAGCCGGTGCGCGCGATCATCCACTCCCCCACAAGCTCGGCGGTGAATGGCTTGAGGTCGCGGCAAGGGATCATCAGTTGAGCAAACGCCGCGGACACGCGCGCGCGCGCCCCGGGCCCCTGCACCGCAATGATGGCGAGATCCTCGCGCGGCGTGATCTTCACGGTGGCCCCGCACTCTTCACGTAGCTGGCCGAGCCACGCGATGTCCTTCTGCGCGGTGCCGGCGTTCACCACGAGGCGAAACCAGTCCTCGCGGAAGAAGTAGGCGATGAGGTCATCAACCACGCCACCCTCTTCATTGAGCATGCAGGAGTAGAGGGCTTTGCCCGGTACCTTGAGCTTCGCCACGTCGTTGGCGAGCGCGTAGCGCAGGAAGGCGCGGGCCCCCTCGCCTTCGATCTCGACCACTCGCATGTGGGAAACATCGAACATGCCGGAATCGCGGCGCACGGCATGGTGCTCTTCCAGCTGCGAGCCGTAGTGGACGGGCATGTCCCATCCGCCGAAATCGACCATGCGGGCGCCGGTGGCGCGGTGTACTTCGTTCAGCGGTGTGGTCTTGAGCAAATCATCTCCAGGACGC
>JBDSMR010000025.1:0-16479 GCA_039915735.1 Usitatibacter sp. | reverse complement strand
TCCCGCTGGCGTCGAATCGCCAGAACCAGCGCGTCCTGGATCAAGCCGCTGGTGGCGAGCCCGTAGCGCCACACGTCGCACCGCCGTCAGCGCAGCATCGCCACCACGACAGGCACGTACGCAACGAACCCGGCGAGTGTTGCGCCCGCAACAAGAGGCGGGGGCGCAAGCAGGGTGATCGAGCGGCCCTTCGGCAGGTCTTCCCACTCCCCCCTCGCGATGCGCACCCGCGCCGGCAGGCCGGCAAGAAAGATCACTCGCCCGTTCCCCGTCGGCTGGAACAGCAACGGCTCGATGCCGCTCAGCTCGAGGCGGTTGCACAGGCGTACGCGCCCCTCGCCCGTGACGCGCTCGCCTCGCGCCATGTATTCGGCCCGACAGATCAGCTCCACGCCCTGGTCTTCCGCGGGCAGCGGCGAGATGGGTGCGATCGCCTCGTGGCTGCGCTTGAGCGCCTCAACCAGCTCGCTCGAGTTGGCGTCGTACTGATCGCCGTGCGCCATGCGGCGCCACTGCTTGTACTTTGCGACCTGGCCCGTTGCCCGCCCGCGCAAGACGAGCAGCACGATCGCCGTCACCCCCAGCATGGCGACACCTTGTGCCCAAAATGCAACGGTGAAGTTTCCCACGCTCGTCACCATGTCTGAAGGAGGCCCTGCGAGCATGACCAGCGCAAGCGCGGTGAAGGCGACGGCAGCCAAGATAAAAGGCACGGCGAAGAAGAGAAACATCCCCTTCAGGAGGCAGCCCGTGGCGCTGCGCACCCGGGATTCGGCCAGGTTCGCGGACCAGTTCGACAGGAAGGGGGCATAGGGCATGTCGGCTCGCTTGCGTTCCCACCCGAAACGGCAGGTGGTCATCCGTCCCGGGGCGAGGAATCCGTAGCGCATGTTCCACAACATTCGCATCGACGCAAAAAGCGAGCGCACCACCCGCGCCAGTCCCGACAGGAAGAAGGTCGCCACAACGAGCAGGAGCGCGGCCTTGAGCCCCGGCAGGGGGACAAGCGCGGCGAACGCCAAGGCCGCTGCGGCTGGAATGAAGTGCCACAGGCTGTCCGAAATCTCGTCACGGCGCGCGAGCACCTCGAGCACCACGCCCAGCGGAACTTCGCGCGCAGGGTCGGACAAACGGGGAGTCGTCATGGAGGACGATGTGGTTGGTGGTGGTTTACTAAGGCCGAGCCCGATAAGCCGCATCAAACATCCGCTCGAGCTTCGCATTCGTGCCGCGAATGCGATCCACCACGGCCTTGGCCCAGTCGAAGTACTCGCGCCGGCGCTTGAGGGGCCAGCCTTTCGGCGGATTGTTGGCGACGTCGCGGATGTTGCAGGTTTTGTCGGCGAGCTTCACGAGGCGCGCCTGGCGCGACAGATGCGGCGCGTGTTCGACCTGCGCCCGCTTGCGGGCGGGCTTGCGCAAGCTCTTGTCGTCGGTCACTTCCGCGACGATCGAGGCGATGCGCCTGCCGAACCGCCGGGCCAGTTCCTCCCGGGTGGTCTTCGTGTCCTCGATGGTGTCGTGGAGGAGAGCCGCGACCAGCACTTCGGAGCTCTTGATCCCGGCCTCGACACTGAGCACGCGGGCCAGGGCGATCGGGTGGTTGATGTAGGGCGTGGCATGCACGTCCTTGCGCCGCTGGTCGCGGTGCTTGAAGGCGGCGAAGGCCAGGGCCTCGAGGATCAGGGACGTGCCGGAGCGAGCCATACCGTCATGTTAGCCCTCCGCCTTTGCGTCGGCGCCTGCTCCACCGCGGCTTCATTTCCGCGAGCCACTCGCCTGGTTATGTCCGTGACACGTGTCACGCCCCCGATTCTTACAACCCCTTGTAAAATCCGGCTGACGTTTGCCTTTGAAGGCGAAGACGCCATCCTTGTCGACTATCGCGACTATCACTGATCCGATGGCCAAACCAAATCCCGCTCGCATGCACAACCCGCCCCGCCCTGGTGAGGTGCTTCAGGACACGATCCTTGGAGTAGCCCCGCGAACCCCTCCAAGCTACGGCGTCACCAGCTCAACCGTCGGAAAGTAGCCGCGATAGCGCACGGCGTCACGTGTGAGGATCGGCCATCGCCTGACCGCTGCGTGCGCGCCGACAAAGAAGTCTGCCAACACCCCATGGCGCGTTCCGCCCCGTTGCCGGTAAAGCACGTGTGCCTTCGCGGCGAGAAACAGCGCGTCCCGTGGAATCTCCTCGAAGGTCAGCTCGGCCTCTTCGATCACGACATCGAGCGCCTCGACCGAAGCGAATCCCCCGCCCAACTCCGCATAAATGACCGGGTTCACGAAAAGGGGTCCGCGGCGCGACCACTCATCGAGCCGCGCAATCGACCAGTCAGCCCATTTCGGGTCCGCGGCGAACACGTCCATGAGGACGTTTGTATCCACCAGGATCACTTGCGGAAGCCCGGATCCTTCGCGTCCTGTCCGTAGCCCCGCAGCAGCTCCATGAGCGCGTCGGTTCGGGGCGCCTTCCCGGCGCGCCCGCGCAATGCGGCGAAACGTCCCTTGGCCGCCTTCCCGCCCCGGCCGCGCCGGGCCGGCTCGATGCGCACCCCTCCGGCCTCAAGGTAGGTGAAGACAACCTTGTCTCCCGGCGCGAGGTCGAGATACTCGCGCATGGCCTTGGGGATCGTGACCTGGCCCTTGGTGGTGATGGTGCTGTCCATTGGATTGCCTCCTTGGTATTACCGTACCGGCTATGGTAATACCGAGGCCCGATGGCGCATAGGCCCATGGGGTGACTATAGGCGTGGTGTATCCCCGCCTACGGGGGTGGCAATAACGGGATTGCGCGCGGCGTCATGGCTCGCGATTTTCCTCGGGGCGGGCGCCACGGTCTTCCGCGCGGTCAAGACCGTCGCCGACTGCATTTAATTTGTACAGATAGAAATTCTGTACATAGCTTGACGGTCGGACATTTCTGACCGAACCTGTTCAACATGAACATCCGCGCCGACTTGGTTGTTTATGCCTATCCGGTTCGATTCCTCCCGGCGCGTGATGGCGGCTGGATCATCACCTGCCGCGACCTCCCCGAAGTGGTGAGCCAGGCTGAAGCCGACGAAGATCGCATCGACATTGCGGAAGGCGCGCTGCAAGCAGCAATCGAAGGCCGCGTGTTGACGGGCGGTGCCATTCCCGCCCCTTCGCCAGCCCGGCGCGGTGAAATCGAGGTCTCGCTTCCCGTCGAGACCGCAGCAAAGGCCGCGCTTTACTCCGCGATGCAGGAAGTGGGCATCTCGAAGTCGGAGCTCGCGAAGCGGCTCAACGTGAATGAAAAGGAAGCGCGGCGCCTGCTGGATCCGAAGCATCCCAGCAAGCTCACTCGCGTCTCGGATGCGTTGGCGGTGTTGGGACGGCGAATGCAGGTTTCCGTTTACACGAACACTGGCGAGTATCGTGCGCCGGCACATCGAAAGCCGCCGGTGGCTAGTGAATCGGCAAGTAGAACGGCGGTTGGGTCGCGGGCGCGGATGAAGAGGTGAATCGAGACGGTCTAAAGCTGCTCACGCCTCCTGATACCCCGCCTCCCGCTGGTGTCGAATCGCCAGCACCAGCACCACGTTCGCCTCCGGGTCGTACACGTATTGGGCGAGATAGCCGGAGCGTCCACGGGAAATGACCAGCTCGCGCGCCGGGCCACTGCGGGCCTTGCTCCCGACGAGGGGATGATCCTTCAGGATGGCGAGCGCTTCCTGGATCAGGCCGATGGTCGTGAGCCCGGTCTGTGGATCTTCCTTGTAGAGGAACGCCGTCAGCCGCAGCAGGTCATCGAGCGCGCGCCTTGAATAGGCCAACGTGGCCACGGATCATCGGCGCTTGGAGGATTGAAGCTTGATCGGCCGTGGCTTTGCGGCTCGCTTGCCCTGCAGGCGCGCCCGTATGTAGCGCCACACGTCGTCATGGGCGTAGGCGACGCCGCTCTGCTGAAACTCTTCAAGCGACTCCCGTCCCGCCTCGAGGAAGTCGCGGCGCTTTTCATCCCGATCCACTTTCTCCGCGATCGCCTCCACCATGTACGCGTGCGGCGTCTGGGCGACCCCGGTGGTGAGCTCGGCGATCTTTTCCTTGAGGTCTTCGGGCAATTTGAGGGAGGTCGTGATCGCCATGGGGGTGGGCTCGGTATCTGGTAACACCATGGTAACACCCGATGGCGCCAGCATGAGCATGATCCTGGCTCCCTTGAGCATTTCTGCTTGGATTTGAAGCCCAGGTCTGTCCTACCATGGGGCCTCACCCCACGGAGACACGCCATGCCGCGCGAAATCCTCGACCCGGACCACATCCATCCCGCGATCCGCGAAAAAATCATCACGAGCCACGCCGACATCGTGCGCGAGGTGAAGGACGCGATCGCCGCCAATGCCGTCGTCGTGGTCGGCATGGGGTTGAACCCCTTTCCCAGGAAGGCGCGCAGGCTGCTCGACGATGCCGGCATCGCGTACAAGTACCTCACCTATGGCAGCTACCTCGGCGAATGGCGGCGGCGCAGCGCCCTCAAGATGTGGACCGGGTGGCAGACGTTCCCGATGGTGTTCGTTAAAGGCGTGCTCGTAGGCGGCGCGGGGGACTTGGGGAAATTGATCGAGAGCGGCGAGATCAAGCGGATGTTGTAACTCTGAAAGATCAGCGAAGAAATCGATGCCGAAGACCAGGCGTGATATCGGCAACGAAATCCTCGAGGGCATCCGCCAGCGCACGCACCCTGCTTCTCATCGCCAGCCGGGATCCGGAAGGTGCTGCTGGATGTCGCCTTACCGTTGAGATCCGTTGACTTTGTCAACGCATCCTTGGCCGCCCTCGATTCGCTAACCACGACGGCGGGTCTTCCACCACCCACGTTGCCTTCCCGCTCCGGTAAATCGCGACCTCGCGGTACAGGTCCACAACCTCGCTGTTGTCCAGGACCACGACCAGGTCGAGGAAGCGCAGCGCCTTGCGCAGGTTTGCGAGCACGCGCGGGAATCGTTCGCGCAAGCGCCCGGCAGGCACGTCATGCCCGCCCTGCGCAACCCGCTGCGCCACCCGCCGCGCCGACAATTCCGCCGAGGCCAGGCCCACGAAGATCATCGCCACGACGTAACCGGAGGCCTGTGCGGCGCGAAAGAATGCGAGCTTGTCACCAACCGGATCGGAGAAAACCGTTTCCATGCAGAAGGACACACGCGAGGCAAGGAGTTGCTGGCGCATGAGTGCCGCCGCCTCGAAGGCGACCCGGTCTGCCGGACCTCGGGAGCCGTCCATGCCGCGCGCTATCCGATCCGCGTTTACGTACGGCAGGCGCAACTGCGCTTCCAGGCAGGTTTCGAAGTAGGTGGTCTTCCCCGCGCCATTGGGGCCTGCGATGACGAGGAGCAACGGCTCTGTGCCGGCGAGCAGCCGCCTGAGATCCAGGAAGGCTTTCACCGGCGCTCTACGCCAACTTGCGGCGCTTCTTCGCCACTGCGTAAGTGGCCCGCTTCTCGTGCGCACTGCCCGTGGCCGCCTTGGCGCCACCCTCGTATCGCACGACGATGTCCGGCCGGGCACGCTTCACGCCGTACAAGGCGCCACCGCCCGCCGAAATGCGTTCCTTGAGCGCCGCGCGATCCATGCCGCGCACCGCCTTTAGCAGTGCGTTAAGGACGGCTGTGCGCCGCGCGGGATCCGGCAGTGCCGCCGCGAGGTTCCCTCCTCCGGATTTGAGCGCCGTAAGCGTGGCGTGGTCCAAGACGTTCTCCACCGCGCGGCCGAGCAGCGCCCAATGCTCGACCTGGGCCGTGAGCGAGCGCGTGGCCTCATCCGCCGCGCTCTTCGCCAGCGCGGCCAACTCATCCGACAAACGAACGGGCATTCCCATGGGGACCTCCGATAAGTAGCATTATGCTACATTAATGGCGTTTGACACCTGATGCTGGCGAGCTCTGTCAACCAATTTACGCGAGCCAATGGCAATAGCTCACGCCATGAGCTTCCCGCCCCCGAGAATGCCCTCACCCCACCCAAGGGTGATCAGCCATTCATGTCGGAACCCGCAATCCACTACGAAGTCCACGGCCCCACCCAATTCCTGGATGCCGGCGTCGGCGCGCAATCGTGCCCCACGCAATTCGATCTCCCGGCGCCTTCGCTGGGCCAGCCGACGGAAAGCCGCCGCAGGGTCGCCGCCGCCGTACTGGAAAACATGCGCATCGATGTCGCGCGATCCCTGGGCGGGGAGGTCTGGTGTTTCGACGATGGCAAGCAGCGGCGCGTCCACCTCTGGGGCCAGGTGGAACTGTCGGTGGCGTGTGATGGCACGGATTTCCGCTGCCGCTTCCTCAACTACGAACCGGATGCCGGCCGCTTCACCGCCAGCGCGGATCTCCGCCGGCCCCTCAGCACCCTTGGCTTCGCCAGCGCCTTCATGCCGCTGCTCTGCCAGGTCAGTCGCGAATCGGGCCTAGACCCGCGGGTGTTGCCGGGGCCCACGGGCGATTGGATGCGCGCAGCACTGCAGCGCACCTTCCGGCGCTACGTGGGATGGAACCGCCTGCGCCGCCAGGTGCTGGCCTTCCTGCGGCCGGATGCGCTGGTCTACGCGCTCACGCGGCGCACTTTCGAGGACGCCCGCGCCACGCTCGAAGATTTCAACTGGGTGTGCGGCCAACGCAATGCGCTGGCACTGGTGGGCCTCGATCATCCGCGCCTGCTGCCGTTCCTGCAGTTGGCGCGTGGCGTCGAATCCTCGCCGCTGTTGTTTTTCGATCGCCTGGTCGCGGATGCAGGCATGTCGCCTTCTGCGCGCGCCAAGCTGGAGCGCTGGGGCTTCGCGGCCTTCGCGGAGCTCTGCGTTGGCGTGCTTCCCGAGGCCGGGCCGGCGCAGGCCATCGCGCGCCACGCCAATTTGCTGGACCGCCTGCAGGTGATGGATGAGCCGCCTGCGATGTTCAATCTGCTGGCCCGGGCGGCGCCTCAAGCTCCGGATTGGTTCCAGCGCGCGCTGCTGGAGGAAGTCGAATATCTATCAGGCGAGGAGCTGGACGATCACCCCGGCGAATTCGAGGATGCGGTGGCGTGGCTCTCGAGCAATCCGCAGCCGGATGAGAACCAGCGTCGCTCAGGCTGGGGCTGGATAGCGATCCAGGCGCAGAAACACATGCTGGCGGTTGATGCGCTTGCCGCCGCGCCTTGGGCCGTGCCGTGTGCCGCCTTCGATCACGGGGAATATCGCGTCATGCCGATCGCCAGCCGCACCGAGCTCCACGCGGAAGGTGATGCCATGCGCAATTGCCTGCGCAACTTCGGCGTTGATTGCGCTGCGGGCAAGCTGGCGGCGTTCAGCGTGCGCGACCGCATTTCAGGGCGGCGGGTTGCCACGTTCATGCTGAAGCGGGTCGCTGCGGGTTGGCAACTGGCCCAGGTCGCGGGCAAGGAGAATGTGCAGGTGGGTGCCGAATTGCGCTCGGTGGCAGGGGCTGCCGTTACTCGAATCAGTGGACCCGTGCCCTTGTAATACATTCATGCCGTGTCGTATGGTCACGGTGACGGCCGTTGTAGTCGAAACATGCCATTTCCTCGCGCTCGAAGCCCGCGCCCGGATGCTGGAATGGATCGCCGCGGACGGTCCCGCGATCGTGGACGTCCCGCCGGCCAGCTATGCGGATCTCGCACGCACGATTGAAAAACATCGTGACCGCGACATCGATTTCGCCGATGCCGCGCTTGTATGGCTGGCCGAGCAGACCGGCCAGTACGCCATCCTCACCGTGGATACCGTAGATTTCTCGCGCTTTCGGCTCAAGGGCGGCAAGCGGTTCAAGCTTGTGGACTGGATGTGATCCCTGGCCCACCGTTAAGGTGCACCTTCAAAATTAAGTTGCAACTTTCATCGTTTTGTTGCACCTTGATACCCTATGGCAAAGCGCCTGCAGCCCCATATCGGTTACGAGCCGGATCTGCGTATCGGCAGCGTCCTGGTCGAACTCAAGCGCGGCGTGCACAGCTTTCGCAACGTGCGGGCCAGCCTCATGGCCATGGCGTATCACCTCGCCCTCGATCCGGCAGCACGCGGCGTGGTGGTCCTGGCCGATTCGCGCATCACCCGCGCAAGCCTGGAGCGCGAGCTGGATCTCGCCCGCCAAGCCCTGCGTCCGGAGGTGTTCAAGCGCCTCTCGATCGTGCTCGATATCGAGGGCCGCTTCGAGGGATTGCCGAAGGGGCTCGGTAGCGACTTCCCCGCCAGGCTGCGCGCCGCGCGGCAGGAACCCGCGCAGCAGAAGAAGGCGAAGTTCTCGCAGTTCGTGGTCCTGAGCCTCCTGCTTCGCCAGTGGCTGCTGAAGGAAGGCCCGGTCACCACCGATTGGCTGATGAAAGCCTCGGGCGCCAGTTACCCGCCGGTCGCCGCCGCATTGAAGCGCTACCAGCACATCCTGCTGCGTCACTCGGATCGCCGCGTGGAGCTGCGACGCTTCCCGCGTGATGAATGGGCGGAGCTGGTCGCGGTCTCCGAACGGGTGCGGTCAACCGCGCGCTTCATCGACCGCTCCGGCATCGCGCGCTCTCCCCAATCGATGCTGCAGCGCCTGGCCACCCTCAAGGCCGCCAACGTCGCCGCCGGCGGCATCACCGCGGCGCGCCACTACCTGCCGTCCATCGACCTCGCGGGCACTCCGCGCCTGGACATCTCCATCCACACCTCGTCGCTCGACCTCGCCTGGGTCAAGCGCATCGACCCCGCACTTGAGCTCACCACGCGCAAGGACGAACCGGCCGCGCTGGTGGTGCACCTCACGGAACGCCGCGACCCCATGTTTGTCATCGCCAAGGGCGGGCTGCGCTGCGTCGACCCGGTGGAGGCGCTGCTGGACCTGCATGAGGCGCGCCTCGAGCCGCAGGCGCGCGAACTGCTCGAGCATTTCATCGCAGGCCGCAAGTGAGCCTCATCTCGCCGCGCGAAGTACTGCGGCAACTGGCGGAGGCACTCCCCGCCGAGGTGCGCGCCAACATCCTCGTGATCGGCAGCCTCGCCGCGGGTTACCACTACTTCGAGCGCCGGCCCGAGTGGCTGGTGCAGACCAAGGACGTCGATTGCATGCTCTCTCCGCACGTGAAGGCGATGAGCGTGGGCCAGGCCGTCACCAACCGGCTGATGGACGCGGGCTGGCAACCGAAGCCGCAGGGCCGCTGGAACCAGCCCGGCGATGCCGCTACACCCGAGGAAGAATTGCCCGCGGTGCGCCTGCTGCCTCCGGCCTCGGTCGACTGGAACCTGGAGCTGATGAACGCGCCGCGTTCCGCCAAGGATCGTGGCCGCGAACGCAGCCGCCTGCACACGCGTCACGGCGATTTCGTGATCTTCAGCTTCGGCTTCCTCGCACTCGCCGAGGAAGAACCCCTCATGACGGAGTTCGGCATCGCCATCGCGCGCCCGGAGATGATGGCGCTCGCCAACCTGCTGCACCACCGCACCCTCGGGCCGGAACAGATGAGCGGCGAGATCGAAGGCCGGCGCATCAAGCGCGCGAACAAGGACCTGGGGCGGGTGCTGGCCTTGGCGTATCTCGCCTCTCGTGAGGATGAAAACGCGCTGCCGGGATGGGCCAAGTCCTGGGAGAAGGCGCTGCGCAGCCGATTTCCCCGGGATTGGAAAGAACTCGCGATACACGCGGGTGATGGACTGCGCCTGCTGCTGGACAGCGAGCAGGACCTGGAGGAAGCGCACCACACGGTGGTGACGGGGCTGCTCGCTTCCACTCGCGTGGATCTGCGAATGCTCCGCATCATGGGAGAACGGTTGATGCAGGATGCGGTGGAGCCGCTGGGCGCACGGTAGCTCTTGCACGCATTGTTGCACCGCAGCTTGCGGTCACGAGGAAATCGGCAGTACCCTGCAACCGGTTGCACAACCGGGACATGCGATGGCCGAATACCTCAAGAAGGCACCTCCGAAGGAACCGAAAGACCGCCGCAAGCTGGAGGACACGGTGCGCGCCATGCTCGACACCATCGCCGCCGGGCGCGACGAGGCGGTGCGCAAATACGCGCGTGAGCTCGACAAGTGGGAGCGCCCCGATTTCCGCGTGACCGAAGACGAGATCCGCCAGGTGTCGTCGCGCCTGCCCGAAACCTTCAAGCAGGACTTCGAGTACTGCCGCAAGCAGGTGACCGAGTTCGCCCGCCGCCAGCTCGACACCCTGAAGCCGCTCGAGACCGAGGTCTCTGAAGGCGTGACGCTCGGGCACAAACACATCCCGGTCTCAAGCGCCGGCTGCTACGTGCCCGGCGGCAAGTACCCGCTGATCAGCTCCGCGATCATGAGCGTGGGCACCGCCAAGGTGGCTGGCGTGGGGCGCGTGGTCGCCTGCGCGCCGCCGCGCGACGCGAGCGGCATGTATCCCCACACCCTTTACGCGCTGCACGCCTCGGGCGCCGACGAGATCTACCACCTGGGCGGCGTGCAGGCCTTCGCCTCGATGGCCTACGGCTGCCTCGGGATGCCGGCGGTGGACATGGTCACCGGCGCGGGCAACGCGTTCGTGGCCGAGGCCAAACGCCAGCTCTTCGGCCAGGTCGGCATCGATCTCCTCGCCGGCCCCACCGAGGTCCTCGTGATCGCCGATGATTCGGCCGATCCCGCACTCGTCGCCACCGACCTCCTCGGCCAGGCCGAGCACGGCCCCGACAGCCCCGCGTGGCTGGTGACCACCTCGCGCAAGCTGGGCGAAGCGGTGATGAAGGAAATCGAACGCCAGTTGCCGGCGCTGCCCACGCGCGCAATGGCCGGGGCTGCATGGCGTGATCACGGCGAGGTGGTGATCGCCGCCGATGACGACGAGGCAATCGCCTTGAGCGACCGCTACGCCCCCGAGCACCTCGAGGTGCAGACGCGCCGCAATGACTACTACCTCGAGAAGCTACGCAACTACGGCAGCCTGTTCGTGGGCGAAGAGAGCACCGTCGCCTACGGCGACAAGGGCGTGGGCACCAACCACACGTTGCCCACCAGCGGCGCCGCCCGTTATACCGGCGGCCTGTGGGTGGGCAAGTTCATCAAGACCGTGACCTACCAGAGGCTCACCCGCAAGGCGAGCCACGAAATCGCGCCCATCGTCTCGCGCATCTGCGAGGCGGAGGGAATGATGGCGCACAAGTTCACCGCCGACGTGCGCACCGAACGCTACGGCGACCCGAAGCGATAACCACAAGGAGGGGAAACATGGACGAGAAAGACAAGGCAGGACGCTCGCGACGCAAATTCCTCGAAGACGTATCGCTGCTCGCCGGTGGCGCGGCGGCGGGTGTCCTCGTGCCCACGCTGCCCGCCTTCGCGCAGGCGAAGTCGAGCGCCACCGGCACAGTGCGCGTCTGGGGCGAGCCCGGTCCCTACGGCGGTGTCGCCGTCGATGGCATGAACGAATGGGCGTCGAAGTTCGCCCCGGGGCTCAAGTTCCAGATCGAATCCCTCTCGTGGGACAGCGTCTACGTGAAACTCATGACGGACCTCGCCGCGCGCCGGCCCGCCAACTGCATCAGCGTCGAGTCCCCGATCGCGATGCAGCTCATGGCGCAGGGCCTGCTCGAACCGGTCGACGACGTGGTCGCCAAGGTCGGCAAGAACCGGCTGATCGACGGCGCCAAGTGGGAGTACTGGGGCGCGTGGAAGGGCAAGCAATACGTGTTGCCCGCGCACCACCAGCCGCACCTGCTGCTGGTACGCCAGGACATCATCAACGAACTTGGCCTGGGCGATCCCGACAAGTGGGATTGGAACGACCTGCTTAATGCCGCGCGCACCATCACCGAGAAGAAGCCTGGCATGGCCGGCATCTCGCTGGCGCTCGGGCGCAATCTCTGCACCGATTACCACTTCGCCGCGTTGCTGCACAGCGCGGGCGGGCGCATGTTCGATCCCGCGAAGCAGTTCGAGGTGGTGTTCGACAGCCCCAACACCGTCGAGGCGCTTGAATATGTGAAGTCGCTGGTGCCCTACATGCCCAAGAGCGCAGTGAGCGCGAGTTTCCTCGAGGTGGTCGACTCGATTGTCACCGGCAAGGCGGCGATGGCGTTCTACTGGGGTCGCCCGTACGGCCGCGCCTGGGAAGAAAACAAGGAAGTGTTCAAGAACCTCGAGGCGTACAACCACGCGCGCCACCCCAAGACCGGCAACCGCTCCAACTGGAACGATTTCCAGGGCTGGTGCATCCCGAAGGCCAACAACCCTTACATCAAGGAGGTGAAGGCCGCGCTCGCCTATTACCAGACCTCCAAGGTGTGGCCGGTGCGTTACTGCCAGTCGCTGGTGCCGAACGTGTCGCCGGTCTACAAGGACACGGCCGCCGACCCGGAACTGCAGAAACATCCGTTCTTCGCCACCAAGAAACGCACCATTGACACCTACTACACCGGGTCGCTGCCGTATTCGAGCAGCACGGCCAACGAGCTCCTCGGCGGCGTGAACCCGCTCGCAGGCATCGTGCACGGCCGCTCGATCCTGTCGCAGACGGTGCAGAAGGTGGTGATCGACAACATGAAGCCGGCTGACGCGGCCAAGTGGGGCGCGAAGGAGCTGGAGTCGGTCCGCAAGGAACACATCTCGCTGGTGATCTGACGCACGTCGCCGGCGGCCTTCGCGGCCGCCGGCACTTCCCCATGCAAAAACACGAACATTGGCGCGCTGCGGACAACCGCATCGGCCTCGCCTTCATCGCGCCCTTCGTCGTCGCGGCGCTGGTGTTCATGGTTTATCCGGTGCTGGAAAGCGTCCGGATGGCGTTCTACTACATCGATCCGCTCAATCCGGACGGGCAGCGCTTCGCCGGGCTCGCCAACTTCGCCACGTTGCTCGGCGATCCGCTCTTCTGGTCGTCGCTGCGAAACGCGGCCTACTGGACCTTCGTCTCCACCATCCTGCAGGCGGTGCTCGGGGTCGGCATCGCGCTGCTGCTGCACCTGCCACTGCGCGGCATCTCGATCTTCCGCGGGCTGCTGCTCTTCCCCTACATCGTGCCGACGGTGGTGATAGCGCTCTGCTGGCAGTGGATGCTCGCCCCTGAGCTCGGCATCGTGAACCACGCGCTGCGCGCCGCCGGCATCATCGACGAAAACATCTACTGGCTCTCCTCGCCCACGATGGCGATGCACTCCACCATCATGCTAAACGTGTGGAAATACACGCCGTTCGTGACCATCTGCGTGCTCGCACGCCTGCAGACGGTGCCGACCGAGCTCTACGATGCCGCACGCGTGGACGGCGCGGGCGTGGTGAGGCGCTTCATCGACGTGACGCTGCCGCAGCTCGCCGAAGTGCTCGCGGTGGTGGTGGTGTTCCGCACCATCTGGACCTTCAACAAGTTCGAGGAAATCTATCTCCTCACCCGCGGCGGTCCAGGTACCTCCACCTTCAACCTCGCGATCTATTCGTTCGAGCAGTCGATCGCCAACCTGCGCATGGGAGTGGGTGCCGCCACCGGTGTTGTCATGATGATGATGTTGTTCGCCGGAAGCCTCCTCTACATGCGCATCTTCCGCTTCCAGGAGGACACATGACGCCGCAAGCCCGCGCCCGCGCGCGCCGCTGGGTGGGCCACGGCGCCGCCTATGTGGGGCTGATCGCCATCACGCTGCTGATCTGCTTTCCGCTCATGTGGGCGCTCTCCACGTCGCTCAAGCCCAAGGCGGAGCTCTCCACCGCGCCCACGCTCGTGCCGCACGCGCCCACGCTCGAGAACTACCGCCACCTCATCACCGGCAAGTCGCAGTACTTCGCCGACGGCTCCACCGGCTACCAGCCGACGACGGCGCCACCGCAGTATTTCATGCAATGGTTCGGCAACAGCGTGCTGGTGAGTGTCGGCAGCACCCTCATCAGCATCATCATCAGCACGCTCGCTGCCTACAGCGTCACGCGCTTTCGCTATCGCTGGCGCATGGCGGTGCCGTACTTCAGCCTGCTGGGCTACATGGTGCCGTCGATCATCCTGGTGTTCCCGCTGTTCATGGTGATGACGCGCCTGGGCCTCACCGATTCGCTCTGGAGCCTCACGCTCGGCTACGTCTCGACCACGCTGCCGTTCTGCATGTGGCTGCTGTGGGCGTTTTTCCGTGGCATCCCGATCGAGCTCGAGGAGGCCGCGCTGATCGACGGGGCGAGCCGGTTGCGCGTCTTCTGGGAGATCGTGCTGCCCTCGGCCCTGCCCGGCATCATCGCCGCGGCGATTTTCTCGCTCATCGTGTCGTGGAACGATTACCTCTTCGCGCGCGTGTTCATGAATTCGGTTGACCATTACCCGCTCACGGTGGGCGTGATGCTCTTTTTCGAAGGCGTGCACGTCGACTGGGGCCTGATGATGGCTTCCGCCGTGCTGATGACCGTGCCGATGGCGGTCCTCTTCATGATGCTGCAACGACACCTGGTCGCGGGCTTCGGCGCCGGCGCCGTGAAAGGTTAGTGCGTGGGAATTCGCGTCGAGAACATCTCCAAGCGCTTCGGCAAGGTCGAGGTGCTGCGTTCGGTGAGTCTGGAGTTCACCGAGCGCGAATTCATCACCCTCGTGGGCCCAAGCGGCTGCGGCAAGACCACGCTGCTGCGCATCCTCTCGGGCCTGGAGCTGCCCGACACCGGCGAGATCTGGCACGGCGACCGTCCCATCGGGCACCTCTCGCCCGGCGCGCGCGACATCGCGATGGTGTTCCAGAGCTACGCGCTCTATCCGCACATGGACGTGTTCCACAACATCGCCTACGGGTTGCGCGTTCGCGGTACACCCCCCGAGGAGATTCGCCGGCGCGTGGATGAGGCCGCGCGCGTGCTCGAAATCACCGCGCTGCTGTCGCGCAAGCCGAAGGAGCTTTCGGGCGGACAACGCCAGCGCGTGGCGCTCGGCCGCGCGATGGTGCGCAAGCCGTGGCTATTTTTGCTTGACGAGCCGCTCTCCAACCTCGACGCCAAGCTGCGGGTGACCATGCGCAGTGAGTTGAAGCGCGTGCATCGCGCGCTCGAAACCACAACTGTCTACGTGACCCATGACCAGCTCGAGGCGATGACGATGTCGGACCGCATCGCCGTGATGGACGGCGGGCGGGTGCAGCAGTTCGCCACGCCCGAGGAGATCTACGGCCATCCGGCCAACCTCTTCGTGGCAGGTTTCGTGGGGAGCCCGCCGATGAACTTCATCGACGGCGTCACGCTCGTGGACGGACGGCTGGTGGCCGCGGGTGCACAGCCACTCGTGCTGCCGGTTTCCACGCTCGAGCGATTCGGCGCGGCGATTGGCGCAGGCGCGCTGGTCGCGGGCATCCGGCCGCAGCACATCGCGCTCCATCTCGCTGCCAACGCCGAAGGACTGGCGGGCGAGGTGCAGATGGTCCAGCTGCTCGGTTCGGAAAAGCTGGTGGAGGTTGATGCGGGCGGGCGCGTGCTTTCAGTGGTGGTCGACGCCGCCGTGACGGTGCGATCGGGCCAGCCCGCGTGGCTCACGTTTGATGCCGCGCGGCTGCACCTGTTCAACGCGGCCACGCAGGCCAACGTGCTGCCGTCGCCGGGGGTGCACTCATGAGCGCCGACGACCGCGCCGCGCGCGACCGTGCGGCCGCCTTCGCGCTGATGCGCAAGATCGGCGCCGGCAAGATCGAGGTGTTGCCGCGATTCCGCGTGCACTCGCTCGACGACGTGGCCGCCCTCTACACCCCGGGTGTGGGCTACCTGGTCCAGGAAATCCTGGCGCGGCCCGAGGCGCTGGGCGAACTCACCGGCCGCGACAACGCGGTCGCCGTGGTGAGCGATGGCACCGCCGTCCTCGGGCTGGGGCGCGCGGGACCGAAGGCGGCGCTGCCGGTGATGGAGGGCAAGGCTTCGATGTTCAAGCTGCTGGTGGGCATCGACGCATATCCGCTATGCGTGGATACGCGCGACAGCGCGCAGCTGGTCGACCTCATGGCGGCGCTGCAGCCGACCTTCGGCGGCTTCAACCTGGAAGACGTCGCCGCGCCCGCGTGTTTCGAGGTGATGCGGCTGGCTGAGGCGCGCCTCGAGGTGCCGATCATCCATGACGACCAGTACGGCACCGCCACCGTGATTGCGGCGGGATTGTTCAACGCGTGGGAGCTGCTTGGACGCAAGGCCGCCGACCAGCGCGTGGTGGTTTGCGGCGATGGCGCGGCCGGGACGGCAACCGTCACGCTGCTGCAGGCGATGGGCGTGGGCGAAATCACCGTGGTCGGCCTCGCGGGTATCATCTCGCGCTCACGCGAGCATGGCGACCCGCACCGGCAGTGGATCGCGCAGAACACCAACCGCGCCAACCTCGATGGCGCCCTCGACGTAGCGATGCGCGGTGCCAACGCCTTCGTCGGCCTGTCGGTGGGCGGCATCGTCTCGATCGAGATGGTGCGCTCGATGGCGGCCCAACCCGTAGTCTTCAGCATGGCCAACCCGGTGCCCGAGATCATGCCCGACGCATCACTCGCCGCGGGTGCCGCGATCGCGGCCTCGGGGCGCTTCGACTTCCCCAACCA
>JBDSMR010000009.1:0-6883 GCA_039915735.1 Usitatibacter sp. | reverse complement strand
ATATCGGCACCAAGATGGTTCTCGCGATCCCCAAGGAAGTGCTCGATACCAAGATCATTCCGCAGATCCCCATGGGACGCCTGGGCAAGCCGGACGAGGTCGCGGGCCTATGCGCCTACCTGGCCTCCGACGAGGCCGCGTTTCTCACCGGCGCGAACATCGCCATCAACGGCGGGCAGCATATGCAGTGACCCGGTGACCGGGGCCGCGGGTCCGAGGTATTGCGCCTCGAAGCCCGCGCGCGGCAGGGGCTTGCCGAAAAGGACTCCGAGCACCTCGTCGCAGCTCAGCAGCCGCAGCAGCTGCGACTGCTCCTCGGTCTCTACCCCTTCCGCGACCACCTTCAGCTTGAGCGAATGCGCGAGCTTGATGATGGTGGAGACGAGTGCCAGTCCTTCGGGGCCGGT
Organism: Usitatibacter sp.; assembly: GCA_039915735.1. GTDB lineage: Bacteria > Pseudomonadota > Gammaproteobacteria > Burkholderiales > Usitatibacteraceae > Usitatibacter. The sequence continues at coordinate 6,476 of JBDSMR010000009.1, read as the reverse complement.
GGTCATTCCGGAGATGAACGAGCGCCCGATGCGCAGCGCATTGGCCGGCAGTTTCGACAGGTGGCGGAGTGACGAGTAGCCGCTGCCGAAATCGTCGATGGCGACCGTGATCCCCAAAGCGCGGATCGATCGCAGCAGGGCGATGCTGCGTTGCACGTCCTCCATGATCAGGGTCTCGGTGATCTTCAACTCCAGTCCCGACGCGGCACACGCGTCGATGCCGATCGCCTGCTCGATCTGCTCGAGAAAGCCGCGGCTGCGCAACTGCAGTGGCGAAACGCTGAGGGCGATGCGGGGGACAGCGACGCCGGCGCCGTGCCAGAACACGCAATCAGCCTTTACCTGTTCCAGCATCCACTGCCCCGCTTCGTGGATCAGGCCGGTTTCCTCCATCAGCGGGATGAAGCTGCCCGGCGGCACCAGACCGTCGCGCGGGTCGTTCCACCATAACGATGCTTCCGCGCCGACCACCTTGCCGCTGGCGAGGTGGAAGCGGGGCTTGTAGTGCAGCACGAACTCGCCGCGCTCGAGGCCCGCGCGCAGCTGGTTCTCGAGCGTGAGCTTGCCGGCCACCGCGTTACTCATCGCCTCGGCGTAGAACAGATAGCGTGCGCCTCCAACCTTGGCCTTCTTGGCGGCGGCCTCAGCGTGCGTGAGCAATGTTTCCGCGTCCGAGCCATCGTCCGGGTACAACGCGATTCCGACCCGCGCGGAGATGCGTAGCACGCTATCGCCAAGCTGGAAGGGATGGTCGATGAAGTCCGCCATCGCCTTCTCGAGCGCCCTGGCGACGTCTCCATCCTGCCACAGCTCCGGGACCGCCACGGCGAAATGGTCCGCGCCGAGGTGGGCCACGAGCCCCGCTGCGCCGAAAGCGTGCACCAGCCACTGCGCCACTGCGCGCAGCAGGGTGTCGCCCGCCGCCCTGCCGAGCGTATCGTTGATATTCTTGAAGCGCTCCAGGTCGAACACGAAGAGCGCCAGCCTGTGCGCATGACCGCCGGCCCCGCGCATCAGGAAGGTGATCCGCTCCTGCAGCAGTTGGCGGTTGGCCAGCCCCGTGTTCGCGTCGTGGTAGGCAAGGTGGTGCAGCCGCTCGCCCTTGCGGAGGTTGTCGATGGCAAGCGCAATGTCGGCCGCGAGGCCGGACAGCAGCTTCATCTCCCCCACATTGAAGAAGTTGCTCTCGCTCGCGTACAGCGCCAGGATGCCGACGACTTCACCCGCAACCAGCAGCGGCAGGACCGCAAGGGAGCGCACTCCCGAGGCGGCATACTTCGCACGGAACATCACGCGGGGATCGCTTCGCGAATCGTTAGCGACGACCGCCAGCTTGTCGCGAATCGCCTGGCCAACCATCGTCTGTGGCGCGCACTCTGCCGACGCCAGGGCGTCCCTGATGGATGCCAGCAGCTCGTCGTCTTTTCCGGCCGAGGCAACGGGCACGACGCGGAATCCGGTCGCGTCGCTGTTGACCAGCGCAACCAGCGCCATGCGGAATTCGCCGGATTCCACCGCGATGCGGCAGGACTCGCGGTACAGCTCTTCGCAATCGCGGGCACGCACGATCATGGCGTTGATGCCGCTCATCACGGCGTAGACGCGGTTGAGGCGCTTGATCGCAACCTCGTCCTGGCGCATCCGGGCGCTCGCCTCCAGCAGTTCGGCGGTGCGTTCGGCCACCCGCAGTTCGAGGTCCTCGTGGGCCGCGCGCGCAAGCCTCGAAAGGCGCCATTTCTCGGTGAGTGCACTGGCGAGCTGCAGCACCTCGATGGTGTCGAATGGCTTCTTGAGGATCACCAGCCGGTCCGACCGGCCGAGCTTCGCAAGCATGTCGCGCCATGAATAGTCGGAAAAGGCGGTGCACAGCACGACCTGGATGTCAGGGTCGTGCTGCCAGATTCTCGCCGTGGTCTCAACCCCGTCCCAGCCCGGCGGCATGCGCACGTCGATGAAGGCCACGGAGTAGGGATCGTTCGCCTCAAGCGCGCGCTTTACCCGCTCGAGCCCCTCGTGGCCCTGCAGGACCGAATCCATGCGGAAATCCGGTCCCGGGTCGCGGGCCGTTTCCGGCCCGAACAGGGCGACTTCCGCCGGCGATGCGCCTCCGCCCTGGCGGGCACCGGCGAAGATCTTGCGGAAATCCTCGTGGATGGCGGCGTTGTCGTCGATCACCAGGATGCGCGGGCCGGCCGTAATCATGGCGAAATGGCCGGCGGTTTTTTCGGCAGCTCCAGCGTGAACGTCGCGCCGCGATCCACGCCCGCGCTTTCCGCCCGCAGGCTGCCGCCGAGTTCTCCGGCGGCGATCGCGCCGCTGTGAAGGCCGAAACCGTGGCCATCCTTGCGCGTAGTGAAGCCGTGCGCAAAGATGCGCGTGAGGTTCTCCGGCGCGATCCCCGAGCCATTGTCCTCCACCGAGATCCGAATGCAATCGCCAGCCTGCGTCAGCCGCAGCGTGATGCATTTGTCAGCCAGGCCACGTTCGCTGCACGCCATCATCGCGTTGCGTATCAGGTTCACGAGGATCTGCAGCACGCGGTGTTTCTCCACGCTGATCGAAACGCTCGCGCCAAACTCGCGCACCACGCGCACGCCGCCCGCGCGCAAGGCATCTTCCTGGACGCGCAGCGCATCTTCGACGAGGGCGTCGAGGTCGACGACGGCCGTCACGCCCGAGGCCTTGGCGTAGCCCTGCTGCATCGCCACGATCTGGCGAATGTGGTCGATATGGCCGCGCAGCGATGCCAGCTCGTCCAGCTGCTGCCGCTGCTGGGCCAGCCACTCACCGGCGACCTTCTCCAGGAAGTCGGGAATGTGGCGCCCTCTCGCGTCGGCGGTGATGTATGAGCCGAGGTCGGCGGCGTGTGCTCGCAGGAGTGCCGCGACCTCCGACAGGCGTGCTGCGTTAAAACCTGAGACCGAATCCATCACCAGCGTGGCTGAGACGTTTACGCTATTGAGCACATTGCCGACGTTGTGCAGCACGTTGGTCGCGACTTCCGCCATGCCGGCGCGGCGCGAGGCGTCGAGCAGCTCCTCGTGGGTACGCGCCAGGCGTGCCTCGTTGTTTTTCTGCTCGCTCACGTCCTGGGACATGACAACGATGCCGATCACGTTTCCGCCCGCATCGCGGTAGGGCACCTTGTCGGTTCGCACCCACGTCCGGTTGCCGTCACCATCAACCAGGGATTCGACGAAGCCGAGCTTGGGCTCTCCCGTGCGGATCACCTCGAGGTCGGCAGCGTAGAAGCTCTCGGCGTCTTCCGGATAGATTTCGCTGGAAGGCATGCCCTCGATCTGCGCGCTCGTCAGACCGGCGCTATCCGCGGCGCGCTTGTTGACACGCAGGATGCGGTTGGTCGTGTCCTTGAACCAGATCATCGCCGGCATCAGGTCGAAGAGCGCGCGCAGCTCGGCCTGCTGGCGTTGCATCACCTCCGCGCCGGCGACGGGATCGGGAGGGGCGGCCGGAGCCGGGACGGCAGCGATGTTCACTTCGGCACCGGGGCCGCGAGGAAGCGCGCTTCGAACTCCGCGGTGGGCAACGCCTTGCTGTGCAGGAATCCCTGGATCTCGTCGCAGTCGAGCAGCCGCAGCAGCCGGGACTGCTCGGGGGTCTCCACGCCTTCGGCCACCACCTTCAGCTTGAGCGAGTGCGCGAGGTTGATGATCGTGGAGACCAGCGCCAGCCCCTCGGGACCCGACGTCATGTCGATCACAAACGAGCGGTCGATCTTGAGCGTGTCCACCGGCAGCTTGGCGAGGTAGCTCAGCGACGAGAAGCCGGTGCCGAAATCGTCGATTGCGATGGTCAGGCCGAGCGCGCGAATCTGCCTGAGGGTCGCGATGCTGTGTTTCACGTCCTCCATGATCAGGGTCTCGGTGATCTCGAGCTCGAGGCCCGCGGCGGCGGCCTGGTCGATCGCGATCACTTCTTCGATTTCCGCGATGAAGCCGCGGTCGCGCAACTGCAGCGGCGACACGTTCACCGCGATGCGCACGCTCGGCAGTCCGGCCGCGCGCCAGCGAAGGTAGTCGGCCACGGCCTGCCGCAATGCCCAGCGGCCGACCTCGTGGATCAAGCCGGTCTCTTCCAGCACTGGGATGAATCGGCCGGGGGGGACGAGGCCGGTGGCCGGGTCGTTCCAGCGGATCAATGCCTCGCAACTGGTGAGCGTGCCGTTCGCGAGGTCGATCTTCGGCTGGTAGTGCAGCACGAACTCTCCCTTGCGCAGGGCTTCGCGCAACTGGTTCTCGAGCGTGAGCTTGGTCGCGCGGCCCGCCGTCATCTGCTCGTTGTAGAAGAGGAAGCGGTCGCCGCTCGCCTTGGCGCGCTTGAGCGCGGCTTCGGCATTTTCCATCAGCGTCTCCGCGATCGCGCCATCGCGGGGGAAGGCCGCTACCCCGACCTTCGCGAATACGCGATAGACCGCCCCTTCCAGGCGGAATGGATGATCAAGGAAAGCGGCGATGGTCTTGCCCATCAGGTGGGCGACCTCCGGCTTCATCTCTGGTAGCACCATGGCGAACTGGTCGGCTCCCACACGCGCCACCAGGCTCGCGTCGCCGCCCTTGCGCGCCAGCCAGTCGGCGACCTGCTTGAGCAACTGGTCACCGGCCGAACGCCCCAGGGTGTCGTTGAAATTCTTGAAGCGCTCCAGGTCCACCAGGAATACCGCGAGCTCGTGGCCGGACTGTGCCGCGCTACGGATGTACTGGTTCACGCGCTCCAGGAAAAGCGTCCGGTTGGCCAGGCCCGTGAGCGGGTCGTAATACGCCAGGTAGTCAAGCCTGCTGCCGCGTGCGAGGTGCTCGAGCGCAAGCGAAAGGTTGCCGCTCAGCTCATGCAGCAAATGCATCTCTTCCTCGTCGAAGGCGTCCGGCTCGGCGGAGTAGAGGACGATCACGGCCTGCGGACGACCATCCACCATCAGCGGGAAGCTGCCCACCGAGCGGCATCCCGCGGCGAGCAGCGTTTCCCGGATCGGCAGCAGCGAGGCGTCGGTGCCGATGTTGTTCACCAACACGGGCCTGGCATCGCGCAACGAGCGGCTTGAGGGGCGCTCGCTGCCGGCGCCATCGGGTCTTGCGGTAACAACGATGTGGCTGGTGAAATCGGGGCCCGCGCCCTGGCAGGCGACCACCTTGCCGTCGAGGGATTCGCCGTCGAGCACCGCGACCCAGGCGATGCGGAAGGCGCCTGCCTCCACCGCGATGCGGCAGGCCTCGCGCAGCAGCTCGATGCGATCGGTCGCGCGCACGATCAACGAATTGATCTGGCTGAGGACGGCGTAGACGCGCGTGAGGCGCCGGAGGCGCTCTTCCTGAACGATGTGCTCGAGTGCGAGCGCGATGTTGGCCGCCACCTCGTTCAGCATCCGCATCTCCGCCACGTCGAAGAAATTTGCCACCGCGGCGTGGAGGGTGAACGCCCCTGCAACCCGACCGCCGAACACCAGCGGCACGGCGGCATGCGATTTGAGGCCCCGGTCCTGGCACGCCTGCTTGTTCAACGTGCCCCCATCCGACTGGGCGTCGTTCACGACGATCGCGCGCGCTTCACGCACCGCGCGCGCCGCGCTTCCGTGGCCTTCCGGAGCTGCGTCGTGGAGCGAAAGGCGAGCGTCGATGATGCGCAGGAAACCGTCGTCGACCCCGGAGAAGGCGACCGGCCGCAGCTTTCCGTTGGCCTCGTCCACCACGCTGATCCAGGCGAGCGCGAGGCCGCCGATGTCCACGGCGATGCGGCAGGCTTCGCGAAAAAGCCCCTTGCGGTCGCGGTTGTGGACGATCGCGCCATTGATGCCGCTCAGCATCGCGTTCATGCGTGTCACGCGGTCGAGGCTCTCGGTCCTGTCGATGTGCTCGAGGGCGAAGGAGAGGTTGCGAGCCATCTCCTCGAGAAAACGCGTTTCCTCGGCATCGAACACATTGGCTTCCGCGGCAAACAGCGTGATCACCGCCTGTGGGCGTCCGGACACCACCAGCGGGAAGCTGGCGCGAGCCTTGAAGCCAAGTGCAAGGTGGGCTTCGCGAAGGGGGCGGATCGCGTCGTCGGCGGCGATGTCGTTGCAGATCATCGGGCGCGCCTGCTGGATCGCGCGGCTGGCGGGGAGCCACGCGTCGGCGGAGTCCGGGTCGGCGGAGAATCGTGCGGCGTGGGTGAAACCCTCGCCATGCCATGCGGCCACCCGCCCCGCGAGCGAACGCGGGTCGAGCACCCCGACCCAGGCCATGCGGAAGGCTCCCACTTCCACGGCGATGCGGCATGCCTCCGAGAAGAGCTCATCGCGGCTGCGCACCCGCACGATGAGGGAGTTGATGCCGCTCAGGACCGCGTGCACGCGGTCCTGGCGCCGCAGCTTGCCTTCGGCGGCCTTGCGCTGGGAGATGTCGCGCACCAGTGTGACGATGATCCAGCGCGACCCCAGCCGGCGCGCATGGCGCCGTATTTCCACCCAGTAGCGCGACCCA
>JBDSMR010000138.1:0-20183 GCA_039915735.1 Usitatibacter sp. | reverse complement strand
CCTTGGCAAAGTTTGCGGCATACCGCGAACGCGCCGCGCGCCGCGCATCGCCTTTCGACGAGCGCAAGGGCGTGCCCGTTCCACCGCTTGCAGACGGTCAGCGCGGAGCACTTTCCGAAGCCTCCAGCAAGGTGTTGTTGCAGCAGTGGGGTGTCCCCGTGACGCGCGACGTTCTCGTGTGTTCCAGCGGAGAGCTTCGACCCGGGTGTTTTTCGTTTCCAGTCGTGGTGAAGGTGTTATCACCGGACATCGCACACAAGACCGAAGCGGGCGGCGTGATTGTGGGCGTACGCGACGAGGGGGAGCTGGCCAAGGCTGTCGACACGGTGATTTCGCGCGCGCGGGCGTTTGCACCGAAAGCGCGCATTGAAGGCGCGCTCGTGTGCGAAATGATTGACGACGGTGTCGAGATGCTCGCGGGCATTTCGCAGGATCCCGTATTCGGGCCGATGGTGACGCTTGGCATGGGTGGCATCCAGGCCGAGGTCCTGAAGGACGTTGCCTATCGGGTGGCGCCATTCGACGAAGAGACAGCCCACGAGATGATCGGCGAGTTGCGTGGAGTGGCGTTGCTGCGGGGGTTTCGCAAGCGACCCCCGGCCGACGTTGGCGCGCTCGCCACGTCGCTCGCCCGCCTTTCCCGAGTCGCATGGGCGTTGCGCGCCGACCTGTTGGAACTCGACATCAACCCGCTCATGGTGCGCCCCTCCGGCAAGGGCGTCGTCGCCGCCGATGCGCTTGTTGTTCTCACGGATGATGGCGCATCGAAAATCGTTTCCGAAACCGTTTCAATGGGGGAGGAGTCATGAAAGTGTTGCGCTGGATGGCTGCATCGTTCGCTGCGTTCGCCTTGTCCTTTGCCGGTGCCGCGATGGCACAGGCATATCCGAACAAGCCGATCAAGATGATTGTTCCTTATCCTCCCGGCGGTCCTACCGACGTGCAGGCCCGCGTGATCGCAATAAAGCTGGGCGAGCTGTTGGGGCAGCCCGTGATCATCGAGAATCGCGGCGGGGCCGGGGGCATGCTGGGTTCCAAGTTTGTTGCGCAGGCGGAAGCGGATGGCTACACGCTGCTGATGGGAGCGAGCGGCCCGCAGGCGCTGGGCCCGCTGATGGCAAAGGAGCCCCTGTACGACCCCATCAAGGACTTCACGCCGATCTCGTTGGTGAGCTACTCGCCATTGATGCTCGTGGTCAGCCCGAAATTGCAGGTGAAGAACGTGAAGGAGCTGATCGAACTCGCAAAACAGTCGCCCGGAAAGCTGAACTACGGCTCCTTTGGAAACGGGACCATGGCGCACCTCGCTGCCGAGCAGTTCAACACCATGGCGGGGGTGAAGATGACCCACATTCCGTACAAGGGCTCGGCACCCGCGATGGTGGCGCTACTAGGTGGCGAGATCGAGGTCATGTTCGATACGGTGATCACGGCCTTGCCGCAGGTGAAGGCCGGAAAAATCAACGCGCTGGCGGTAACGAAATCCGTGCGCTCGGAGGCAGCACCGGATCTGCCGACAGTGGCCGAGGCGGCGCTTCCCGGCTATGAGGCGGTCTCCTGGATCGGGGTCATGGGGCCACCCGGCATGCCACAACACGTCGTTGATCGACTCAGCAAGGACATGGTCGCAACACTCGCCGATCCGTCGGTGCGCGAACGTCTCAAGCAGGCGGGGGCCGAGCCGGTGGGCAGTGACGCGGCAACATTCGGGGCGCAGATGAAGAGCGAGCTGGGGCGATGGGAACCGGTGGTGAAGGCGGCGGGCCTGCTGCGCTCGCAGTAAGCCAGCTCAGGCGCGTTTCACGCCCGTGGTTCGTCGCAGCCTCATCGCTCCGATCAATCCCAGGAGCACGGCCAGGGCCGCGAGTTCCGGAAAATCGAATGTAGGAATACCTACGGAGAATCCCGGGAACGGCGCGGCCGAGATGTGGGCCTCGTAGACGTCCGCCCCCAACGCCCAGGTGCCGACAAAGCAGCCCTGGCCGGGCAGGCGCGTGAGCGTCATCGGGACATTGGAAATCGTGTCGGAGCCGACGAGCTGGGTTCGATCGGGGGAGAGTGTGAGCGCGTAGGCCGCCGTGCCGATGCACGCAGGGTTGCTCACTCCGATACCCGCCATCGTGATCGAGCCGTCCCTCGCGTCTGCCCGCGTCCCGTTGGTGAATTCGATGCCGGTGCAGCCGGTGAAGGGGCCCGCGGTCGCTTCCCAATGCACGTTGAGCGTGTTTCTGACGGTCTGGCAGAAGGCAGGGTTGTAGGCTGACGAAGCGACCCCGGCGTGGAGGGCGAGCAGGAGCGCAAGGACTCCCGCGGTGCGCGTACGAGAAGTGATCATCTACTGCCCCCTTACCAAAGCAAGTAACCTGGAGGGATCGAGCCCCCGGGCCTTCTCTCGCATCGCCGGCAGGTATTCGCCCTGCAGGCTGCGCCCCTCCTGCATCACCCGCTCGAATGTGTCCTTCAGCATCTGCGTGGAGAGCTTGCGTCCGCCGGCGTAATAGCGCTTCGCGACGTGCCCGAGTGCATAGGTGCTCGCGAAGCTCATGCCCGAGCTCACTGCCTGGTTGCCGAGACCGCGTGCAAGGGAGCCGCCGATGCTTCCCAGCAGTCCGCCGAGGAGCTTGCGGCCCGCCTGCTCGAGGAATTGGGAGGTGAGGCCGACACCCGCCGTGGCGAGGAAGTCCTTCACATGGCCGCTATCGAGCTCGTAGCCGTGGGTCTTGCCGATCTTGTAGACCAGCTGCATCTGCAGCGGGATGATCGCCATGGTGGAGAGCGTCTCCGGTAGCAGCTCCAGCGCGCCGTTCATGATCGCGGCATTGAGGATCATCTTGTCGAGCTCCGCGTCGCTCGCGGTCGTCGACGGGGCCGCTGCTGCGCCCGCCAGTGGCGCGGTTGCGATCGACTCGGCCATTTGATTGAATTGCACGCCCGCCTGCATCGGCATGGCGAATGCCTGGCGCAGTCGGTCCAGGAAGCGGCGTTCGGCATCTGATTGCGCGCCATCCGCGTCGCAGACACACACCGCCATCTCGTAGGCGAGGTGCTGCGACGCCGGGCTCTTCAACTCGCCCACCGCGGTTTCCAGCGTCAACCGCTGGGTCAGCACGTCCTGGTATAGCGTCGGCAGGAGCAGGTTGTCGGGCGCCAGGCCCTCGGCGATGCGGCGGATCTCCTCGCGTTCGCGTTCCTGGTTGTCGCCGTCGGAGAAGGCAGCCATCAGCGAGATGGCGAGGATGGCGCGGTTTTCGGAGTCTGTCATGTCGTGATTCTACTTGCTGCAGCGCGCCTCAGCCGATCCACTGCCGGGGAAACGCGATGTCGACGCTCACGCGTTCATCGCAATACGAAGGGATTGCCCGCCACCGCGCCGCTATTGATCCACACCGTCTTCACCTGGAGGTATTCGCGGATGGCATCGATGCCGCTCTCGCGGCCCAGCCCCGAATCCTTGTAGCCGCCGAAGGGCGCCATGAAGCTCACGGCGCGGTAGGTGTTCACCCAGACCGTGCCGGCCTGCAGTTTCTCGGACATGCGTAGCGCGCAGCCGATGTCGGTCGTCCACACCGCGGCGGCGAGGCCAAAGCGCACGTCGTTGGCAATGCGCAGCGCCTCGGCTTCGTCCTTGAATCGAATGATCGACAGCACCGGGCCGAAGACTTCTTCCTGGGCGATGCGCATGTCGTTCGTCACGTTGCCGAAGATCGTCGGCTGCACGAACCAGCCACCGGTGCTTCCCGGCACGTCGCAGCGCTCCCCGCCCAGCAACAGCTTCGCGCCTTCCTTCTTGGCGACCTCGATGTAGTCGAGAATCTTCGCGAATTGCGGCGGGGTCGTCACCGGGCCCACTTGCGTGGTGAGGTCCATCGGATCGCCCATCTTTGCCGTGCGCGCGACGGCGAGCAGCTTCTCCACGAACACGTCGTGGATGCTTTCCTGCACCAGCAGCCGTGAGCCCGCGATGCAGGTCTGGCCGGTTGCGGCGAAGATTCCGGAGATGGCGCCGAACACCGCCTGGTCGATATCGGCGTCGGCGAACACGATGTTCGGCGATTTGCCACCCAGCTCCATCGAGGCGTGCTTGAACTGCCGTGCCGCGGCGACGTTGATGGCCCGGCCGGTTGCGTCCGAGCCGGTGAAGCTCACCTTGCGGACCAGCGGATGCTCGACGAGGGGCGCGCCCACCTCGCTGCCGTAGCCGGTGACCACGTTGAACACGCCGGGCGGAAATCCGGCCTCGTCGAAGAGCGCGGCGAATTCCAGTGTCGAGGCCGAGGTGAATTCCGAGGGCTTGATCACGACGGTGTTGCCCGCGGCGAGGGCCGGCGCGATTTTCCAGCTGGCAAGCAGCAGCGGGGAATTCCATGGCGTGATCGCAGCCACGACTCCGAGCGGTTCGTTGCGCGTGAAGCTGAAGTAGCCTTTCTTGTCGAGAGGAAGGGTGGTGCCCTGGATCTTGTCGGCGAGGCCTCCGAAGTAGTAGTACCACTGCGGGATGTAGTTGAGCTGGGCGCCCATCTCGCTCAGCAGCTTGCCGTTGTCACGCACCTCGGTTTCCGCGAGCTTCGCGCCATCGCGCGCGATCAGCTCGCCCAGCCGGTGCAGCAGCATGCCGCGCTGCGTCGCCGTCATCTGCGCCCAGGGACCTTCGGTGAATGCCGAATGGGCCGCCGTGACCGCGCGGTCGACATCTCGCGCATCACATCGCGGTATCTGCGCCCACGCCTTGCCCGTGTACGGGTTGTGGGTCTCGAACCACTGCGAGGAAAATGGATCGACCGAGGCACCGCCAATGCGCAACTGGTAGCGTTTCATGCCTGCGATTCTAGCCGGGGGCACGTGTATCGTGTTCATTCGCACCACGCCCAAACCCCGGGCAAATTCCATGGAGCAATGAAGAAATGACCAGGAAAAAAGTTGCTGTCCTCGTCGGCAGCCTGCGCAAGGAATCCATCAGCCGCATGCTCGCCAAGGCGCTTATGGAAGTTGCGCCCGATACGCTTGAGTTCAATTTCGTGGAGATCGGCGCGCTGCCGCTCTACAACTCCGATCTCGATACCGACAATCCGCCTGCGGAGTGGACGAAGTTTCGCGAGGCATTGAAGTCCTCCGACGCCTATCTCTTCGTGACGCCGGAGTACAACCGCACCATTCCGGGGGCATTGAAGAACGCAATCGATGTGGGCTCGCGCCCTGGAGGGAAAAGCTCTTGGGCGGGTGGCAAGCCCGGGGCCATCGCCAGCCAGTCGCAGGGACCGATCTCGGGTTTCGGCGCCAACCACCACCTGCGGCAAACCTTCGTGTTCCTGGACATCCACCCGCTACAGCAGCCCGAGGTCTACATCGGCAATTCGGGCAAGCTCTTCGACGCGGCGGGCAAGCTCACCGCTGATGACACGCGCGAATTCCTGCGGAAATTCATGGCGGCTTTCGCCAGCTGGGTAGAGCAGCTGGCGAAGAAGCCGACTTAGTAGCGGGCTTTCTTTGAGTCGTTGACGGCGTCACCGACGTTCTTCTGCACCTTGCCCTCGACTTCCTTCAGCAGGCCCTTGGCCTGCGTCTTGAGGCTGCCCGTGGCCTTGCCGGCTTCCTGCTGGACCTTGCCGGCGGCTTCCTTGAGGCGTCCCTTCACTTGATCACGGTTCATGCGTGTCTCCTTGGTAAAACGGTTCACGAACAAGTACGACTGGGCGACGCGGACACCGTTCCATCTGTCGTTACCCTTCCAGCCGGACCAAGCTGAATTCAGAAATAACCTCAGGTACATTTTACAAATCATTGATTTATATGGATATGACGTCTGCAGCTGTAGCGATACAACAGCTCTCACTTGGGCTAAAATAGCGTCCTCTGTAGGTGTTCATGAAGGGCGGGTGTCGTAATGGTCCGACGCAAGATGTCGCTGTTTGTTGTCGCTTTGGCGCTGGGCGCTGTGGCGCAGCCTGTTTTCGCTGACATCTACATGCGCAAGGATGAGCGCGGCGTCGTGCATTTCACCAACATCCCGCAGGCCGACAAGCGCTTCAAGATGGTTCGCAAGGAAAGCAACACCTCCGCTTACACCGCGGCCGCCGGCGCGCCCCAGTATTCGCTGCCCAGGGAAGAGATGATCCGCATGTACGCGCCGATCATCGACAGCCTGAGCCGCACCCACAACGTGGAGCCCTCGCTGGTCCACGCGGTGATCACCGCGGAATCCGGCTACAACCCTGGCGCCGTCTCGCGCGCCGGTGCGCGTGGCCTGATGCAGTTGATGCCGGACACGGCTCGCCGCTTTGGCGTGCAGAACATCATGGATCCCACGGAAAACATCCAGGGCGGCGTGCGCTACCTGCGCGAGCTGCTCACGATGTTCAACGGCAACAAGGAGCTGGCCGTCGCCGCATACAACGCCGGCGAGAACGCGGTCATCCGCCACGGCAATCGCATCCCGCCGTACGCCGAGACCGTGAACTACGTGCCGAAGGTGCTCGGCATCTACCAGAAGTTCCAATCGCGCAAGGGTTAGTCCCTACCGCAGCCGAATAATTGGGCACAGGTCCTGGTCGAAAGACGGGGGCCTGTGCCCGATCCTTTTGTGCAGCTCAAGCGGAAATGTCAGGGACCAACTGGCGCTGCAGCATGAAGATCTGGTCCTTGAGCATGAGCTTGCGCTTCTTCAGGCGCTTCAGTTGCAGCTCGTCTCGCAGGGGATTCTGGTCCAGCGCTTCGATGGCACGGTCGAGGTCCCGATGTTCCAGGTTCAGTTCGCCGATGCGCCTCTTGATCTCCTCGGTGCTTTCCGCAGAGGTAATCACCATGGGAATTCCTCCGCCAATTTTCGAAAACAGTACTCTGCTTCCATAGGCCGCGCTACCCCTTGCGAGGGGAGGTCGAATCGGGTCAAATAGCCCACATTCGATGATTGGGCTCGATTTAAAAAAGCCCAACAAAAACAGTCTCCTGGAGCGCACGCATGAACTTCCGCCGAAGCGACTTCGACGTCACCAACCGCATCAACACGACCGATCCGGTGTGCGTGAAGCTCGAGGTCACGAGAATCTTCGGCGCGCTCTATGGCCGCAGCCAGGCCCCGGTACTGATCCGCGCCTTCGACGACATGGTTCGCCTCTATCGTGGCGAGTATCCGGGCTATGCGCGGTGTGACACGGAATACCACGACATCCAGCACGTCCTCGACGTGACGCTCGCCATGGCGCGTCTGTTGGATGGCTACGAGCGCTCGCGTGGTGACGGCCCCGCGATGAACGAGCGCCTCTACCAGCTGGGCGTGATCTGCGCGTTGTTCCATGACTGCGGGTACATTCGCAAGTCCAACGACACCAGGCATCACAACGGCGCGGAATACACCGCCACCCACGTCTCGCGCGGCGGCAAGTTCCTCAAGGACTACCTGCCGGCGCTGGAAATGCAGGAGTTCGCGGAAGCCGCCGGGCTCATCCTGCACTTCACCGGTTATGAGCGTCCGGTGGAAAGCATTCGGCTTGCTGACCCGATGTTCCGCCTGCTGGGCTCGTTGCTCGGTTCGGCCGACATCATCGCGCAGATGTCGGATCGCTGTTACCTCGAGAAATGCCGCGATCGTCTGTTCCCGGAGTTCGTTGCCGGCGGCATCACGCGCAAGAGCACGGATAACGGCGAGGTGGTGGTCTTCGCTTCACCGGAGGACCTGCTGAAGAAGACGCCATCGTTCTACAGCAACGCCAGCAAGCGCCTTGATGGCGAGCTGGGCGGCGCCTACCGCTATGCCCAGAGCCACTTCGGCGGTCCCGACCACTACATGGATGCGTTGAAGCAGAACATCCGCTTTGCCGAGCGTATCTCGCACACCGGGCAGATCACCCTGCGCCGCGTGCCCCCCGATACGCTCAATTAACCTCTCCCAGAGGTCGTTCTCCGACTGGTGCAGGCGCCGGAAATCCGCGGGTGAGCTGGTGGCGACATCAACGCCCGCAGCGCTCATGAGCTTGCGTGCCTCCACTGTCATCCTGGAGTTCGATGGAGCCGCCAAAAGCGTCGCGAACCGCCCCTGCGCCGCGAGGTCCAATCAGCTCGACACAAGGAGCCCCCCATGAAGATCAACGAAGTGATGACCCCGGATCCCCGGACCGTGAAGCTTTCCGACTCGCTGCAGACGGCGGCCATGATCATGCGCGATGAAGACACGGGCGTCGTGCCTGTTGTCGACGACGGACGCCTGGTGGGCGTCGTGACCGACCGCGACATCGTGATCCGCGCCGTGGCCGATGGCGATTTCAGCGTGCTCATCAGCGACATCGTGAGCGATGACATCGTCACCGCGACCGCCGACATGGATACGTCCGAAGCCGCGGATCTCATGAGCGAGCACCAGGTGCGCCGCCTGCCCGTAGTGGACGGAGATGACAAGCTGGTCGGTATTGTTTCCCTGGGTGACCTGGCGGTGAAGGAAGGCCGCGACAGTCGCATGGGAGAGACGCTGGAGAACATCTCCGAGGGCGTGAAGCGGCACTGACCTACAGGCTCACGGCCACAATAGCCGGCTGCCGAGGGCCGTGTGGAACGGGTAGGGATTGCTTTCCGAACTCTTGCGCCGGGTCCTCGTCCGACTTTAAACCGGATGAGGGAGACCGACATGGGAATGATGGAAATCCTGGGCAGGTACGCGGAGCCGCGGCGTTCGATCCTGCCGAGGGACGTGGAACAGGACTTTGGCAGCGTGGTGCACGAAGCGGGACTTGATGCGATGCAGGACGGCATCGCGGAAGCCTTTCGAGCCGACGAGACTCCGGAGTTCGAGGAGATGGTCGCGACGCTGTTCGAGCATTCCGATCCGCATGTGCGTGCGGGCCTGCTCGACAGCCTCCTGGCGGGTTTGGCTCCGTCAGCCCGGTTCCAGGGCGGCGGCAGCGCGCTTTCGGACGTGTGGCGTAAGTATCATGCGGGCGCCCGCGTGCCTGTGGACCGTACGGCTGAAGTCGCTCCCGCCGACGTAGAGGATGTCGCGCGCCACGCACGAGAGGAAAATTCCGGTGTTCTCGAGCGAGTTAGCCGTTTCTATGCGCGCCATCCCGAGGTGGCGCGGAGCCTGGGCGCGGTGGCGATGAACATCATTCTGGCGCGGATCGCGCGCCGCGGACATCACTAACCGTGTAGGCTCGCGTGTTTTGAGAAGAACCGCAGCTCCACGGTGCGGGGATCTCGCCCGAGGAGGCGTTGGACATCCACGAAATCCGCGCCTCGCTCATCCAGCAGGCCCCAAGCCTTCGCGGCATGAGCGGCGCCGTCACCGCCAGCAGCCAGGAGGCCGCCGAAGCCGGCGCGGTCGTGCTGCGTGCGGGCGGCAACGCGGTCGACGCGGCCGTTGCCGCGGCGCTTGCGACGTGTGTTGCCGATCCCAGCAACACCGGCATCGGGGGCTATGGCGGCTACATGATGGTGCAGCGCCCCGGCGAGCGGGCCCGTTGCGTCATGTTCCCCCTGTGCGCGCCGTCCAATCGATCACCGCACGAACTCGCGCGCGCATATCCGGAGGAAGGCCCCGCATGCTCTTCGGTGCCGAACGTGGTGGGCGGCCTGTCGCGGGCATTGAGCGATTTCGGCACACGATCGTGGGCGGCAGCAAGCGAGCCCGCCATTGCGCTCGCACGTGACGGCGTCGCCGCCAACTCGCAGACGCGCAATGCTCTGCAGCTGCATCGCGGCAGCAAGTTCGCGGATGAGTGCTTCGCATTCGAACCGCGGCGCGCGGAAAAAATCTTCTTCCGGCAGCCGGCGCTCGCACAGACGTTGGAGCTGATGGCGCTCGAAGGGCCGGAATGGTTTTATCACGGCCCGCTCGGCGATGCAGCACACAAGGCGTGGAGCGCGGCGGGTGTCGACGTGCCGCGCGACGACTGGCGCCAGCAGGCACGCACCGTGCACGTGGTCGAGGCGCCGATGTTCGAGACGCAAGGCGTGTGCTTGCAAGCGGCGCCGCTCGGCTACAGCGGCTCGGCGTGCCTTTTTGCATTCCTCGAGGCCGCGGCCCGAATCGCCAGGGATGGGTCGCTGTGCAGCGCCGAAGGGATGACGCGCCTGGCCGGCGCGATGGCTTCGACCTGGCAGTACCGATTCGCGGGGGACGGATGCAACGATTTTGAAGGCGTGGACCTCCCCTCGTGGGTGGACGCCGCGTTGGCATGGCGCAAGCCCGCGCGCCTGCCGGCCGACGTGGGACACACGGCGCATCTCAACGTGATCGATGCCTCGGGTACGCTGGTGGCGTTAACCTTCACGCATGGGCAATCGCTCTTCGGCGGCCGCTGGGCGCTGCCCGGGACGGGCGTGATCATGAACGGCGGCATGCACAACTTCAGCCGTTCCGCGGTGATCGAGCGCGACGGTCGCTGGTTCGGCGTGAGCAACATGACACCCGCGATCGCTGTCGACCGGAATGGAGCACGCATCGCCATCGGCTGCCCCGGCGCCCGCCGGATTCCTTCGAACATCGCGATCGCGCTTGCGCGCCACCTCTTCGCGGGGCAGGGGCTGCGCGAGGCCGTCGCCGGCGGTCGCCTGCACGCCGAAGACGGCGCGCTGGCGTTCGGCGAGTCCGAGCGGCTCGAACCCGGCGCTGTGGAGGCGCTTCGCACCGCCTTCGGGCGCTTCGAGCCCGAGACAGGTGAGCTGTACTACGGGCCGCTCACCGCGATCCGGCAATCGAGCGAAGGTATCGAAATGGCGTTGGACGACCGTCGGTACCGCGGATTCGGCGCGAGCGCCGGGCACACGATGCATCAAGCGAACAGGGAAGAACCATGACGACGATCGGTTTTGTGGGTTTCGGCGAAGTGGCCGCCTGTTTCGGTGCGGCGCTGGCGGCCGGCGGCGCGAAGGTGGTTGCATACGACTTGTTGCTCGACCAGCAGGGCGGGAGGGAGAAGCTGGCGGCCCGGGCCAAAGCTGCAACGCCGGAGTGGCTGCCCCTGGCGGAAATGCTGGCGCGAGCAGACGTGGTGCTCTCGACGGTGACGGCCGATGTCGCGGTCGCGGTCGCGCGCAACTGCGCACCCCACCTGCAGGCGAGGCAGCCCTACGTAGACCTCAACGCGACCTCCCCGCTCGTCAAGGGCGAGATCGGCAGGGTGATTGAAGTTGCAGCGCGCGGCGCCGATTTCGTGGAAGGTGCGATCCTGCCCGCGGTCGGCATCGGCGGTGCCCGCTCGCAGGTGCTGCTGTGTGGCGCGCGAGCGAATGAAGTGGCCGCATTGCTAACCGGGCTCGGCCTCAACTTCAAGGGTTATGGCAGCGACATCGGCAAGGCTTCGAGCTTCAAGATGCTGCGCAGCGTGTTCTCCAAGGGCCTGGAAGCGCTGCTGGTCGAATGCCTGCTGGCCGGACGCCGCGCGGGCGTCGAGGACGACCTCTGGCGCGAGATCGTCGGCACGCTCGATGCCGCGTCGTTCCAGGACGTCGGCAGCAACTGGGTCAAGACACACGGCACCGCGCATGCGCGCCGCTACCACGAGATGTTGCAGGTGCAGTCGGTGCTGCAGGCGCTTGGCGTCGATGCGCCCATGACCGATGGCACCGTGCGGCTCTTTGAGCGCTCCACGCGGCTGCAGCTGAAGGACCGGTTCGCGGCGCCGCCGGCCGCGGCGACCGACGTCATTGCCGCGCTGGACGCGTGCATCCTGAAAACCACGAAGACCACCTGAGGGAAACCGGGAAATGCCTGCAAACAAGATGAAAGCCAAGTTCGCCGCCGGAGAGCCTGCCTTCGGCCTGTCCGTGATGATTCCCTCGCCGCAGATCGTTGAATCGGCCGCCGGCATGGGATTCGACTGGGTGCTGATCGACTGCGAGCATGGGACGATTGCGCTGGAGACGATGGAGCTGATGGTGATGGCGGCCGAAGCTGCGGGGCTCACGCCGATCGTGCGTCCCCGCACCAACAGCGCCAACGACATCCTCCAGGCCATGGATCGTGGGGCGCAGGGCGTGCAGATTCCCCACATCAACACGGCCGAGGAAGCCCGCGCCGCGGTGAAGGCGGTGAAGTTCCACCCGATGGGTAACCGCAGCCTGGCCGTCGGCACACGCGCCTCGGGTTATGGGTTCAGCGGTTCGATGGCGGGATTCGTCGAGCAGGCCAACCGGGACACGCTTGTCTGCATCCAGCTGGAAGACGCGCAGGCCATTCCCAACGTCGACGAAATCCTGAAAGTCGAAGGCATCGACGTCTTCTTCATCGGGCCATCGGACCTCTCCCAGTCGATGGGATTTCCGGGCAACGCCAAGGCGCCACCGGTGGCGAAGGCCATTGACGAGACGCTTGCAAAAATTGTCGCCGCCGGCAAGACGCCCGGCATGCCGGGATCCGCCGAGGCAGTGCAGGGCGTCCTCGGCAAGGGGGTGCGCTACATCTACACCCACCTGCCGCTGATCCTGGGAACGGGCGCGAAGACCTACTTCGCCGCGGCGAAATCGTAGCCTACCGCCCCCGGAGCATCGCTTCGATGAGTGCGCGCTTGGATTTGCAGCGCGGCTCATCCCAGCAGGCTCGGTAGGTGTGAACTACCCGGCCGCTGTTCGCGATCGAGATCTCGAACGGCTTGCCCATCATCACCACGTGAACGTAGTTGGCGAATGACTCGGCAAAGTCGTCGCCGGGATGGGTCGCCGCATAGAGCGAGGGGAAGGTGGTTTTCCCCAGCGACGTGTAGGTCTCCAGCATCTGCGAGCCCTTGAGCTTGGCGCCAAAATAGAACGCCACGTGTTTGCGCTGCGGGAAGTCTGAACCAGGTAGCGGTGAATAAGCGCCGTTGGCGATGTGCCACGAGAGATTGAAGAAGTCGAAGTCTCGCGTGCTCGTGATCTTTCGCGGATCGAGGTTCCAGCTGGGGTGGATGGCAGCGCCCACTGAAAGGACATGGGCCAGCTCATGCAGGAGGATGTACTGCATTGCATAGGGCGGCGTGTTGCGTTCCGGCGGCTCGATCTGTTCGGTCAAAGACCACTTCGGGTCGGGCGAGAACGGCGTGTTGTCCTTCCAGGTGGCCCATTCGTTTGCGCTGCGCTTCGCCAGCACCGACGGGTCCAGCACGATGAACCCCAGGGCCCTCTTGCCGGTGGGATCGTTGATTGAGTCGCTGAAGCCCGTGCCTCCGATGTCGTCCGCGAAATAAATGCCCGCCAGCTTGGGCTCCACCTTGCGCCGCACCGCCTCCGGAAGCTCCGAGTAGATGCGCTTGAAGTCGGCGATGAAACGATCGGGCAGCTGTGCCGCGCGTGGCTTGTTCGGATAACCGTTGGCAAGGTTATCGAGCGCGAGGAAATCGATCAGCTCCTTCGGCGCCGGGCCGATGCGCTCCTCGACCGGGCGCTTCATCGTTGCTTCCCAGAATGCCAGCTGCTTCGCCGGGTGCTTCTTTGCCACCTCGACGGCGCACGCCTTGTCACGGGGCTTGCACGGAACTGGGACCTGCGATTGCGCCGAGAAGATCCAGCAGGCGGCGAGGAGGACGGCGTAGCGCATGTGGGCCTGTTGAATTGGCGCCCCGAACACGAATCGAACGTGTGACCTGCCCCTTAGGAGGGGGCTGCTCTATCCACTGAGCTACCGGGGCCGTGGAGCCAAATTATCTCACGTAGGGCATTGCCTACAGAACCATGAGGCATGCGCTGGACGACAAGCAGCCAAATCCTGCGGATAGTGGTAGCCACGAGGGCAAATCCAGCCCGACACCTGATCATCGAGGAAAACAATGAACCAGAATCTACGCAGCCGCCTCACCATCGCGGCCGGAGTCGCCGCCACCGCCTTGATTGCGGGTTGCGCAAGTGTGCCGCCCCCGACCGAACAGATGGCCGTCTCCAAAGTCGCCATCGCCAACGCCGTGAGTGCCGGCGGTGCGGAATACGCGCCCGTGGAGATGCGCAACGCGCAGGACAAGCTCGACCGCGCCAACCGCGCCATGGCCAAGGAAGAGTATGCCGACGCCCGCGTTCTCGCCGAACAGGCACAGGCCGATGCGCGCCTGGCCGAAAAGACCGCCGAGTCCGCCAAGGCGCGCAAGTCCGCCGCCATCATGCAGGACGACATCCGCGTGCTGCGCGACGAGCTTGACCGCAAAAGTTCCAGCACCAGCACCATCCGATAAGAGGAACACACATGAAAACCCGCCTGTTGCCCATCGCGGCACTCGTCATCGCAGCACTCGCCGGCTGCGCTACTGCGCCGCTGAACTCCCAGCTAGCCCAGGCGCGCGCCGACTACAGCGCCGCCCAATCAAACCCGCAGGTCACGTCGCTCGCCGCAGGTGAGCTGCGCGAGGCCGGCAATTCCCTTGACAGCGCCAACGCCGCAGCCGCCAAGGATGAGAAGGAAGCCGTTGTGAACCACCTCGCCTATGTGGCGAGCCAGAAAGTCGCCATCGCGCGTGAAACGGCGTCGCAGAAGGCCGCCGAGCAGGCAATCGCCGCCGGTGCGGTCGAACGCGATCGCGTCCGGCTGGAAGCGCGCACGCGGGAAGCGGAGAACGCGCAACGCAACGCCAACATCGCGCAGCGTTCAGCGGAGGTTTCGCAGATGAACGCCGCCGCCGCGCAGCGCCAGTCGGCGATGTCGCGTGCGGAATCGCAGGCGTCGCAGCGCGACGCTGAAGCCGCGCAGCGCCAGTCGGCGATGTCGCGCGCGGAGTCCGAAGCATCGCAACGCGATGCGGAGGCCGCCATGCGCCAGGCGCAGATGGAGAAACAGGCCGCGACCGACGCGCAGGTGAACGCCGCCGCGGCGCGCCAGCAGGCGATGGACGCGGAAGGCCGCGCCCGCGCGCTGGAAGCGCAACTGCGTGACCTCGAGGCCAAGAAGACCGACCGCGGCATGGTCGTGACGCTGGGCGACGTGTTGTTCGACACCAACCGCGCGGAGCTCAAGCCGGGTGGAATGCGCAGCATCCAGAAGCTGGCCGACTTCTTCAAGCAATACCCGCAGCGCACCGTGGTGGTCGAGGGCTTTACGGACAGCGTCGGCAGCCAGGGCACCAACCAGGCGCTCTCGGACAACCGCGCGGCCGCCGTTCGTACCGCGCTGCTCAACATGGGCGTGCCGACCGATCGCGTCAGCGCGCGCGGTTATGGCGAGGCTTACCCGGTGGCGTCGAACGACAACGCCACCGGCCGCCAGCTCAACCGCCGCGTGGAGATTGTGGTCTCGGACGACAACGGCAGGGTTCCGCCGCGCAGCTGACGCAACGCTGGAATGAAAAAAGCCGCCAGGATTCCTGGCGGCTTTTCTTTTGGTGCCTGCGCGGGCCTAGGTGATCTTCTTCGAAAGCCGGCGGAAGAGATTCACGAATTTTTCCTGCACAAACATCTTGGTGAGCTGGTTCACCATCGCTTCACCTTCCTTGGTGGTTTCGCCACCGGTGGCGGTGAGGTCGCTCGTCACCATCTCGACCATCTTCTTCTTGTGGTTGGTCTTGAACATGATGTAGCAGCGACGGTCGTCGTCGCCGGCTTCGGGCTTCGGCTCGTTCGACAGGTAGATCTGCATGCGGATATAGGCTTCATCCGGCTGCGTGCGGCTGCCACGCGGCGACTGGAATTGCGCCTCGCGGAAGGCGTAGTCGTGGCCGCGGCCCTTGATCTGGTTGCCCAACCCCATGAGGGTGGGGCGGATGGAGCTCTCGCGCGCCTTTTCGAATTCGGCGAGGAAGATCTCCTCGTCGCTCATCTCGGTGCTCGCGCTTTCGTTTGCCTTCTTGCTGCGGGAATCGAAGCGGTCCAGCAGGTCGTTCAGGTCATCGTTTGCCATGGGGTCTCCCTCGCCTTGTTGGGACGATTATCTCAGACTGCGGCGGCCATCGCACCACCCGGGGCGGCCGAGCGTATCCTGCGACGCTGCAGGATGGCAACCAAGACAACAAGGAGGTAGCCGGGGATGTACATCCAGTGGGCAGAGGGCGCCTCGGAATCCACCTTCAATTCCTCCACCACCCAGCCCTGCTCGAACCCGGCGCGCCTGCCCCGGCTGCCGAACTTCACCGTGCCCACGCGCACTTCGTCCCCCAGCTGCGAGAAGGTGAGGCCGGCTTCCGAGAGGCGCGCGCGCGCGTCCGTACCCTTGCCGAGGGAGACAGACACGGTCTTGCGGTTGTCCTCGCCTTCGACTGTCGTGCCCTTGATCACGAACACCATGGAGTAGCCCGGCTGGGTCTCCTGAGCGACGGCATAGACGTCCTTCGCGGCGCGCGACTTGTAGGGCGCCTGGACCAGGTCCATGAAGAAGTCCGGCCGGAACAGGATGAACACGGCGATCAGCAGAACGAGGGTTTCGTACCAGCGGCTGCGCGTCTGGAACCAGCCCATTGTCGCCGCGGCGAAGACCAGCGCCGCGGTGAGGCTCGCGAGGACCACCATCGTAAGTTGCCACCAGCCGTACACGTCGACGAGTATCAGCTGCGGGTTGAAGATCCAGACGAACGGCAGCACCGCGGTGCGCGAGATGTAGAGCGAGCCCTGGATGCCGGTGGCGATGGGGTCCTCGCCCGAGATGGCGGCGGCGGCGAAGGTCGCGAGGCCGACGGGTGGCGTCACGTCCCCCATGATTCCGTAGTAGAAGACGAAGAGGTGCACGCCGATCAGCGGGATGACCAGGCCCGATTGCGCGCCGAGCTCGACGATCACCGGCGCCATCAGGGTCGCCACGAGGATGTAGTTGGCGGTGGTCGGAACCCCGAGGCCGAGCACCAGGCAGACGAAGGCGGTGAAGAGCAGCATCACGATCACGTTGCCGAACGACACGAACTCGACGAACTCGGTCATGCGCAGGCCCAGGCCCGTGAGCGTGATGCCCCCCACGATGATGCCGGCCGTGGCGGTCGCGATCGCGATGCCGATCATGCTGCGCGCGCCATCGTTGAGGCCCTGGACCACCTCGCGGCCGCCGAGGCGTAGATCGGTGGCGAGCAATCCCTTGCCGCGGAAGTAGTTGGTCAGGGATCGCTGCGTCAGCATCAACGCAATGAGCACTGCGGTGGCCCAGAAGGCGGACAGGGCTGGGGAGAGCTCCTCCACCATCAGGCACCAGATCAACACGCCTATGGGGATGAGAAAATGCAGTCCCGCCTTGACGGTGGGCCAGCCTTCCGGAATCCGCGGATTGTCGACGTCGATGTCCTGCGGCAGGTCGGGCTCGCGCGCCGCGACGCGGATTGAATAGACGTAGAGCGCCGCAAGCAGGAAGCCGAGGATCCATGGCGCCGCGGCGCCTGCCATCTTCTTCACTGCCTCCGCCACGAAGTAGATCACGCAGACCACGACGATGGTCCCCGACAGGCCGAGTGCCCATGAGGTAATTTTCTCGCGTGCGGTGCGCTGGCGCCCGGGCGCGAAAGGCTGCATGCCAAGCTTGAGCGCCTCGAGGTGCACGATGTAGAAAAGCGCGATGTACGAAAGCACCGCCGGCAGGAACGCGTGTTTGCAGATCTCCGGGTACGGGATGCCGACGTACTCCACCATCAGGAACGCGGCCGCGCCCATCACCGGCGGCATGAGCTGGCCATCGACCGAGCTCATCGTCTCGATGGCGCCGGCCTTCACGCCGCCGTAGCCGGCTTTCTTCATCAGCGGGATGGTGAAGATGCCGCCCGAGACCACGTTCGATACAGAGGAGCCGGAGATCAGGCCGTTGAGGCCCGATGACACCACCGAGACCTTGGCCGGCCCGCCGCGCAGGTGCCCGAGGAATGCGAGCGAGACCTGCATCATGTAGTTGCCCGCGCCGGCGCGATCCAGCAGCGAGCCGAACAGCACGTAGATGAAGATGAAGCTGGACGAGACGCCAAGCGCCACGCCGTAGACGCCCTCGGTGGTGAGCCACTGGTGCGAGAGCATGCGCTCGAGCGATGCGCCCTTGTGCGAAATGATGTCGGGCATGTAGCGACCGCCCATGATGTAGACCAGGAAGAGGATCGCGAGGATCGTCATCGGCAGCCCCACCGCGCGGCGGGTGGCCTCGAGCAGCATCACGATGCCGGTGGTGGCGACGACGATGTCCATCATGTTGGGCTGGCCGGGACGCCCGGCGAGCTCCTTGTAGAACAGGATGAAATACGCGCCGGCGAAGGCGGCGACCAAAGCGAAGATCCAGTCGAACCAGGGGACGCTCTTGCGCGACGACTTCTTGAGCGCCGGATAGCAGAGGAAGCCGAGGAAAAGCGCGGTCGCCAGGTGCAGCGAGCGGGCCTCTGTATCGTTGAGGATGCCGAAGCCGAAAACGAACGGGAACGGCGACGCATACCAGAGCTGGAACAGCGACCACGCCACCGCGATCGCGAAGATGAGCTTGCCGGCGATGCCCCCGACCTTGCGGCCGCCGGTATCGGACTCCGCAACGATCCGCTGCAGTTCTTCGGAAGGTTTGATCGGCTCGGCAGTCATTTTTATCCTCGGACATGAAAACCCCCCTGTGACGGGGGGGCCAGGACTGGATTCCCCGGCTACCCGGGAATGACGAACCTCACTTCAACCAGCCTTTTTCCCTGTAGTAACGAGCGGCGCCTTCATGCAGCGGCGCCGAGTTGCCGTTCTTCACCATGTCCTCGGGCTTGAGGTTGGCAAGCGCCGGGTGCAGCTTCTTGAATTCCTCGAAGTTATCGAATACGGCTTTGACGACGACGTAGACGGTATCGGCCGGAACCTTTGAAGAGGAGACGAGCGTCGCGAGCACGCCGTAGGTCCTGGTGGCGTCCGGGTTGTTCGGATAGAGGCCACCGGGGATGGAGGCGTAGGCGTAGTACGGCCTTTCCTTCACCAGCTTGTCGACTGCGGGGCCGGTGATCGGCACCAGCTTTGCGCCACAGGTGGTGGTCGGGTCCTGGATGTTCGCGGACGGATGGCCCACGCCGTAGAAGAAGCCATCGATCTTGCCGTCGCAGAGCGCCGGGCCATGTTCATCGGCCTTGAGTTCGGAGGCGAGCGCGAAGTCGGAGAGCTTCCAGCTCATCGCGGCGAGCAACTCCTCGAGCGAGGCGCGCGTGCCGGAACCCGGGTTGCCGACGTTGAACTTCCTGCCCTTCATGTCGGAGAAGTTCTTCGCGCCGAGGTCCTTGCGGGCCAGCACCGTGAACGGTTCCGGGTGCAGCGACATCACGGCGCGCAGCTCGCCGAAGGCGCCGGCTTCCTTGAATTGTCCCTGTCCCTTGAAGGCGTTGTACTGCACGTCGGACTGCGCGACGCCGAGGTCGAGTTCGCCGGCCTTGATGGTATTGATGTTGAAGACCGAGCCGCCGGTCGATTCCACCGAGCAGCGGATGCCATGTTTGGCGCGATCCTTGTTGACCAGTCGGCAGATGGCGCCGCCCGCCGCGTAGTAAACGCCCGTGACGCCTCCGGTGCCGATGGTGAGGTACTTCTGCTGGGCCATGGCGGCCGGGGCCAGCAACGCGGCAGTAACCGCCGCGCACAAGGTGAGGGTGAGTCGCTTCATGGGGTGTCTCTCCTGTTATTGGTGTGGTGTTGCTGCAACGATATTACGCGGCCCGTGCGAGTGCCGCGGTTCCTGAATCAATTGCCGCGGCCAGCCGGACGACGATCTCGTCCAGTTCCGCCCGCGTGGCGATGAAAGGCGGCGCCAGCAGCAGATGGTCGCCCCGCACGCCATCGATGGTTCCTCCCATCG
Organism: Usitatibacter sp.; assembly: GCA_039915735.1. GTDB lineage: Bacteria > Pseudomonadota > Gammaproteobacteria > Burkholderiales > Usitatibacteraceae > Usitatibacter. The sequence continues at coordinate 538 of JBDSMR010000138.1, read as the reverse complement.
GGTAGGTCATGAGGCCACGCTGCATCGCCTCGGCCTTGATCCTTGCATGCAGCTTGAGCGCGGGATCGAAAGTCTCCTTGGTGGCGCGACTCTTCACCAGCTCCACGCCCCAGAAGAGTCCCCGCCCGCGGATGTCTCCCACGTTGGCATGTCCGCCGAGACGCGTGCGCAGCGCCTGGGCGAAATATTCGCCGTCCCGCTTCACCTTGTCGAGCAAGCCGTCGCGCTCGATTACCTTCTGCACGGCAAGCGCCGCGGCCGCGCCGACGGGGTGGCCGAGGTACGTATGGCCGTGCTGGAACATGCCGCTGCCCTTGCTGAACGCGGCGATGATTCTTTCGGAAGCGAGCAGGGCGCCCACGGGCTGGTAGCCGCCGCCCAGGCCCTTGGCGATCGTCAGCAGGTCGGGCGTGATGCCTTCCTGTTCGCAGGCGTGCAGCGTGCCGGTGCGGCCCATGCCGCACATCACTTCGTCGAGGATCAGCAGGATGCCGTGGCGGTCGCAGATTTCGCGCACGCGCTTGAAGTAGCCGGGCGT
>JBDSMR010000119.1:0-5142 GCA_039915735.1 Usitatibacter sp. | reverse complement strand
TGTCGCCGCCTTCCTTGAGCGCGCCTGCCACCATCGTCGGGTCGATCAGGCTCGCCGAGTAGGCGAGGAACAGCGGGATGAAGGCGAAGCAGAAGTACAGCACGCCGCCGAGGATCGAGGAGCGCGCCGCGGTGTTTTCGTCCTTCGCCGACTGCACGCGCTGGAAGACGTCCTGCTGCGGGATGGAGCCCAGCATCATCGTCATCCACGCCGCAAGGAACCAGAGCACCTCCTTCAGCTCCGGTTTGGGCAGGATGGTGAATTTATCGTTGGCCGCCGCGTGCGAGATCACCGCGCCCGCGCCGCCGGGCACGATGCCGCTCACCACCCAGCCGATGTAGAGCATGCCCAGCACGATGATGATCATCTGGATGAAGTCCGTGATCGCCACCGAGAACATGCCGCCCAGCATCGTGTAGACCAGCACCGTGGAGGCGCCGATCACCATGCCCCAATGCTGCGTGATCTGGCCGTCGGAGACCACGCTGAACACCAGTCCCAGCGCCTTGATCTGCGCGCCGACCCAGCCGAGGTAGGAGATCACGATGCACAGCGTGGTGAGCATTTCCACCGGGCGGCTGTAGCGCTTGCGATAGTAGTCGCCGATCGTGAGCAGGTTCATGCGGTACAGCGGGCGGGCGAAGAAGAGGCCCACGAAGATCAGGCACAGGCTGGAGCCGAAGGGGTCTGCGATGATCCCCGAGAAGCCATCCTTGATGAAGGTGGCCGGGATGCCCAGCACCGTCTCGGAGCCGAACCAGGTGGCGAACACGGTGGCGGTCACGATGTACATCGGCAACCTGCGCCCGGCGACCGCGAAGTCCCTGGAGTTGTGCACCCACTTGGATGCGTAGATGCCGATGGCGACCGAAATGATCCAGTAGATGATGACGAACCAGAGCAGCATGGGGGCGAATTCCGGGGATGTGTGGGAGCAGGCGCCATTTTAGGAGAAAATGCGCCGGTGTCATCCATCCAGCTCGACAACATTGCCCGGCACTACGGCGAATCCCGCGCCCTCGACGGCATCAGCTTCGAGGCGGATTCGGGCTCCTTCGTGGTGCTGCTGGGCCCCTCAGGATGTGGCAAGTCGACCACGCTGCGCCTGATCGCCGGCCTCGACTACCCCACCAGCGGCACCATTCGCATCGGCGGGCGCGACGTCACGCGCCTGGCGCCGGCGCAGCGCGGCCTGTCGATGGTGTTCCAGTCGTACGCGCTTTTCCCGCACCTGAGCGTGGCGGAGAACATCGTCTTCGGCTTGCGCGTGCGCAAGGTCCCGGACATCGACTCGAAACTGAAACACGTGGCCGGCATGCTGGGGCTGGAGAAGCTGCTGGAGCGCAAGCCTTCGCAGCTTTCGGGGGGCCAGCAGCAGCGGGTCGCGCTGGGGCGCGCGATCATCGCCGAGGCACCGGTGTGCCTGATGGACGAGCCGCTCTCGAACCTCGACGCGCAGTTAAGGGGTGAGATGCGCCGCGAGATCCGGGCGCTGCAGCAGCGCCTGAACATCACCATGGTCTACGTGACACACGACCAGACCGAAGCCATGACCATGGCAGACCGCGTGGTGCTGCTTCGAAACGGCCGCATCGAGCAGGTGGGCTCCCCTGAAGACCTCTACGCGCGCCCGGCAACCGCATTCACCGCGAGTTTCATCGGCGCGCCGCCGATGAACCTCATCAAGTTGAACGGCGCAGATATCACGACCGGCGTGCGCCCGGAAGACATGCGCATCTGCGCCGACGGGCTGGAGGCGACGGTGGAAGCGGTTGAATACCTGGGTGCGGATTCGCTGGTCGCGGCCAGGGCCATGGGCCAGCCGCTGCTGGTGCGCGTCCAGGGCAAGACCGGGGCACGCACGGGCGCGTCGATCCGCCTCGCCTGGGACAAGGACAGTGAACACTCATTCGATTCACAAACCGGAGGAAGAAAATGAAGAAGAACTGGAGACTGCTGGCGGGCACGATTGCCGCCGCTGCGGCGCTGGTGGCGAATGCCGCCGATGTCGAAGTGACGTTCTATTACCCGGTCGCCGTGGGCGGCCCGATCACCAAGACCATCGATGCGATGGCCGCGGAGTTCGAGAAGGAAAACGCGGGCATCAAGGTGAAGCCGGTCTACGCGGGCACCTACCAGGACACGATCGTGAAGGCGCTCACCGCGCACAAGGCCGGAACGCCGCCCACCACCGCGGTGCTGCTCTCGACCGACATGTTCACGCTCATCGATGAAGACGCGATTGTTCCCTTTGACGGCGTCGACGCCAGCGTCTACTACCCCGCCTTCATGGAAAACAGCCAGACCGGCGGCAAGACCTGGGGCATCCCGTTCCAGCGCTCCACCATCGTGCTCTACTGGAACAAGGAGCTCTTCAAGGCGGCCGGCCTCGATCCGGAGAAGGCGCCCGCCTCCTGGAAGGAAATGGTCGAATACGCGCAGAAGCTCACCAAGCGCGACGCCGCCGGCAACGTGACGCAGTGGGGCGTGCAGATCCCCTCCTCCGGTTTCCCGTACTGGCTGTTCCAGGGCCTCACGACGCCCAACGGCGTGAAGCTGATGAACGCCGAGGGCACCGAGACCTACTTCGACAAGCCCGAGGTCGTCGAGGCCCTGCAGTACTGGGTCGACCTGGGACGCAGGCACAAGGTCATGCCCACGGGCGTGATCGAGTGGGGCACCACGCCCAAGGACTTCTTCGAGAAGAAGATCGCAATGATGTGGACCACCACCGGCAACCTCACCAACGTGAAGAACAACGCCAAGTTCGACTTTGGCGTCGCGATGCTGCCGCAATCCAAGCGCCGCGGCTCGCCCACGGGCGGTGGCAACTTCTATGTCTTCAAGAAGGCCACCAAGGAGCAGCAGGCGGCGGCGGTCAAGTTCGCGCTGTGGATGACAACGGCGGAACGCGCCGCGCAGTGGGGCATGGACACGGGCTACGTCGCCGTGCGCCCGGACGCGTGGAAGACCCCGAAGATGCTGGAGTACACCAAGGGTTTCCCGGTTGCCCTGGTGGCGCGTGACCAGCTGGCCTACTCCGTGGCCGAACTCTCGACGCACGACAACCAGCGCGTCACCAAGGCGCTCAACGACGGCATCCAGGCGGCCCTCACCGGCGCCAAGGAGCCGGCCGCGGCGATGAAGGATTCGCAGGCGGAAGCGGCCCGCATTTTAAGGAGCTACAAGCGATAACAGCGGGTCGTCCCCGCGAAGGCGGGGACCCAATCTGATGTCACTCGCCCTTGTCATCTTCGACTGCGATGGCGTGCTCATCGATTCCGAGCCGATCGCGAATCGCGTGTTTCGCGATCGGCTCGCATCCGTCGGCCTGCGCCTGCCGCTCGAGGAAGTGATGCGGACGTTTGTCGGCAAGACGCGCGCCGGCTGCATCGAGGTGGCGGGGAGGATGCTGAAGCGCCCGCTGCCCGCGGATTTCGGCGCGGGTTGGGATGAGGCGCTCTACGCCGCGTTGCGCGCGGAGTTGAAGCCTGTTGAAGGCGTGCCCGAGCTGCTGGCCACGATGACCGTTCCCTATTGCGTGGCCTCCAATGGCGAGCCCAAGCGCATGGCGATTGCCCTCGAGGCAGCCGGCCTGATGCCCTTCGTGCGCGACCACTTGTTCACCGCCTCCGAGGTCAAGCATCCGAAGCCCGCGCCCGACCTCTTCCTGCACGCGGCGCGCCACATGGGCGCGAAGCCGGTCAATTGCGTAGTGGTCGAGGACACGCCTACGGGTGTGAAAGCCGCCGTGGCCGCCGGCATGAAAGTGTTTGGCTACGCGGGCGCGCCTTACGCGGATGCTGCGAAACTGCGCGCGGCAGGCGCCATGCCCTTCACGTCGATGGCCGAACTGCCTGGCCTGCTGGAGGCAACGTGAGCCGCGAGTCCCCAGCGAATGGAACGTGGGGCAATGCCATCAACGGCTGGCTCCTGCTGCTGCCGGCCTTCGTGCTGCTGGCGCTCTTCACCCACTGGCCCGTGATTGGAACGATCTGGGACAGCTTCCATGCGACGCCCAAGGGATCGAACCCCGCGCCGTGGGTGGGCCTGGAGAATTACCAGGTGATGGTGGCCGACGAGGTGTTCTGGAAGTCGCTTCGCAACAACCTCTGGTACGCCATCGGCACCGTACCCATTTCAATCGCGCTCGCCATCGTGATGGCGCTGTGGGTCAACTCGAAGATGGTGGGGCGCACCTGGCTGCGCATGGCCTTCTTCACGCCCACCATCCTGCCGATGATCGCGGTGGCAAACATCTGGCTGTTTTTCTTCACGCCGCAATACGGCCTGCTGGAGCAGGTGCTGCGGCCCTTCGGTATCGCCAGCCGCAACTGGCTGGGGAATCCGGAGACGGCGCTCGCCTGCGTGACGCTGGTGGCGATCTGGAAGGAAGCCGGCTTCTTCATGATTTTCTACCTCGCCGCGCTGCAGTCGATCCCGCCTTCGCTGGAGGAAGCTGCTCGCGTGGAAGGCGCATCGCGCAGCTACTACTTCCGGCGCGTGGTGTTCCCGCTGCTGATGCCGACGACACTTTTCGTGATGATCAACGCGGTCATCAATGCGGTGCGCCTCGTCGACCACATCTTCGTGATGACCCGCGGCGGGCCCAACAACGCAACTTCGCTGCTGCTGTTCCACATCTACCAGGTCGGTTTCAACTTCTGGGACACGGGTTACGCGGCGGCACTCACGCTGGTGGTGCTGTTTTTCCTGGCACTCGTGGCCATCGGGCAGTTCGTGTTTCTCGACAAGAAGGTCCACTACCAGTGAGGAAACTGGAGACCGCGGCCGCGTGGATCCTCGGCTTTCTCTGGATCCTGCCGCTGCTCTACGCATTCTGGACAGCTTTTCATGCGGCCGAGTTCTCGACACGCTTCGAGTTGCTGGCGCCGCTCACCCTGGATAACTTCCGCCGCGCCTGGGAAGCCGCGCCGTTCGCGCGTTACTTCCTCAACAGCTTCCTGCTGGTGACGATGGTGCTGGTGGGCCAGCTGGTGCTGTGCACGCTCGCGGGATACGCCTTCGCGCGTTTCGAATTTCCCGGCAAGGACATTGCGTTTGTGCTGGTGTTGATGCAGCTGATGATCATGCCGGACGTGTTGATCGTGGAGAACTACCGCACCATGGGGCGGCTCGGCA
>JBDSMR010000178.1:0-14592 GCA_039915735.1 Usitatibacter sp. | reverse complement strand
GCTGGCTCTACATGAAAGGCAATGCACACATCGTCACGACCGGTGAAGCCGTTCGCAGCCAGCTCGCGCGCGACAACGGCATTCCGCTGGACCGCATGACCTCGATTCCCACCGGCATCGACCTCGACCGCTTTTCGCCGGGCGACGCGCACGCCGCGAGGCGGCAGCTTGGAATACCCGATGTGCCGACGCTTGGCATTGTTGCCACCATGCGCGCGTGGAAGGGGCACGAGTACCTTTTCGACGCGGTCGTGGCACATCGCGAGCAGTGGGCGGGCTGGCAGGTTCTCGTGGTGGGCGGCGGTCCTGACCGCGAGCCACTCGAAGCCTACGCGGCGAAACGGGGCCTCGCGGGGCAGGTGCACTTCGCCGGTCACCAGGAAGATGTCGTGCCCTGGCTGCGTTCCATCGATCTTTTCGCGTTGCCCTCGTACGGCGAAGAAGGCGTGCCGCAGGCCATCATGCAGGCGATGGCCTGTTCAGTCCCCGTTGTTTCCACACCGGTGGGCGCGATTGCCGAAGCCGTCGACGCGGAAGTCACCGGGCTGCTGGTGCAACCGAGGAGTGCGGAAGCACTCGCCGCGGGCCTGGCGCGCCTGCGCGATGATCCGGCATTGCGCAGGCGCTTCGGGGAGGCATCACGCGCGCGCGCGATGAAGCGCTTCGGCATCGATGAAATGCTGGACCGGATGGAGATCGTGTTCCGATCAGTGCTGCGCCTTCGGCGCCTTCGGGGTCAGGTTACCTTTCCGTCCTCGGAAAGGTAACCTGACCCCAAGGAGGAAAGGTACAAGGAGGAAAGGTAACCTGACCCCAAGGAGTTCAAGGAGTTTCGGAGCGCCGCTTCGACGGTCTCCACACAAAGCGCGCGAATATCTTCTCCCGGCGCCACCAGCGGGTAGTGCCTGAGCAGCGGATTGGGAGAAGGAACCCCTTGGTGCAGCACGCCCTGGCGCGGATCGGCCCAGAGCGAGATCACGTCGAGCGCGAAGGGCGCGTCGATGTAGTAACCCATCGAGAGGATGCCGCTGTCGGGCGCCACCAGTACGCGCAGCCGGTTGCGTAGCAGCGACATCAGCGCCGGAAAATCCGTCGCCCCGCGCAGGTCGGTGATGTTGGCGCCTTCGAAAACGTGTGTGGCCCCCAATCCCAGCAGCACCCAGCGCACACCCGAATCGGGACCGAAGCGCGAAAAAAGCTGCTGCCATTGCGGCTCCGGCCAATCCTTGCGGTATCCGTAGTAACGCGCGGTTTCGGAATTGACATGCGCGCCGACGACAATTCCGGAACCGGCCGGCAGCTCGGGCGCCAGCGCATCCCAATCCGCATTCCACGGCAGTCGCGGCGGATGTTCGCTGCGATGGCCCTCGAGCCAGCGGTTCGGATCTGGATAACCGAACACCGCCGCGAAGCGCTGCAGGTCGACTCCCAGCCTGGCGCAGGCATGCCGCATGTCCGCGCGATCTTCCCTCTTCAGGCCCGGCAGCACGTGCACCTCGTTGGCGCCTGAAATGCCGAAGGCGCTGCGCAGTTCCTCACGCGTCACAACAACGATGCGTGCCTCGGGTGCAACCTGGTGGATGCGCAGGAACAGCGGCACCAGGCCGAGCGCGATGTCGCCGAGGCCGCGATTCCAGAAGAACAGGAACTCGGGCTTTGGCCGTCGCGCGGCGCTGGCCAGCGTGCGCTCGAAGGAGGTGCCGAAGGTCCGGTCGGAGAAACGCCGCGCGAGGCTGGAAAGGCTGGGCATGCGCGGCCTAGCGCGCGGTGTCGCGCCAGAAGACCACGGGGGCGCCGTGTTTTTCCGCGAGCAGCTCGTTGATGGCCGAATACACGCGCTCCACTGGCAGCGTCGTCAGGCATTCGCTCACCTTGCTGCCGCCACAGCCATCGTTGTCGCAAGGGCGGCACGGATGGCTCGATGTGACCACGCGATTCGCCACGCCCCAGGGACCCCAGACCGTTTCGTTGCTGGGACCGAAAACTGCAACCACCGGCACGCCCATGGCGGCGGCGATGTGCATGGGCGCGGAGTCGGCCCCGAAGAAGAGGCGTGCGCGGGAAGTCAGTGCGGCCAGCTCGCGCAGCGACAACTGTCCCGAGAGGTCGGTGACCGGCACGTTGGCCGCGGCGAGGATGCGAGCGACGATGGCTTTCTCGCGTGCGTCCGGTGCCGCCGTGATCACGAGGTGATGGCCGTCGCGGGCAAGGCGCGCCATCAGTTCCGCATTGCGCTCGTCGGTCCACGCCTTGAAGAGCCAGCGCGAGGTGGGATGGACCTGGATGAACCCCCTGGCGGGAATGCCCGCCCGCGCCAGCAGGCCGTCGACCTTCGCCAGCGCCTCGGGCCCCGGATTCATCACCAGCGCTTTTTCGCTCTCCTCGGGATAGATCCCGATCCGGCGCAGCGCGTCGAGGTTGAGCTCGACAGTGTGCCGCGGCGTGCCACGCGGCATCTTGTACAGGTGCGAGAAGCTCCAGCGCCACAAACGGCTGTCGCGCTCGGGCGCCACCGACCAGCGCGGCCGCAGGGCCTGCGCGAGCCATGCGCCGCGCCAGTGGTCGGTGAGGTGGACGATCAGCTGGTAGCGCCGCCCGCGCAGCTCCGAGAGCAGCGCGTTCTCATGCCGCGCCTGGACCGCGAGGCCCTGCCGCTTCCAGGAGCGGTCGATGGTGTGGATGTGCGTGATCGCGGGGTGCCCGGCAATCATGTCGCGCGTCTCGCCGTAGACCAGCGCATCCACCTCCGCGTGGGGCATGCGGTTGCGCAGCACCTGGAAAACCGGTGAGGAGAGGAGGACGTCGCCGTGGTGGCGCAACTTCACCACCAGCGCGTTGCGGACCGAGGAGAGATTGACCGCGTCGGGGACCATGGCAGCGGCCACTATAATCGAACGATGAACCCGTCGCCGCCACCGGCCACGCCCCAAGCGGTGCTCGAGACGCTGGAAGGGCTCTATCGCACCCAGCCTACCAACCTGCCCGCCATCGCCGAGGCCGGCCTCCACGCCCAGCGCCTGGGCATGGAGGAGGCCTCGCGCGGCGCCTTCGACCACACCACCGACCTCTTGCGCCGCATCATCGCCGTCGGCCATGCCGAAGCCGCTCTCGAGGCCGAGCTCATGATCTACAAGGCATTCGTGAAGGCGGTCGAGGACGAGGACCACTACGAGCAAGCCTTCGCGCGCTGGCGTGAGCCCATGGCCGCACTGGGGCGCCGGCACGCCCGCCCGCTGGCATCCGGCGCGCGGGATACGCGCAAGATCGCCTTTGTCTTCCACTCCGGCACGGTGCTGGGCCACACCGAGGTGCTGCTGCGCCTGCTGGAAAATCTGGACCGCAGCCGTTTCGAGGCGCGCGTGTTCACGGTGTCGATCAGCACCCCGGAGTTCAACCAGCGCGTGGCGCGCATCGGCATTGCGCTGGAGACGTTCCCCGAGGTTGCGGGCGCGCCTCACACGGGCATGGTCGAGCGCATGAAATGGCTGCGCGGCCGCATCGATGCGCTGGGTTACGCCTGCGCGGTCTGGGTCTCGTTGCCGATCGCCGCGACCTTCCTCTTCGCCATGCGGGTGGCGCCGGTGCAGATCTTCTGGTCGCTCAAGCACCATCCGGTGCGCCTGCCGGAGATTGACGGCTACATCACCTACGGTTCGTGGGGCGAGCGCGAGAAGACCTTCCACGGCCAGGTGTGGCAGGTGGCGCCGGTGCCACTTGCCCTCGATCCCAGAGTGGTCACGCCCGGGGCGCGTGCCGATATCCGGGCGAAGTATCCACATCGCATCCTGCTGGGCTCACTCGCGCGCGAGGAGAAGATCGACAGCCGGCCATTCCTCGAGGCGGTGGCTACGATCCTCGAGCACAACCCGGACGCGGGCTACCTCTGGACCGGCCGCAATTTCCACCCCGGCATCGCTGCCTTCTTCGCCGGGCGCGGATTGGCGCAGCGCGCGCATTTCGTGGGCTGGGTCGACACGGCCGTGTACGCCGCGGCACTCGATCTTTTCCTCGAGACATTTCCCTTCGGCTGCGGCATCACCGGCTACCAGGCGCTTGCCGCCGGCGTGCCGCTGGTCTCCTACCTCGAGGAGAACACCGTTTTCGGCATGCAGTACTGGAGCGATGTGATGGAGCGCGGCGGCAGCAAGGCGACCGTGAGCCGCGAGCTGCTCGACCAATACCCGGTGCTGTGCGCGCGCAATCCCGCCGAATATGTCGAGATCGTTGACCGCATGTTGGGTGACCCCGCCTTCAGGGAAAGCTGGCGCGAGCGCGAATCGGCCCACTTCCAGGACGAGATTCGCAACATCGCGCGATACTCCGAACGTTTCTTCCAGACCATCGCCGCAATCGCGGCGCGAAAGGCGGCCGCTTGATCGACCTCATCATCCTGGGCGCAGGCGGCAACTCGCTCGGCATCCTCGACGCCGTCGCGGCGATCAATGCCGGGCAGCCGCGTTATCGCATCAAGGGCATCCTCGACGACATCCCGGAGAACCAGGGCCGCGTGGTATCGGGCCACAAGGTGATCGGCACCATCGCGCAGGCGGGAAATTTCCCCAGCTGCCAGTTCGTGAACGGCATCTCCAGCATCGGCAGCTTCCGCAAGATGCCGGCGATCGTCGCGCGCACCGCAATGCCGGCGGAGCGCTTCGAGGCCATCGTGCATCCGCGCGCGGTGATCGCGGAGGGTGCGCGCGTCGGGCGCGGCAGCTCGATCATGGCGGGCAGCGTGTTGTGCCCCGAGGCCGAGGTTGGCAACCATGTCGTCATCCTGCAGAACACGTCGATCAATCACCACAGTCGCATCGGGGATTTCGCCACGCTCTCGGCGGGCATCACCATCCTCGGATACATCGAGGTGGGGCGCAACGCCTTTGTCGGTGGGGGCAGCACGCTGGCGCCGATGGTGAAAGTGGGCGAGGGCGCCATCGTGGGCGCGGGCTCCGTGGTGATTCGAGATGTGCCCGCTGGATGTGTCGTTGCGGGCAATCCCGCGCGGGAAATTCCGGACAGCCGCTACGTCGACCGGAGCTTCTCGATCACGTAGTCCACCTGCGCGGCGTCGAGGTGCGGACCCATCGGCAGGCTCAACACGGTTTCGTGGATCGACTCCGAGATCGGGTAGTCGCCCTTGACCCCGCCGAGGTCCGAATATGCGGGCTGCAGGTGCGGCGCGATCGGGTAATGGATGATGGTCCCGATGCCGGCTTCGCCCAGGCGCTTCTGCAAGGCGTCGCGTTCACCGCTGCGGACCACGAAGACATGCCACACCGGTTCGGCGCCCGCCGCCACTTTCGGCAGGACGAGCCCGGCGCCATCCAGGCCCTCGAGGTAATGCGCCGCAATCTTCGCGCGCCGAACATTCCATTCGTCCAGCACGGCAAGACGCGGCCGCAGCAGCGCGGCCTGCAGCTCGTCGAGGCGCGAGTTGTAGCCCTTCACCTCGTTGTGATACTTGACCGTCGAGCCGTAGTTGCGCAGCGCGCGCAGGCGCGCGGCGAGCGTAGCGTCGTTGGTGGTGACGCAGCCCGCGTCGCCAAACGCGCCGAGGTTCTTGCCCGGATAGAAGCTGTAGGCGCCCGCGTCTCCCAGTGAACCCACGCGTTTGCCCTGGTAGCGGGCGCCGTGCGCCTGCGCGCAATCCTCCAGGACGAGCAGGCCGTGGCCGGTGGCGATTGCGTTGATCGCGGCCATCTCGGCGGGCTGGCCGTAGAGGTGCACCGGCAGGATGGCGCGCGTGCGCGGTGTGATGGCGTCGCGAATGCGTTGCGGGTCGATGTTGTAGGTGCCTTCCACCGGCTCGACGGGAACAGGCCTGGCACCCGCCTGCGAGACCGCGAGCCAGGTGGCGATGTAGGTATTCGATGGAACGATCACCTCGTCGCCGGCGCCGATGCCCCAGGCGCGCAACACCAGCACCATCGCCTCGAGTCCGTTGGCGACGCCAACGCAGTGACCCACGCCGCAGTAGGTGGCGAACTCGCGCTCGAAGGCTTCGCATTCCTCGCCAAGCACGAACCAACCTTTTTTCATCACGCGCCGGAAGGCCTCGTCCAGCTGCGCCCCGAGCTCCTCGTAGACATGCTCCAGCGAGAGGAACGGGACTTTCATCGGCCGCGCGCGCGATGCAGCGCAAGGAATTCATCGTGGTCGCGGATGTAGTCCGCGCTCTCGTATTCGCTCGAGGCCATCACCAGCAGCACCGCATCGCGCGTGTAGGTGTGCTGGCTGGCCCAGACCCTCGGTTCGAGATGCAGCCCGACCTGCGGCCGGTCGAGGTGCACGGCGTTGGTGCTTTCTCCATCGTCGACCTCCACGATGACGGAGCCCGCGAGGCAGATCAGGAACTGGTGCAGCTTGTGATGCGCATGCTGCCCGCGGATGTCCTCGGCCGGGACCTGCGAGATCACGAAGTAGCGGCGCGGGGCGAACGGCAGGGCCTTGCCCATCTCGCCCACGGTGAGATGCCCGCGCGCCTCGAAAACCGCGTGCTGCCGGATGAGTGTCGCGCCGCGCGCGAGCACACGAGTGGCCTCGCCGGTCTCGAACCATTGCGTCGCGGTGAGCATCGGCGCGTTCAACGGATCATGCCGCGGTATTTGCGTTGCACCGGCCAGCGCAGCGGGCGGATCTCGGTGCGCTCCGCGACCACGTAGATGCCCGCTTCCGGCGGCGGCGTCGAAGGAAAATAGGGATCGAGATGGAAGGTCCGGAAGCCTTCCTTGAGGGTGCCCGCGACGCCGGTCATGACCTGGAGCTTGAAGCCGTTATCCTCGAAGAAGTCCGGGTACACGGTGGGATTGAAGCTCCAGAAGCCATGGTTGATGCGCGTGAGCGGCGCCGCGTGCACCAGGATGCCGCCAACGGCGAGGGCCTCGCAGGCATTCGCGAACGCCTGGGCCACGTTGAAGCAATGCTCGCAGGTGCCGGTGTCGACCACCAGGTCGAAGCGCTGGGCGAGGTCGCGCGGGAGCGGCTCGTTCAGGTCCACGATGCGCTCGTCGCCGCGCAGCGCGGCGACGTCGACTACCGTGGCCTCCACCCCCATCTCGCGGAACAGCGCGATGCTGTCGTACATCGGGTCCAACACGCCCCTGAGCCCGTGGTATTCCCAGATGGCAGCGGCGTCGGCACGCGCCGGCACCCGGGCGATGACATCCTCGCCCACCAGGCCCGCCAGCGCCGCGCGCGGCATCAGCAGGTCGGGATAGGCGAGGAAGAGGCCCCGCATCGCCGGTCGCACGGCACGCCGCCGGTCGATGGCTTGCTTCAACAGTCCGAAGTAGATGCCTTCGATGGCCATGGTCGATCAGAAAGCGTCGAATCGGACGTTCAGCAGCACGCCCCTGCGCGAGCCATCGTAGCCCACCGCAGTTTCGTAGCGCCGATCACCGATGTTGGTCGCGATGAGCTCCACCGCGACCATCTTGCTCGCCTGGTAGCGCAGCCTCGCGTCGACCAGGGTGTAGGGCGAAAGCCGCGAAGCCGCCGACTCGCTGGCGGAGTCGAATCGCTCGCCGCTGGCGAACACGCTCAGGCCCGCGGTCCAGGAGCCGAAGGTGCGGCTCATGTCGATCGCGCCGAAACGTTGCGCGCGCGCCTGCAACCGCAGTCCCGTCGCCTCGTCACGCGGTCGTTGGAATGTCGCCGACGCGAGCCAGCGGAAACCGTAGGCCACGCCTTCGGCCGCCACCTCCACGCCGCGGATGCGCGCGCGATTCACGTTCATCACCGTGGGAAATACATACACGATCAGGCCATCGATCTGGTTGTCGAAGGCGGTCACGCGCCAGCGGAAGGCAGATGCGCCTTCCGAGCGAATCGAGACTTCGCGGCTGCGGCTGTGCTCGGGAATCAGCAGCGGGTTGGGCACGTAGAACTCCGAGGTCGGCCCGTAGAGGTCGTAGAACGTCGGCGCGCGGAAGCCACGCCCGAACGTGGCGGAGATTCGCGGGCCGCCGTCCCAGATCGGCAAGCCGTAGCCCACGCTGCCGGTATTGCGCACGCCAAAGGAATCGCCGTCGTCGCGGCGATAACTCGCCTCGATGCGCTGTCCGGCCCACTCCTGGTTCAGCCCCACGAAAGTGGAGTTGGTGTCGCGCTTCGACTGCGAGAACGCGGTGGCGTCGGAGATGACCTTCTGGCGCAGCGCCTCGAAACCGGCGATCACGCTGCCGCCGGGCACGTTCAATTCATTCACCCAGGCGAGCTGGTCCTGGCGTGTTTCGAAGCGGTTGGGGAAGGCGCCGCGGATTTCGAGTTTGTCGCGTCCCTGGCCAAACGTGAGGCGGCTCGACCAGTAGTTGGTGAAGCGCGTCGAGGAGCTCACGCGCGCCCCTGAGATCGTCTGGTCGTTGAGGTCATTGGTGCCGCAGCCGTCGAACTCGGTCTTGCCGCGGGTGGTGAAAGCCTCGACCGTGACCAGCTCGCCCTGCCACAGACGGTGCGAGGCGCGGATGCTCGCGAATGCATTTTCGTGTGGATCGCGATCGGGATCGTGGCAAAAGGCGATGCGCTCGCTGGTGGCGCTGTGCGCATCGACCTTGCGCACGCCGGCGTTGAGGGTGACGGCAGTATCGCCATCAACGGTGTTGATGCTGGCGGCGGCGCGGCGTTCGCGGTTGTTGCCGAAACCGGCCGATGCGAAGAGGTGTGGCACCGCGGCGCCGCGCGTGAAGATCTGGATCACGCCGCCGATGGCGTCCGAGCCGTAAAGGCTGGAGAGTGGCCCCTTCACGATCTCGATGCGCTCGATCATCTCCACCGGGATGTTTTCGATCGAGGTGGTGCCGACGGTGGCCGATCCGGCGCGCAGGCCGTCGATCAGCACCAGCGTCTGGGCACTTCCGGCGCCGCGGATGAAGAGGCCCTGGGGCTGGCCGGGGCCGCCGGTGGCATGCAGTTCGATGCCTGCGCGGCGCTGCAGGATTTCGCCCAGGCTGAGCGCGCCATAGGTGTCGAGCTCTTCCCGCGTGATGACGGCGGTGTCGCGAAGGGTGGGCGTGGGGGAAAGAGCGCGGGTCGCGGTGACCAGCACGGGGTCGAGCGTTGTGACGGGTGGCGTGGGCGTGCCCTGGGCTTGGGCCCCCAGCGCCGCGAGGCTGAAAAGCCCGACGATCGATGAAGGATTCATGGTGGTGGGCAAAATGATACGCCAGCGCCCTGGGGCTCGCTCGAAACAACTTTCAAAAACGCGCCTTATGCATTGACGTGGCAGGTACTTTCCAATAGGGTTGGTGGATGGATCCGGAACTCTCCGCCCTCGAGGAAAAGCTCGCGCAACTGGTGCAGCGCCTCAAGACGCTGCGCGAGGAGAACCTCGAGCTGCGACAGCAGGTCGCCGCGCGCGCGGACGAGAACGTTCGCCTCGGTGAAAAGCTCGGTGCCGCGAAGACGCGCATCGAAGCGCTGCTCAAGCAGATTCCGGAGACGGAGTCTTGAGCGCCGCGGAGGAAAAGCGCGAGAAAGGTGCCATCACCATCAACATCCTCGGGCGCGAATTCCGCGTCGGATGTCCCGAAGGCGAGGAAAAGCAGCTCCACGCATCGGTCGAATACCTCAACCGCAAGCTGAAGGAAGTGCGCGATACCGGCAAGGTCGTCGGCAACGAGCGCATCGCGATCATGGCCGCGCTCAACATCGCGCACGAGGCGATGTCGAGCCCCGGCAAGGGCTCCGGCTCCGCCGAAAATCCGGCGATTCGGCGTAGAATCGTTGCCATGCAGGAAGCGCTTGATGCGGCCCTCGCGGTCGATCAGGAAAAGCTCTTCTGAGGCGTGTTTCCTGCGGTGTTCGTCCGGGCTTACATCCTTTGAACCGATAGCGGTACCCTGGACGCCGGTTCTGGTCACTATTGTGCGAGTCCCACGCCGGACTTACCTGCGGTGATCGACTGGCGACCGCCTTGAACCGATGGTTCGAGGTGCGGCCCGGACGAACACCGCAGCAAATACCCGGGGTCAGACCCCAATTCATGCGCGTGTGCCGGGGTCGGATCCCAATTCATGCGCGTGATATCTTCGTCAGCCCCGTTGCATCACGACATTGGGCTCCGACCCCATGAATTTGAATTTCCCGCGCCGATGAACTACTGGCTGATGAAGTCGGAGCCCGACGAGTTCTCGATCGAGGACCTGGCGAAGGCGCCGAAGAAAACCACCGCTTGGTTCGGAGTGCGCAATTACGTCGCGCGCAATTTCATGCGCGACAGCATGCGTGTCGGCGACGGCGTGCTTTTCTACCACTCGAGCTGTGAAATCCCCGGTATCGCGGGCCTCGCAAAAGTGGCCAGCACGTCGTATCCGGACGAAAGCCAGTTCAACAAGAAGGGCAAGTACTTCGACCCCAAGGCCACGCGGGAAGAGCCGCGCTGGATGCTGGTGGACGTGAAGCTCGACAAGGTGACGCGCCACATGCCGCTCGAGGAGATGCGCGGCTACCCGGAACTCGAAGACATGGTGACGCTCAAGCGCGGCAACCGACTCTCGATCACGCCAGTCACGCCGGCCGAATGGAATTTCATCCGCAAGAAGCTCGATGGTTGAGCTGGCGTCCTATCTCGCGATAGGCGCGGCAACGGGATTTTTCGCAGGCCTGCTGGGCATCGGCGGCGGCACCATCATCGTCTCCTCGCTCGCGCTGATGTTCGCGGCGCATGGATTCCCCCCGCCCTACGTCATGCACATGGCCATCGGTACTTCGCTTGCGGCCATCATGTCGGGCGCGTGGGCGAGCTTCCGCACGCACAACCGCCACAACGCGGTCGACTGGATCGTGGTGCGGCGGATGATCCCGGGATTGCTCGTGGGTGTCCTTGCCGGCGCGGTGCTCGCGCGCTTCAGCAACACCACGTTCCTCAAGGGCTTCTTCCTCGGCTTCATGGTGCTGATCATCGCGCAGCTGGTGTTGAACCTGAAGCCGAAGGCGGCGCGAACACTCCCCGGCACCGTCGGCCTGACTGCGATGGCGCTTTTCATCGGAGTGAGCTCGAGCCTCTTCGGGGGCGGCGCTGCCGCGATCGGCGTGCCCTTCCTCACCTGGTGCGACATGACGACGCACCGCGCCATCGGCACCGTCTCCGCCATGGGTTTTCCGGTCGCGATCGCGGGCGCGGTGGGTTATGCGCTGGCGGGCATTTCGGTGGACGGGCTGCCAACCGGCAGCGTGGGGTTCGTCTACCTGCCGGCCTTCGTCGGCATCTCGATCACGAGCGTGCTGGTGGCGCCATTTGGCGCGCGCCTCGCGCACAAGCTCACCGGTCCCACGTTGCGGCGCATCTTCGCCTTGTTCCTGATCCTGCTCGGACTCAAGGTCGGCCTGTCGATCTAGGCGCGCGCGCGAGTGCGATCAACGCACCCGCCAGCGAGTACGCGAGCAGCGCGATGTGGCGCACGTGGAAATCATCGGTGAGGTTCTTCACCGTGTAGCCCGCCAGCAGCGCGAAGCCGAGGATTGCAAGCCAGCGTCGCGGCGGCGCCTCGCGCATCAGTCCCACCAGCTCGCGCGCCATCACGCCCCACATCCACAGGAACAACGCCAGGCCTACGAGGCCCACCTGCAGCGCGACGTTCAGGAACAGGTCGTGTGCGTGCCAGTGCAGCGGATTGTCCGGCGCCGCGCCGGCGGTGCGCATCGTGTCGCGCAGGATGCCGCGGCCGTATCCATGGCCGATGAGGGGCTTTTCCGCAATGCGTTCGAGCGCGAACGGCCAGATCGCCAGGCGCGGGTCGGTCACCAGTTGCGCGCCTTCGCCGCCGCGGCTGTGCAGGATCTCGTTGCGTTGCTGGTGCGCGAGCGCGAAGAGTCCGGCGGCAAAGGCGACGGTGACGAGGGTGACCACAACGGCGCGCCGGCGCGCGGCGGCGCCCCCCCCGCGCGCGGACATCGCGGCGGCAGCAATTGTCATCACCGCGAGCGCGATCCAGACGATGCGGTTGTCGGCCCAATAGGTCGCAATCGTCGTGGCGATTGCTGTTGCCAGCAGTGCAGGGCGCACCCACGCGGCACGCGCCGCCTGGCGCAGCCAGAGCCACACCAGCATCGGCGCGGCGAGCACCACATGCGTGGCGTAGTAGCCGCCGTCCACGTGCCAGCGCGTCGGGTCCCAGCGGCCGAGGAGGAGATGCTGCGCGATGGCCGCGAGCGCGAGAACGGCGAGCCCGGCCGCGAGCGACCACGCCCAGCGGTCGAGGTCGGCGAAATCGAGCGTGAGTCCGTAGAACAGCAGGAACGCGCCGAGCGTGGGCAGCAGGCCGGGGCGCAGCTCGGTGAGCGAATAGGAAGGATCCACGCTCCACGCAAGCGAGAGCAGGCACCACGTGGTCCAGCAGGCGATCGGTAGCAGGATGTGTGCCGCCGGGAAAGCGGAGCGCCAGTTGCCCCCGCGCTTCACGAGCCAGGTGATGCCGGAGATTCCCGCCAGCGCCATCGCGACGTTGCGCAACGCGACGCTGGATGAAAACGGCAGGACGGCGAGGAAAACGCAGGCAAGGCTCGTGGCTGCCGCGCGTGCGCGCCCTGCGCTCAACATCGCTGACGCACTATGCCCCGCACCACCGGCGCATCAGCGTGCGGAAGAGATCGACCGACTGTTCGATGCGATGCAGCGAGCACCACTCGTCGGTCTGGTGCGCGAGCTGCGGCTCCCCCGGGCCGAGGATCACCGCGGGCGGCCCGCCGAAGCCGCGCTTGAGGTCGGAGCCATCGGTGGAGAAGGTGATGGTCTTCGGCGTCGGGCGGGCGTCGAGGAACGGCGTGCATTCGTCGAAGACCTGCTGCACCCATTCGTCCTGCGGCTCGGTGTAAAGCGAGGCGGTGTCGACGAGCTTGCGCACGCTTGCACCCCGCGGAGCCAGCAGCGACTGCAGCGAATTGCACAGGTGCACATGGTCGATGCCGGGGACGGTGCGCGTGTCGAGGGTGATGCGCGCCTCGTCGGGAACCGAGTTGGTATTGAGGCCGCCGCGAATGGTGCCGACATTCATCGTGGGTTTTCCCATGATCGCATGTGATTCGACGGGAAAATGGAAATGCTCGAGGTCGCCGATCACCTTCGCCATCTTCACGATTGCGTTGTCACCCACTTCCGGCATCGAGCCATGCGCCGTGACTCCGTGAGTCTCGATTTCGAACCACGCCAGGCCCTTGTGGCCGACATAGGGGAAATTGGCGGTGGGTTCGGCAACAATAATCGCGCCGGCGCGCCCGAGCAGCTTCTGGTCCGCGAGGAAGCGCGCGCCTTCGCAGCCGACCTCTTCACCGGCGGTGATCACCAGCACCAGGCCGGGGCTGCGCTCGAGCTTCGGGGCGAGCTCGATGGCGGCGGCGATGAAGGCCGCGATGCCGCTTTTCATGTCGGTGGAGCCGCGGCCGTAGATGCGGTCGCCATCGGTTTCACCGGCGAACGCATCGCGCGTCCACTTCGCCGCGCCCAGGGGAACCGTGTCGATATGTCCGGTGAAGCAGATGGGCGGGCGCTCCTCCATGCCGCCGATCTGCGCAATGAGGCTGGTACGGCCTTCGGCGAACTCGTGATACGCCACCCTGAAACCCGCGCCTTCCAGCATCGCGCCCAGGTGGCGGGCACATGCGCGCTCCATGCCGGGCGGGTTGATGGTGTTGAAGGCGAGCAGTTCGCGCGTGAGCGCACGTGGATCAAGTGTTGTCATGCCATCGCCCTTGCAGCTTTGCGGCGTCGCCGCACCCAGTAGTTGAGTGCCTCCACCAGCACCGAGAATCCAAGCGCGAAATACACGTAGCCCTTCGGGATGTGGAAGTGCAGGCCGTCGGCGATCAGCAGCGTGCCGATGAGCACCAGGAATGAAAGCGCGAGCATCTTCACCGTCGGATGCGCCGCGATGAAGCGCGCCAGCGGCTCCGAGGCAATCAGCATCACGATCATCGCCGCGATCACTGCCACCACCATCACCCACAGGTGGTCGGCCATGCCGACGGCGGTGATCACCGAGTCGAGGGAAAAAATGATGTCGATCACCGCGATCTGGGCGACGACGGCCGTGAGTGTGACGCCGCCGGCGCCGGGCTTGCCCTCGCCTTCCTCGCCTTCCATTTCATTGTGGATCTCGTGTGTTGCCTTCCACAGCAGGAAGAGGCCGCCCGCGATCAAAATGATGTCGCGCCAGGAGAGGTCGAACCTGCCGAGCGTCAGGACCGGCTGCGTGAGGCCAACGATCCACGCGAGGGTCGCAAGCAGGATCAGTCGGGAAACCAGCGCACCGGCCAGGCCCAGCTTGCGTGCCTTCGCCTGCTGCTCCAGCGGCAGGCGCCCGGCGAGCAGCGAGATGAACACGAGATTGTCGATGCCCAGCACCACCTCGAGGATGATCAGCGTGATCAGCGCGGCCCAGGCGGTCGGATCGGCAAGCAGTGCAAGAATCTCCATGCCCCGCTCTCTGCCAAGCACTGGCCCGACTGGCAAGCCGAGCAAGGCCAAGCCGCTGCTTTTGGCAGAAATGTCACAGTGGATTGGTGGCACGACAAGCGTTCTGAATCGATTCGCCATGCCACCAATTTTCCGTTATGCGACAAGACGCAGCGGAGAATGCCTTTGTGGTTTTCAGCCCTGTCGCC